>JBKPNQ010000080.1:0-92626 GCA_046732715.1 Acidobacteriota bacterium | reverse complement strand
AGACAGGACCTCATCTCCGCGCTCCGTCACCTGCGGAAGAATCCAGGCTATGCGCTCGTAACCGTCTTGACGCTCGCGCTCGGTATCGGCGCCAACACGGCCATCTTCAGCGTCGTCAACGGCGTGGTATTGAAGCCCCTGCCGTATCCGAACGCGCCCCGCCTGGTCTACATCACGAGCCAGTTTCCGGGGCTTGGATTCGACCAATTTTGGGTCTCGGCTCCCGAGTTCATCGAATTCCGCGAGCGGAACCAGTCGTTCCAGGACGTCGGCGCCTTCCGCGCTGGCGCCGTCAACCTGGGGACCGCGGATCAGCCGAGGCGGGTGACGTCGGCCGTCATCACATCTGAGCTGATGCCGGTGCTTGGCGTCGCCCCGTTGCGCGGCCGGCAGTTTACTCGCGCCGATACGCTGCCCGGCGCGGAAGACGTCGGCGCGCTCTCCGCCGAGATTTGGCGAAGTGCGTTTGGCGGCGACGAGTCGGTCCTCGGACGCGTCATCCCCATCGACGGTGTGCCGACACGAATCGTCGCGGTCATGCCTCCGGGCTATGACGTCCACGACCAGAAGATCCAGGTATGGCTCCCGTTGACGCTCGATCCCGCCAACCCTGGAAACCGAGGCGGCCACTTCCTCTACCTGGTCGGGAGATTGAAGGACGGCGTCAGCCTGTCGCAGGCGAACGCTGACGTCGAGACGATGATGCAGAAGTGGGGAACGCTGAATCCAGGAACCCACGTGCCCAATCGGCCGAATCACCCGCTGCGGCTGGACATGCTGCAGGACGATCTTGTCGGCGGCATCAAGACCGCGTTGTGGGTGCTACAGGGAGCCGTTGCATTCGTGCTGCTGATTGCGTGCGCCAACCTTGCGAATCTCCTCCTCGCGCGTGCGGAATCGCGTCAGCGCGAGTTCGCAATCCGCACCGCGCTCGGCGCCAGCAGAGCGCGGCTGCTTCGTCAGTTTCTGACGGAGGGTGTCGTGCTCGCCCTGCTCGGTGGCGCGCTCGGTGCGGCGATTGGGTTTGGTGGTTTGCGCGCCGTGCTCGCCGCCAATCCCGACAGCATCCCACGAGCGCATGAGATCGCGCTCGATCCGACTGTCCTCACGTTCACCCTCCTGTTGTCGGTGCTCACCGGGTTGCTCTTCGGAATGGCGCCGCTGCTGCATCTCAGAGAGCAGGTGGTGACGCTGGCGCTCAAGGAATCGGGTCAGCGAACGACTTCGGGTACCGTGCGGGCGCGGGTTCGCAGCGGCCTGGTGATGGCGGAGGTGGCGCTTGCGGTCGTGCTCGTGATTGGCGCCGGCCTTCTCCTTCGGAGTTTCTGGAACCTCATTTCAGTCGATGCGGGATTCAATCGAAGCCATCTCGTGACGTTTGGCATCGTCCTTCCGGGATCGACGTACCGGACTCCGGAGAGCAGCGTTGATTTCATCACGCGTCTCACGAGCGAACTGGGCTCGCAAAGCGGCATCCAGAGCGTCGCGGGGATGTCGGGGCTTCCGCCGGTGCGGCTGGTCAACGCAAACGATACCGACTTCGAGGGTTACACCGCGCCAAAAGAGGGCCCCTTCGAAAACGTCGACTACTATCAGACCGTCACGCTCGATTACTTGAAAACGATGGGAATACCGGTGCTCGACGGGCGCGACTTTGCACTGTCGGATACGACGGGCGGACCGGTCGTGCTCGTCAACGAAACACTGGCCAAGACCTTCTACAAGGATCAGAGTCCCATCGGCAAGCGACTGAAGCCTGGATTTAGAGATCAGACGCCGTGGTTCACGATTGTCGGCGTCGTGCGCGACGTGAAGCAGGGAGGCGTGAACGCGAAGACCGGGACCGAGCTCTACTTCCTCAATGCACAGTGGCCGACGGCCCTCCAGTCGGCTCCGCGCAACATGAACATCGTCATTCGGACGACGCTGCCGCCCGATGCGTTGGCGCCGCAAATCAGACGGATCGTTCAGGGCATGGATCCCGCGCTGCCCATCGTCCGCCTGCGCTCCATGGACGACGTGTTTACTGAGTCGTTGTCGCGGCCGCGTTTTCTTGCGCAGTTGCTCGGGGTGTTCGCCGGGCTGGCGCTGCTGCTCGCGGCCATCGGCACCTATGGCATCCTGTCCTACTCGGTCACCGAGCGTCGTCGGGAAATCGGCATCCATATGGCGCTTGGTGCGAGTCGGACGACTGTCCTCGGAATGGTCCTCGGCCAGGGAATGCGCCTGACGATTGCCGGCCTGGTGGGTGGGCTTGTCGCCGCGCTGGGGCTCACCCGGCTGCTGCAGACACAACTCTTCAACGTCAAGCCTTCGGATCCGTCGACGATGGTCGTCGTGTCGCTCTTCATCGCGCTGGTCGCTCTGGCCGCCTGTTACATTCCCGCCAGCCGTGCCACGCGGGTCGATCCGATGGTTGTGCTCAGGGACGAGTGAGTGGGAATCGGTGAATTGGTGAATTAGCATCGCGCGGCTCCCACTGCGCTTTCATAGCACGCGCGGTAGCGCGTGCGAAGCCAAACTCGCCAATTCACCAACTCGCCAATTCACCAACTCGCCAATTCACGAATTCGCCAATTCACCGATTCACCGATTCACCGATTCCCATACAATGTCGTCGTGAACGACGACGACATCGACCGGCTGATTCTCGAGCTGAACGCGACGGGTGCGGCGGCGCAGGGTGGCGGAGATCTCGCGCGAATTGAGCGGTGGCTGCGGCTTCTCTCGTCGCGCAATGGCAGCGATCTGCTGCTCGTGGCGGGGGCGCCGCCGTCGATCCGTGTCGATGGCCGGGTGCAACCCTTGGCTGAGGGGCCGCTGGACGGCGTCGATATCGAGGATGCGGTTCTGCCAGCCCTGCCTCCGCATGCGCAACGGATCTACCGCGACGCCCACATCGTCGACGCATCATTCCGGATTGGCGGAGTCGGACGGTTCCGGATCAATCTTCATCGCGAGCGCGGGCGGGCCGCGGCCGCGGTGCGATTGCTGCCGCAGCGTGTACCGCGCCTCAACACGCTCGGTCTCCCGCCGTCGGTCGAGCTGCTTGCGCAGCTGCCGCGGGGACTCGTGCTCATCGGCGGGCCGACCGGTTCTGGCAAGACCACCACGCTTGCGGCGCTGGTGGATGTCATCAATCGTCGCGAGGCGCGACACATTGTCACCATTGAGGATCCGATCGAGTACGAGCACCAGCATCACGGCTCGGTCATCGAGCAAGTGGAAATCGGCATCGATGCGCCTGACTTTCCGACGGCGCTGAGGGCAGCGGTGCGCCAGGCTCCCGACGTCATCGTCGTCGGCGAAATGCGGGATCCTGAAACGATGCGAATCGCGTTGGCGGCGGCGGAGACCGGCCATTTGGTGCTGTCTACGCTGCACACGACGGACGTCGGGTCGACGGTGTCCCGCATTGCTGATTCGTTTCCGTCTGAACGTCAAAACACGATTCGACAGGAGCTGGCGATGGCGGTCGCGGCGGTCATGACGCAGACGCTGCTGCCACGGATCGGCGGGGGCATCGTCCCGGCGGCGGAGCTGCTGATGGTGAGCTACGGCGCCCGACAGCACATCCGGCGGAACGCGTTGCAGCACCTGCATCAAGAGATCACGATCACGCGACGGAACGGGTCGTTTACCTTCGAAGAATCGCTCGCCCGTCTCGTGAAGGACGGGCTGGTCGACTGGCGCGACGCCCAGGCGCGGGCGGCGCACGTTGATGAATTCGAACAGCTGGCACCAAGCGCGCCGCCATCTCATCCGTAATTACTCCGAGGGGCTTCGCCCCTCGGACTCCCTTACACGCTCTCTCGCGAGCCGCTTCGCCGGCTCGCTCCGTTCGCGTGGCTCGCTTCGCTGCGCTCGCTCGCATCTTCTTCTGCGCAGCCTTGCCCGTAATTACTCCGAGGGGCTTGGCCCCTCGGACTCCTCGCGGGGGCCCCCAAGCCCGCTCCGCTCGCGTGGCTCGCTTCGCTGCGCTCGCTCGCGTCTTCTTCTGCGCAGCCTTGCCCGTAATTACTCCGAGGGGCTTGGCCCCTCGGACTCCCTGACACGCTTCCGCCTCCCCGCGAAGCGCTTCGGCGAGACCTCGCCGGAGCCTTGGCGTAGGCGGGTGCTCGCGGGGCGCCAGTCGATCTGGCGGTGCGAAGGCGGGGCGCGCGTCACCTGGTTCGACTCCTTGGGGCGACCCTAAAGGCCTGCTGTCGAGGTTTCGAAAAACTAGATGAAGCGTGGTCCAGCGCGTCCTTCGGATGCGGGGAATCATTCTTGACGGAGGCTCAGATGAGAATTGTTCGGCGGTTTGTCGTAGGGTGTCTGACGATCTTGATGATCGCGCCGGCCGCCGGCGCGCAAGATCATGTCATCAGCAAGTCGGCGCTCGATCAGGCAGTTCAGCAGCGCGTCAGCCGGGAACAGGCCGATCGTGACGCGATCCTCTCGCTGTTGCAGCGCCAGGATGTACGGGAACTAGCGGGAAAGGCGGGACTCTCCATCGATCAGGCTCGAGCGGGCATCTCCTTGCTGGAAGGAAAAGATCTGGCCCAGGCTGCCGAGCAAGCGCGCGTCGTCCAGGATAGCCTCGCCGGCGGCGGCAACGTGACCGTTTCGACGACCACCATCATCATCGTTCTCCTTCTGCTCATCCTCATTCTAGTCATTGCGAAGTGACGCCCGTTCTACGCGTCCACGTGGTGATCGCTGCTGTCGTCTTGATGGCGGCGGCGCCAGTTTGTCGCGCCTCTGCACAATCACCGGACTCCCAGGTTCACTTGCTGGATGTTCCGTATCTGCCGCAGACCGAATCGCTTTGTGGCGGCGCCGCCATTGCGATGCTGATGCGGTACTGGGGCGCGACGAACGTCTATGCTGAAACCTTCACCGAACTTGTGGACCCTCAGGTCGACGGCATTCATGGCGTCGATCTGCTGAAGGCCCTGCGATCGCGTGGATGGGACGCGATGTCGTTCCGCGGCGCTGCGAACGCGGTCAAGGCAAACCTCGCCGCTCGACGTCCGGTCGTGGCGCTGATCCAGGATCGACCGGGCCGTTTTCACTACGTGGTTATCGTGGGTTGGGTCGAGGGACACGTCATCGCGCACGATCCCGCCCGCGCACCGTTTCGTCTCCTCGACGAGAAGGCATTCGAAGAATCGTGGCAGGCATCGGACTATTGGGCGCTGACGGCAAGCCCGTTTGTGTCGAACGCGGCTCGCGCGCCAGCCGATCGCACGGATGCGCCCGCTGCGGAACACGTCGACCGCTTCGAACATCACGACGCGCCGTGTTCAGATCTTGTTGACGAAGGTGTCCGTCTCGCAGGCGCTGGCGACACTGGCGGCGCACGCCGCCTGTTCGAACTGGCGGCGTCGAGTTGTCCGAACTCGTCTGGCCCGTGGCGCGAGATGGCGGGGCTGCACGCGCTTGCCGCGGACTGGGCTGCTGCCGCCGCCGACGCTCGCAGAGCGCTCGCCAGGGACTCGGCTGACGCGCAGGCCGCCCGCATTCTCGCAACCGCCCTCTACCTGACGGACGACCGCAACGGAGCGCTCGACGCGTGGAATCGGGTTGGAGAGCCGACGATCGATCTGCTCAATATTACCGGACTTGAACGCACACGGTTTGCGGTCGCCGCGCGGGCGATTGGACTCGAGCGTCAGACGGTGTTGACGCGGCGAAACCTTACGGCGGCGCAACGCCGGATCGCCGAAATGCCGTTCGCTCAGACGACACGAATTGGTTTCAGGCCGGGCGAGACCGGTCGTGCACAGGTGGATGCCGCGGTGATTGAACGTTCGCTCTTCCCGCACTCAGCCATCGCGTTTGGCACGCTCGCTCTGCATGCGCTGACGGATCGCGAAGCGGCGGTCACGATCGCAAGCCCGTCCGGGGGCGGGGAGGCGTGGACGGCATCGTGGCGTTGGTGGGAACGTCGACCCAAGCTCGCGTTTGGATTTGAGGCGCCGTCGCCTCTCGGGGGCATCTGGGGTGTCAGCGTGTTCGACGAGCGACAGGCGTACGCGGATACACGTGGAGTCTTCGCCGAGTCGCAACGGCGCGCATCGTTTCACATCAGCAACTGGACCCTCGCGGGAATCCGCTGGGAAGGCAGCATGGCGTTGGATCGCTTTGGCGGCGCCGACGGTACCTCCAGCCTTCGTGCGGCTGCCGCGTCGGGATCGGTAGGGTATCGCTTTCTCAGCGAGCGCGCGTTTACCGAAGTGCGCGCCGGTCTCTGGGCCGGCCAGGTTGACAGCTGGACGCTGGCGGTTGGCTCGGACTGGCGATCGAGCGTACGAAACGAGGGTAGCGTAGTCATCGCCCGTGCGGTGGCTAGCCTCGCGGCATCGGACGCGCCGCTCGCGTTGTGGCCGGGTGCTGGAACCGGTCAGGGGCGTGGCGGGCTGCTGCGCGCGCATCCTCTGATTGATGATGGCGTGATCGAAGATGGAGTGTTCGGCCGTCACGTGATTAACGGCGGTCTCGAATGGCGCCGCTGGATGCAGCCGGCGCGCAAGCCGGTTCGTCTCGGCCCGGCATTGTTCATGGATGCGGCGCGCGCGTTCCGCGGCCTCGACTCGTCAATCGAGCGATGGCAGTACGACGTCGGGGCCGGGTTCCGACTCGCGATCCCCGGATCGGGTGTGCTGCGAGTCGACGTCGCCCACGGGCTTCGCGACGGACGCAACGCGCTGTCGATGGGATGGACGAGATGAACTGTGCTCGAGCGACAGCCGGCGGGCGACCCTGAACGCGCCGACGGCGGCGTCGAAGATCCGAAGAATCGAAGATCCGAATTGGCCGCAGGCCGGCTGCGGCGGACGCAGCTGTCAGTTGTCCGGCTGGCGCACTGGGCGCCAGCCGGGCTGGAGCCGAGTCCGATCGCCTCGCCAGCTTCGCTTCTTCCTTCGGATCTTCGGATCTTCGACGTCGCCGTGGGCCCGCAGCGTCGGCGCGAATGTCGTTTGAATTGACGAGGGGAGTCGTCGGTCGCTACAGGGATCTGCCGATGCGATCCTGCAACTTCTCGCGATATCCACGGCTCAACGTGAGGCGAGCGCCGCTCGTCAGGAAGACCACGTACTCTCCGTTGAACCACGGCTGCAGCTCGCGCACCCGTTCGATATTGACGATGTGCGATCGATGAATCCTGAAGAAGACCGCCGGATCGAGTTTTGACTCGATTGAATTCATCGTTTCGCGGAAGACGTGTGTTTCGGGCCCGACGTGAAGCTTCACGTAGTTTCCAGCCGCTTCAATCCACTCGATGTCGCGGGCTCTCAGAAAGAACACGCGGCCGCCGGACTTGATGACGAACCGTTCGAGCGGCTGCGGTCCTGGCTTCAAGTCATTGACGAGCGCCAGCAGTTTGCGCTCGAGATCCGTGTCCGACCGATGTTCGATGCGTTCGCGGGCGCGCGCGAGCGCGTCGCGAAAGCGGTCGCGATCGAACGGCTTGAGCAGGTAATCGAGGGCGTGGACGTCAAAGGCGCGGAGCGCGTAGCGATCGAACGCGGTCACGAAAATCACGAACGGCATGCGCGCGGCCCCGACGGTTCCGATGACGTCGAAGCCCGACCCACCCGGCATCTGGATGTCGAGGAATACCAGTTCGGGGTGGAACTTCTCGATTGCGGCAATGGTCGAAGGCCCGTCGGCCGTTTCCCCGACAATCTCGACCCAGGCCTCATCGGCCAGCAGCATGCGAATACGCGCGCGGCCAAGCGGCTCGTCATCCGCGATCAGAACGCGGGTTCGTGCCTGCGGGATCTCGGTCATGCCACTCGGATCTTGGACTCGTCGGCGGAGGAAACGCGGCGAAACGGCAGTCGCATTTCCACCGCCAGCCCCGGCGTGGAGTCGACAAAGTTCAGCGACTGCTCGGACCCGTAGAGGCACTCCAGCCGATCGCGTGTATTCGAGAGGCCAACGCCGCCGTGGAGTTGCGCTCGCGATCCGCCCGTCAGGCCGACGCCATTGTCGCGGACCGACAAGGACAGCTGCGCGGCGTCACGACGGGACGAGATCGAGATCTTACCGGGAGCCATGCGCGGCGCCACGCCATGCTTGATCGCGTTCTCGACAATCGGCTGGAGGATCAGGCGCGGAACCTCGGCGTCGAGTGTGTCCGGATCGACGTCATAGTTGACGCTCAGCCGATCCTGAAATCGCGTCTGCTCGATCTCGAGATACTTCTGCAGGAACTCGAGCTCTTCCTGAAGCGGAATACACGCGGCGCCCGAACGCGAGAACGTCAGCCGCAGGAGATCGCTCAATCGGCTAATCATTCGGTCCGCGGAATCCGGCTGAGTGTGAACCAGGGTGGAGATGGCGTGGAGGGTGTTGAACAGGAAGTGCGGGTGCAGTTCTGCTTCGAGTGTCTTCAGCCGCGCTTCAGCGAGGCGCGTCTCGAGCTGCGCGGCGCGCAGCGCGCGTGCCCGCGATTCACGGTTGTAGGCGAGCGCATAGCTGATGCCGACGATCGCCGAATACGTCATCAGTGCCCAGTCGAGATTCCGGAGGTATATGCTCTGGCTCCAGGACAGCCACGATGTCGCCGGCATCGCCAGCATTCGTTGAGTCTCGGTTGCGATCCATGCGCCGATCATCGCCGCCGCGTGGATGACCGAGAATGCGATCGCCGCCCCGGCATGGACCCCAAGCGAGCGCGGCCAGCGCGGGGCGTCGAGCGGAAAGCGGTGGGCGATGCGGAAGATGACCGAGGTGAGGGCCGCCGGGACGTACCAGTACGCGAGGTTCCGCACCAGCATGCGCCAAACCTCGGGGGGCAGTCGCCCGCTCATTTCCAGCGTGCTGAGCCGATACGCTTGCAGAGTCGAGAAAACGCCAAGCAGGGTCGCCGCGGCGAACACGTACCGCACCGGCGGCGTCCAAGCTCTCTGCATTGGAAAGACTATGTGGCCCGATGAGGTCCACGTCAAGCTTGGATTCACTTGACGGAATTCGTCACCATTAGAGAGTTTTCCGTCCCTCTAAAACCGCTATTCGTCCCTGAATCAATCAGTCGATGGCGAGCACGATCAGCGTGGCATCGTCCTGAAACGTGCCCCCGGCAAATGCGGACACCGCCGCCGTCAATCTCGACTGGAGGGCCGGGGCGCTGCACGATCGATGCTCTGTTGCGAGCGCGACGAGCGCGTCGTCGCCGAACTCCACGTGCCGCGGATCGTCGGGGTCTGTCCCTGCAGGCCTGACCTCGGTGATGCCGTCGGTGAACAGGATCAAACGATCGCCGCTGGCGATTGAGACCTGGCGTTGATCGTATGACGCGTCAGCAAAGACACCCAGCACCGGACCACCGGCTGAGAGTCGATCGACCGAACCATTGGCGCGCACGAGGATTGCCGGATAATGACCGGCGTTCGCGTATGTGAGGACACCCAGATCGGTGTCGACCGTGCAATAGAAGAAGCTGATGAATCGCCCCTCGGCGATGTTGCCGCACAGGATCCGATTGACGAGGTGACACAGGTCGCCGGGCGAGGTGGCCTCGGTTGCGAACGCGCGCACGGCGGCCTGCAGGTTCGACATCAGCAATGCCGCCGGGATGCCTTTGCCGACGACGTCGGCAATCGAGAGCCCGAGGCGCGAGGTGCCGAACGCAATCGCATCGAAACAATCGCCGCCAACGCCGGCGGCCGGCTGCCACGATGCGGCCAGCTCGCCGCCGTCGATCTGCGGCAGCGTGGCGGGGAGCAGCTTTCGCTGGATGCGGCGCGCCTCACCGAGCTCTCGAGCTTCCAATGCCAGGGCCTGACGCCGCGCGCGGCCCTTGTCGATTTCTGTTCGCAGCGTGTTGAGCAGTTGCTGGTTGTCCCACGGCTTCTGCACGAAGTCGCACACGCCGTGTCGCATGGTTTCGACGGCGAGATCGACCGAGCCCCAGCCGGTCATCACCACGATTGGCAGCAGGCTGTCGTGCTGTTGCACCCGCGCGAGCAGATCGATTCCTTCGCGACCCGACGTGGTGTCGCCCGTGTAGTTCAGATCCATGAGCAACAGATCGTAGGTCCCGCTCGCCACCGCATCGAGGACGGCGTCGGGCGATGTCACCGCGTCCATGCCAATGCCAGCGCCTTTGAGAAGCAGACGCAGCGCATCGAGCAGATCGTGCTGATCGTCCGCAATGAGAATGCGCGATGGAGCGGCGCACGCCGTGGTCATGATGGACGCGACTGTCCAAAGCACGTGCCACGCGTGATTGCGGCCGACATCGTGGAATTTTGCCGAAACGGTAGGTAGGCACGATTCAGCAACCCATCGCGAGGTGTCCGGTTTCGCACACCGCCGTCCCGCAAATGAATTGGCGAATTGGTGAATTGGGCTTCGCACGCGCTACCGTGCGTGCTGTGAAAGCGCGGCGGTCGCCGCGCGATGCTAATCCACCAAATTCACCCATTCACCCACTGACCATTGTCTAAAGTCCACCTCATCCGTGCCGATAACCCGGCTGCATGATCTGGTTTTTCGAGCGCCACGATGCGCGGCTGCAGTATGAAATCAGACGACACAGCGACGGTCCCGCCTACGAACTCGTCATCACCTTTCCAGATGGCCGGCAGGCAATCGAACAGTACGTCGACCAGGGCGCGCTGAATCGCCGTTCGACACGCCTCGAACGAGCGCTCATGGATGCGGGCTGGGAGCCGCCGCAGGTGGGCGTGCGTGTGGGCGCAAAGTAGCGGGGTTATTTTCGGCTGCTTCGACTCGGTCCCGGGCGTCGCAACCTGATATCACCACCAAACGACTCCAACTCGACTTCGGCGCTGCCATTCCCCAGCGTGTAGGTCACGCGCTTGCCACGACGCACGGATGATGCGTCAGGTCCCTTGACCGGCACAGACGTGGCAAACTCCCCGCTGTAGGTGCGCACGTTGAAGGTCGCATTGGCGCCGTCCGGCACAGTCAGAGTGATGTCGCCGCCATGGGTTGAAAATGAGAAATGCGCCTTCGCCGGGAGTTGCCCGTCGTACGTGATATCGCCATTCACGGTGGCGATCTCGACGTTCGTTGATTCGATACGCGTGAGAGTGATCGATCCGTTGGTGGTGTCGGCGCTGAGATCGCCGCTTACGCCGGCAATCTTGATATCTTCGTTGACTGAACTGAGCGCGGTTTTTCCCCGGGCTCCGTCGATCTCGATTGCTCCCTCTATCGTCTTCGCGATCACAGACCCGATGTTCTTCAAGACGATGTCGCCGCGCACTGTCGTCACGGAAATGTCCGACTGCACGCCTTCGACGGTAACGAAATCGTAGTGGCCTTCGATCTTCAGTGGCATCCAGGCCGGTACCGCGATGTCGTAATCGATCGATCCGTTGGCCTTCACCGGCGTGGCGGCTCCTACGGTGACCATGTTGGCGTCAGCGTGAATATCGACCTTCGTGCGGGCATTGTGCCGCGCTTGCACGCGCACCGCGTCTTTGTCCCACACTCGAATGACGACCTCGCCCGCGTAGTTGTCGATCGCCAGCCGCGCACCGCGCGAGACCGATACCGTTTGATCGGTCTGCGCCGCGCGCGGTTGACGAGGCTCCGCCGGCGTCTGTGCTTGCGCGGTCAGCGCACACGCGAGAGCAGCAATCGTTGTGAGATGCATCTGTCGTCATTTCTTACTTTGCGCTGGGGCCCCACCCCCGCGCCTGCCAGCGCTTGCTCATCCGCTTGCGCCGCCTTATCGCTAGGATTGTCCACTTAATCTCGGGTTCTCTCTCCGTCTTTCTTGCTGACTTTCAATTTCTAACTTTTAACTTTTAACTTTAGCTTCCTGTCATTGCGAGCGCCGTTACTCGACGGAGCAGCACCAGCTTGCGTTGGCGTTCGGACGCGAGGTGCGTATTCAGGTAGACGTTCGACGGATCGGCCTGAAGCGCGCGGCGGCTCTGCTCGATCGCCACGTCGATTGCGGCCAGATTCTGCTCCAGCACACGCACCGTTTCCGGGTCCAGTTTCGTCCGTTCGGCATCGAGCGCACGCTGCAGGTCTGCGATCGCCTCGTCGAAGTGCCGGTCCGCAAAGTTTGCGGGAATCGTCGTCAGATCTGTGTCGGGTTCGGCACTGACCGCCTGAAAGTCGGCATCGGGATTACCGGAACGGGCCATCCAGACCAGCCCACCGGAGAGCACCATCAATGTCAGCCCCGCTGCCGCAAGCTGAGGAAGGGTGAAAGACAGCCGCGAAGAAATGGCTCGGCGGAACGGCGATACCCGTGCGCGCCATTGCCGGGAAGGGGCAATGCGTGCAACGACCCCACTCCAGAGATCCCGCGTCGGCGCGGAATCGGTCAGTGCCGCCGCCCTGGAAACCACCTGCCGAAGTTCTTCAAGCGTGCCGCGACAGCTCTCGCACACAGCGAGATGGTTCGACACCTCGCGCCGTTCCTCGGCGGACAGCTCGTCGTCCAGGTATTCGGATAGCCGGTCGATAAACGCGTCAGTCGTCATAGCCAGATCTCCCGTGTCCCAGCTGCCGGCGCAGCATCATCCGCGCGCGATGCAGTTGGGCCTTCGACGTGCCGGCGGAAATCTCGAGCAGCGATGCGATCTCGTGGTGCTTGTAGCCTTCGACGTCGTGCAGCACGAACACTTCGCGGGCGCCATCGGGCAACGTCGCCAAAGCCGTCTCGAAGTCCATCGACAGGGCTCGCGACCTCACCGGGGCGGCAATCGAATTGAAAATGTCGTCCCCCTCGCGAAGCCTTCGCCGCCGGGTCGTCTCTGCGCGGAATCGTTCGATGACCACATTGACGGCGAGACGATGGAGCCAGGTGGAGAAGGCGGCATCGCCACGGAAGGAGCCGAGCTTCTGCCAGACACGAACGAACACGTCCTGGGTCACCTCGTCCGCATCCCGCCCGCCGGTCATCCTTCGTACCAGACTGTGCACGCGCGGCAGGTGCGCCTGGTAGACACGCTCGAAGGCAGACACGTCCCCCGAGGCGGCCAGGGCCACGTCGTCAGTCATCTTGGCCGGGCTCAGGACCGGTGCGCATCGCAGCGCTAATGCTTCCAAGCTCCTTTCCTGCACCAGCTTGGACGGAAGGCGAGCCCTGAAAGGTTTGAAGGGCTACCGCAGAATATCGTAGGGATCGATGGGCGTGCCTTCCCACCACTGTTTGGCGGCCGTGAGCTTGAAGATGGCAAAGTGCAGATGAGGGGTGTTTTTAGGAGCATTACCAGAGGTGCCAACGTAGCCGATAACCTGCCCCTTCCGCACTTTGTCGCCCTCCTTGAGCCCAGAGGCATACCGCTCGAGGTGGGCGTAGTAGTAGCAGTATTGATCGGTCGGGTCGAACTGATAGATCGTGGTCCCGCCTGCCTTGCTCTCAAACAGCCGCGCGATTGTCCCGTCCTCCACCGCCTTCACTGGCGTATTGCGCGGGGCGAGAATGTCGATCGCGTCGTGGGAGCGCGATCCGCTCCGTCGATCCTCGAACGAACGCACGAGCTGCTCGGCCTTGACTCCCTCGACAGGAATGTCGAAATCGCGCCGCGCTAGATCGTCTGGCGGCGCCGGCTTCAATACCGGCGTCGAGCTGCCGATCGTTGCGACGGGGGATGGCGACGCTGGTCGGCGCCCTTCGATTACCGGAGCGTCGATGTCGGCCAGGCCATCATCGTTCGACCCGGATCGAATACTGGCGTCGGCTGACACACCTGCCACCTGACCGTATCTCGTGATCAGAACAGCCACGAGCGCAGCTCCGACGATGAAGCCGCAGGCCGCGCCAATCCCGAACGTCCGAAGCGTTCGCTTCAATTCCCGATTCGACACGGTCCCTCCGTCACTCGGCAAACACGACGCGCGTTCCTGGTTTCACCAACGCCGCAACCTTCAACGCGTCCCAATTCGTCATCCGCACGCAACCGTGAGACTGAGTCCGACCGATTGTTGATGGCTCGGGCGTTCCGTGCAGCCCGTAATGCTCCTTCGAAAGGTTGATCCAGACGACGCCGACGGGGTTGTTGGGTCCGGCCTGAATGGTTGCCTTCGTGTGCGCCGAATCGGCGTCCCAGAACAGATCCGGGTTGTAGTGGAATTTCGGGTTGAACTGAATGCCGGTCACCTTCCAATCGCCGATCGGCAGCGGATCGTGTTCGCTTCCGGTTGTCACTGGCGCATACAGAACCACGGCTCCACTGGCGTCGGTCACGGTCAACGCTGACGTGCTTCTGGCGACGGTCACCGTGACCTCCGCCTTCTGCGTGACCTCGGTGTCCACGCCAGACGTGCCGGTTGGCTGCGCCGTATTGGCCGCACCGGAGGTTTTCCCGGTGGTGGCTCGCGGAACGGCCGGCGGCGTTGTGATGGACGCCGATGCGGGAACCACCATCGGATCGACATTCGGGACCTGGATCTCCTGATCTCCGGCAAACGTCACGCCCGGATTCAGTTGCTGCAGCAGCGCTGGCGTTGCATGGAAGCGTTCGGCGAGCTCCTCGAGGAGAGAGGCGTATCCGAGGGCCGGCAGCTTTGCCGTCTCCATCATGTCGTCGGGCAAGCGCTCGATGAATGGCCCGGCGGCGTCCTCGGCGGTGATTCGGTACCGGGTCACGGCGTCGGCTGGCGGCGCCGGCTGATGGCCGCTTGACTGGAACAGCTCCAGTGCCTTTTTCGTGTTGGCTCCCATCCGGCCGTCGATTGGCCCCGGGGAAAAACCAGCGCGATCGAGCATCACCTGAATCTGCAGGATGCTGTCAAGGTCCGCCGCGGCATTCGACGATGGTTGCGGTTGAGACTGTCGGTTTGTGCCCTTCGAGATCGGCGCCGGCGTTTGCGCAAGTGCAAGCGCGAGCATGAGTGATGGCGTTATTGGGAAATGCATGTGGGCATCTCTAAGGTTGGTTTGTAATCTCCGCCAGACGCCGATCGATCCCGGTTCGACGATCGTCAGCAGACGTGGGCATATCGACATCAAGTACTCGGAAAGGCCGTTCGGGAAACACTTCGCGCATGAGAGACATCGAGACGTTGAACACCGGCACGCCCTTGGTCGTGCGTCCTTCAGGGCGTCCGTGATGCGCGTGGCCGTGAAAGACAGCGGTCACCGGGTAGCGCCCCAGCGGTTCTTCAAGACGGCTGCATCCGAGGAACGGAAAGATCTCGAGTGGCTCTCCCTCGACCGTGTCCTGGACGGGCGCGTAGTGCAGGATCGCGATCCGCTGGTCGTTGCGCAGCCTGGCAAGTGCCGATTCGAGCTTCAGCGCTTCGTCCACCGCTTCACGCACGAAGCTCTTGATGATGTCTTCGCCCCATGGCCCCAGCGCGCGGCGTCCGAAGCCGCCGGCGAACCCTTTCACCCCTGCGAAGCCGATTCCGAGGATCTCGGTGCTATCGCCGTCGAGCAACGTGATGCCGGCATCGGCGAGGATGGGTTTCAATTCAGCCTGCTGCGATGATTCGAAGTCATGATTTCCGAGCACGCCCACCGTCGGAATCTTGACGACGGCCATTTCGCGGGCAAGCGCGCGGGCTTCGTCCGGCATACCGTAGTCGGTCAGATCGCCGCAGAGTACGAGGATGTCGGCGCACTGGTTGATCTGGCCGAGGAGCGGCTGCAGCGAACCTGCCGGCGCGTTCCGGCTGTGATGCAGATCGCCAATCGCGGCGACGCGGACGATATTCGTAGCTGCGCGCATAGCCCTCCCGGATGAGCGGGAGCAAGATGCATACCGCGGAGTTTGTTGGGGTTTGTCTGGTTCAGGCGTCCAGATCGTCGATTTGGTTGTCCAACGCGGCGATGGCTTGTTCGAGCATGCGCCTGTGGGCAGGCGCAGTTGCGCGGCTGAGGTCGTCGCGCGCTCGCGCGCGGGTCAATTCCAGCGTCCGTCGGCGCTGGTCGATGGCCTGCTGATCGGGTGTCATTGCCGGGCGTGCCTTGGCCTTGCCGCGGGCCGCCTCTTACAGTTGGGCTTCAACCGATTTCGACTCAAAGCCGCGAGCCATGTGCTTGATTGTAACGGGACTGACCGCTTTTCGAACGATCAAGGTCAGAGTCCTTGAGCCTTGAGCCTTGAGCCTTGAGCCTTGAGCCCTGAGACCGAGCCCCGATCAGAACCTATAATGGAAGTACATGCTTTTTCTGCGGCGTTTGTCCTGCGCGAAGGGCGCGCTGGCCGTGTGGCTGCTGGCGGCGTTCTGCGCCGCGTCTGCCGCGTGCGCCCGCGAGAAGGAGCAAGCCGCGGCGCCGCAGGCTGGAACCGCAGCCGACGCTCCAACGTCAAGAACCGATGATGAGCGGCCGAAGATCGTGGTGTTGGGCGACAGCCTGACCGCCGGCCTGGGGCTTCTCGAGACGCAGTCGTATCCGCATCTCCTCCAGGAAAAAATCGACCAGGACGGATTCCATTACGAAGTGGTCAACGCTGGTGTGTCGGGAGATACGTCCGCGGGCGGATTGCGACGACTGGATTGGGCTCTCCAGGAAGATGTGCGGATTCTGATTGTCGAACTCGGCGCGAACGACGGCCTTCGCGGCCTGTCAGTTTCAGAGATGAAAGAAAACCTCGGGAAGATCATCGAAACGGCGCGTGCCAAAAACATCGTTGTCGTTCTGACCGGGATGGAAGCGCCGCCGAACTACGGCGCCGAATATGCCGCGTCGTTCCGAGGCGCCTATCGTGAGCTCGCGCTCAAGTACAAGGTGCTCTTTATCCCGTTCCTTCTCGACAAAGTCGCGGGGCAGGCATCCCTCAACCAGGCGGACGGCATCCATCCCAATCCAGCGGGAGCGGCGATCGTGGCGGACACGGTCTGGAACGTGCTGAAGCCACTGCTCGACCAGATTTCCGCCTCATGATTGACCTGCACGGCGTATCGAAATCCGTTCCCAGCGGATCGGGCACGCTCACCATCCTTCATCCGATCGACCTCATCGTTCCGGCGGGAGAGGTGGTCGCGATTACTGGCGCCTCCGGCAGCGGCAAGTCGACGCTGCTCGGGCTCATCGCCGGCCTCGACGCGCCGACCAGCGGACGGATTGTCGTGGATGGTGTGGACATCACCTCGCTGGACGAGGATGCGCTCGCGCGGCTGCGCGGGCGGCGGATCGGGTTCGTATTCCAGTTCTTCCACCTGCTTCCGTCGCTCACCGCGCTCGAGAATATCCTGGTGCCGATGGAGATTGCCGGCCTGCCCGGGGCGCGTGCCCGGGCGACGGCGCTGCTGGATGAAGTGGGCCTTTCCGAGCGCGGCCATCATTATCCCTCTCAACTCTCGGGCGGGGAGCAGCAACGCGTCGCCATCGCACGTGCGCTGTCGAACGATCCTCCGCTTCTGCTGGCCGATGAACCGACCGGAAATCTCGATAGCGCGACCGGACGACAGATCATCGATCTGCTGCTCGGCGTCAATCGGTCGCGCGGCACGACGCTGGTGCTGGTGACCCACGATCCGGAGCTCGCGAGCGTCGCGCACATGTCCGTCGCGCTTCGCGATGGCCGGGTCGTGTCGCAAACAACGCGCACGGAGCTCCGGGAAGTGCGGGCGGCCGTCGGATCCCGCCCTTCGACAGGCTCAGGGCGTCCCGAGCTTGTCGAGGGACGGATCCCGGATCCCGGATCCCGGCAATGAGCTTCGTCCTGAAGATGGTCGCTCGGGAACTGCGCGCGTCCTGGCGGCGGCTCCTTTTCTTTTTCGTCTGCGTGGCGATTGGCGTCGCCGCGATTGTGACGCTGCGCTCGATTATTCAAAGCCTGCGCACCGGCCTGATGAGCGAAGCCCGCGCGACCATCGCGTCCGACGTGCTCGTGCAGAGCAGCCGCCCGTGGACGCCTGATGTGCGTGCCGACCTCGAACAACTGCTCGGCAGCGCACCAGTGCAGGACCGCAGCGAATCGATCGAGACCGCGACGATGGTGCGCGCCGAAAACGGCAACGCGGTGGCGCGGATGGTGGAGTTGCGAGGCGTCGAGGCCGCGTACCCCTTCTATGGCACCTTCGTGCTGCAGAACGGTCAGCGTTATTCGCACGCGCTGTTGCAGGGCAATGGCACACTCGTCCGCCCCGAGTTGCTCGCGCAGCTCGGCGTCAAGGTCGGTGACACGATCCTGATTGGCGGCCGCCCCTTCACCATTCGCGGGGTCATCGATCAGGAACCCGGACGTCGCGTCGGCGGATTCAGCCTGGGCTCTCGCGTCCTGGTCGATCTCGCGGATCTTCGGCAGACGAGCCTGCTCGCCTACGGCAGCCGGGCGAACTACCAGCTGCTCTTGAAAGTCCGGGCCGAGGGCGTCGACCGGCTGACACGCGAGGTGCGCGAGCGGTTCAGAGATCGATTCGTTTCCGCACGGTCGTATCGATCGACCGAGGATCAGATCGGCGAGAGCTTGCAACGCGCGGAGAACTTCCTCAGCCTCGTCGGCTTCATCATCGTCGTGCTCGGCGGGATCGGCGTGTGGAGCGTGACGCGCGTGTTCGTGCGGCAGAAGATCCGCAGCGTCGCGATCCTGAAATGCGTCGGCGCATCCACTCGACAAGTGCTGGCGACCTATGTCTTTCAGGTCGCGTTACTGGCGACTGCCGGAAGCCTCATCGGGGTGGCGCTGGCGGAGGCGGCCATTCGATCGATTCCGTCATCGTTGACCGAGTCGTTTAACGGTCTCCCTTATGGTCTCACGCTGTCGGCGGTGTTACAGGGCCTGACCGTCGGCCTGCTGGTGTCGGTGCTGTTTGCTCTGGTCCCGCTGCTCGATATCAGGCGGATCAAGCCGTTGTTGCTCATTCGCGGCGCGGATGGGTCGTTCAGCGCTTTCGCCGGCCCCATCCGAATCGGCATTCGCGAACGGTTGCGACGGATTGACTGGCTGCAGGTCGGCCTCGCGATGCTGGTCGGCGGCGCGCTCGTCGTCGTGGCGGCGTGGCAGGCGGGCTCCTGGACGGCCGGCGCGGCGGTCAGCATCGGCTTCGCCGTCATCTCCGCGGTCCTGTATGCCGCCGCCTACGTGCTGATCCGTCTCGTCCTGCCGCTCGCGTCGGCGCCGTGGTTCCCGTTGCGCCATGCCGTGATCAGCCTGCGCCGCCCCGGCAACCAGACGCGGGTCATCCTGCTGGCCGTCGGGCTCGGGAGCTTCTTCGTGCTCGGAGTCCGCGCGCTGCAGAGCAATCTCATTGCCGAGTTCTCGGTGGGCATGGATCGCGGCGGCGCCGACATGTTCATCATCGACGTCCAGCGCGACCAGGCCGAGGGCGTCGAGGCGCTTCTACGCGAGCGCCAGGACCGCGACGCGAGTCCGGCGCGGCTTGTGCCGGTGCTTCGTGCCCGCGTCACCGCGGTGAAGGGACGCGACGTCAACCTCGAAAATTTCAGCGACGTGCGCGGCCGCGGCTCCCTCGCGCGCGAGTACACCATTACTTATCGCGACCACCTCGAATCCAACGAGCAGATCGTGCAGGGATCGTTCTGGAAGGCGGGCGACACCCGCGCCGCGCAGTCCGAGGTGTCGATCGAGGAAGGCATTCACGAGCGCTTCAATATTCAAGTCGGCGACGATATGCGCTTCGACGTCCTCGGCCGGCAGGTCTATGCGAGAGTGACGAGCATCCGGCATGTCGAGTGGGGCGACGCGCGGAGCGGCGGGTTCATGTTTGTCTTCCGTCCCGGCGTGTTCGAGAATGCGCCTCACACCTACATCGGGTTCCTGAAAGGGCCCGACGATCCGACAGCGCGGGCGCGTCTCCAGTACGACCTCATCGCCCGATATCCGAACATCACGGCAATCGACGGGCGCGAAATCATCAGTCGTATTCAGAAGGTTGTCGACAATGCGGTGCTCGGCATCTCGGTCGTCGGCGGCATCGCCCTTCTCAGCGGCGTGCTCATCCTCATCGGCGCCGTCGCGATGACCAAGTTTCAGCGCGTGTACGAGTCGGCCATCCTTCGCACCCTCGGTGCGAGTACCCGGTTGCTGACGATGACGCTTGCGCTCGAGTACAGCGCGCTCGGCCTGCTGGCGGGAGCGATCGGCGCGGCCGGGGCGCTCGGTCTCAGCTGGGGGGTGACCCGGCACGTGTTCGATATCCCGTGGCGACCAACGCCGGGATTGCTGCTGATCGGCGCGGTTCTGACGATGTTGCTGGTGTGCACGATCGGCGTGCTCGCAAGCGCGGACGTGTTGAGAAAGAAGCCGCTTTCGACGCTGAGAGCTGAATAGAGTTGGTTGTCAGTTTCCAGTTTCCAGTCTCCGGTTTCCAGCGAGTCTGATTTCGGAGATCGCGGCGACTAAGAACTGGCAACTGGGCACTGGCAACTGGCAACTTCATCATCAGGACCCACATTCATGATTAACCACGAGATCATCGGCGACGACATGCAAGCCGTCATCCTGACACTCGGCGCCGGCGATCAGGTGCGCGCCGAAGCCGGGGCGATGATGTTCATGACCGACTCGATTGAGATGGATGCGCGGATGGACGGTGGCTTCCTCGGCGGGCTCAAGCGGAAGTTCCTGGCCGGCGAGAGCTTCTTCATCACGCACTTCCGTGCCACCGGGCAGGCGGGCAAGGTCGCCTTTGCCGGACCCTATCCCGGCAAGATCATCGCCCTCGATCTCAATAGAGAGCAGCTGCTCTGTCAAAAGGACTCGTTCTTGTGCGCGGTGGGCGATCTCGATCTGGAGATCGCGTTCACCCGCAAGATCGGCGCGGGGTTCTTTGGCGGCGAGGGATTCATCCTGCAGAAATTCGACGGCACCGGCCGCTTGTTCATCCACAGCGGCGGCACTATCGTGCCGATGCAGTTGGCAGCCGGCGAGCGATTAAAGGTGGATACCGGCTGTCTCGTCGCGCTCGACCCGACGGTCGATTACGACATCGTACGGGTGGGCGGCATCAAGACCAGCCTGTTCGGCGGCGAAGGGCTGTTCTTTGCGTCGCTCACGGGACCGGGACGCGTATGGCTGCAGACGTTGCCGTTCGCCCGGCTGGCCGATCGCATCCACGACGCCTACCGCGGTGATCGCGAGGACGTGAAGCGCGACTTCGGCGGCACGCTGGGAAAGATTGGCGACATCATCGGCGGGAGTTAACGGAGGGGGCGGAGCAACGGAGTTGTGAATTCCGTCCCTTCGTTCCCTCCGCCCCCGCCGTTGCCTCGACAGGGGGCGGGTTGGTAATATGAGCTTTTGCCGGTGGTCCAAACTGCCAGCGAGGGCGGCCATCGGGGAGACAAGGCCAACATGGACTACGCTCCATACAAGGATGCGCTGCTGCGCAAGCGAGGCGAGATCCTGTCGGCCGGCGGCGGCGTCAAGCCGCTACCCGCGACCATCGAGGTGAACTCGCGTCAGGGGGATCTGGCCGATCAGGCCAGCGGCAACAACGAAGTTCACATCCAGCTGAAGCTCAAGCAGACCGACGCCAAGATTCTTCAGGCCATCGAGGAAGCACTGTACCGGATGGAGAAAGGCACCTACGGCATCTGCCGTGACTGCGGTGAAGAGATCGCGCCGGCGCGACTCAACGCCATTCCCTGGACCCGGGTCTGCATCACCTGCAAGGAAAAACAGAGCTCGTGAAAGCGACCGAACTCGTCGCGCTGCTGCGTGACTTCTACAAAGACAAACTGTCGATGCGGCAGCGTCACGTGGCGGTGGCGAAGCACGTGCCCGACTACGACTTCAACAACACGTACCAGTACATCATCGCGCGCGAAGACGTGCAGTTGAATTGGGTGCGCGACGCGGTCACGGATATGGGCGGAACCCTCGACGAGGTGTCCGAGCCCGAGGTGTCCTCGGCGGGGAAGGGTGCCGAGGCGCAGTCCAGGCTGATTGGCGAGGACCGCGACGAGGCCCAGCGCTTCGTCGACACGTGGCGGCCGCGCGTGGAGTCGATGCCGAACGCCCGGCACCGCAGCCTGTTGCGCGTGATCCTGGGCGAGACCCTCGAGCAGAAGCGCTTCTTCGAACAGGCTCTCGCTGGCCGTTCCGATCTGCTCGGACGCCGTGCAGACGGCGCCGGGACCGGCGGCGGCGTGCTCCCGGTTCGATGGATTGAGCGCTGAGCATCGTCGCAATTGCCCTCGGCGCGAACCTTGGCAATCGACGCGCGGCGCTGGACTTTGCGGTCGCGCAACTCTCGGAGCTGGTCACCGGTCTCGTCGTTTCCGACTACATCGAAACCGAACCCGAAGGGGAGGGGCTTCACGATCAGCCGCTCTACCTGAACGCCGTCGCGATCGGGGAGACCTCACTGCCCGGGCGCACCATTCTCGAGCGGCTGCTGGCCATCGAGCACGCCTGCGGACGCGAGCGCCCATACCCCGGCGCTGCACGCACGCTCGACCTCGACCTCATTCTGCTCGGCAACGCCATCGAAATCTCTCCCGATCTCCATGTTCCGCATCCGCGTTTTCGCGAGCGCTTCTTCGTCCTCGGCCCACTCGCCGAGATCGCGCCTGACCTGGTCGATCCAGTCACGGGACTCAGAGTGTGGGAGTTGCTGCGGAACCTGCTCAGAGACGAGAGTCGGTGAATTCTCGCGGCTGCGGCTCGCGGCTCGCGGCTCGCGATTCGTGATTCAAACTGGCAACTGGAAACCGGAAACTGGCAATCGAGATTAGGCTGGAAGGTGGAAAAGCGCCTGCGGCCCGAGCGGGGCGGCGGAGGGGAGCGACGCGAAGCGGCGCCGGCGAGCAGTGACAGAAGCGGACAGCACCGGAATCAAAAAAACGGCCGGAGGAGCGGAACCCCTCCGGCCGAATGTTTTCCAACGTTGAGACTACGTGCTTTTCTTGTAGGTCGTCGTCGAGGGACCACGCCCGCCGGTCCGGTCGATCGTCAGCACGCCGTTGGCCAGCGACCAGGTTTGTGTCTGCTCGCCATTGTCGGACTTGGTAGTGATGACGAGCTTGTTGCCATCCCACTTCGCTGTCGCGGTCGCTGACCCCTGACCCATCTGGACGGTCGAGGGTGAACCGTCGAGCTTGTAGGTCGTCGTCACAGGGGCGCCCCCGCCGCGGCCCGCTCTCTCAACCGTCAGCTCGGTTGCGGACTGCTTGACGGTCATCGGTCCGCCGCCACCGCGCCCGCCACCACCGCCGCCGCCGCCCGGCGCTCCACCACCCGCCGGTGGCGCACCCGCCGGCGGCGCAGCCGCAGGCTCCGGCGTCCACGTGCCGGAGAAGTCCGGCTTCGCCTGTGCGAAGGCTACCGTTGCTACCGCCAGGGCGGCGATCGCAACCATTCCGATTCTTGCCCGCTTCATGCGTTGCTCCTTCGTGAAAGATAAACGATGAACGACTTCCAGGGTGCTTACTACGACTACGCCTGCCGATCCGATTATTCGAACCGAAGGGCTTCGATTGGGTCAAGCCCAGCCGCTTTCCTGGCTGGGTAGAACCCGAAAAATACTCCAGTTCCTGCCGCAAAGCCAAACGCCATCCCGATCGCGTTCGGGGGGATCGACGTCGGCCATTTCAGGAAGTTCTCCGCTGCGGCGGACAGGCCGTAACCCATGCCGATGCCAAGCAGGCCACCGAACAGGCTGAGGACGACCGCCTCGACGAGGAACTGCATCAGCACGTCCTTGCCCCGCGCGCCGATCGCCATGCGCAGACCGATCTCACGAGTCCGCTCGGTGACCGACACCAGCATGATGTTCATGATCCCGATGCCGCCGACCAGCAGCGACACGCCGGCGATTGCCGCCAGCAGCGTCGTCATTGTCTTGGTCGTTTCGGTACGAACGCTCGCCATTTCTTCCTGCGTGCGCACCATGAAGTCGTCGGGGTCGCTGCCCATCAACTTGTGTCTCGTGCGGAGCATGTCGGTGATCTCGGCCGACACCGGCGCTGTCTCAGGCGTCTCCGCGGAGACGGTGATGTTGTTGATGTGCTGAATGCCCTGCAGCTTCTTCTGCACGGTCGTGTACGGCGCGTAGACGGCGTCGTCCTGATCCTGCCCGAAGCCGGTCGACCCTTTCGGCGCCATGACGCCGAGTACTTTGAACGGCTGATTCTTGACGCGGATGATTTGTCCCGTCGGATCCACGTCTGGCCCGAACAAATTGTCCGAGACCGTCTGGCCGAGCACGCACACTTTCTGTGCCGTCGCGACGTCCTGCGCGGTGAAGAAGCTGCCGTACTTCTGCGGCCAGTTTCTGATCAGCGGGAGTTCGACGTCAGTTCCCTGAATCTGGCTCGACCAGTTCTGGTTTCCGGCAACGAGCTGCGCGCGGGAGTTGACGCCCGCTGCCAGGTACTGGACGCCAGGCAGCGATCGCAGCGCCTGCGCGTCGTCCGGGGTCAGCGTCGTTGACATGCCGCCACCCTGGCGCACGCCGCCCTGCGTGAAGTTGCCGGCATTGATGGTGATGAGATTGGTGCCAGCGGCCTTGACTTGCTCTTCGATCGTCGACTGGGCGCCCTTGCCGATCGCGACCATCGTGATTACGGCGCCGACGCCGATGATCATGCCGAGCATCGTCAGCATCGTTCGCATCTTGTTGCGGTTCAGCGCCTTCAGCGCGACCAGCAACGTCATGATTATCGACATGTCTTCTCCAGATCCGCGGGGCTGCGCCCCTCGGGCTCCCCTACAGGCTCTCTCGCGAGCCGCTTCGTCGGCCCGCTCCGTTCGCCTGGCTCGCTTCGCTGCGCTCGCTCGCGTCGTTCAAGCCGCATGGCTTTCTTAGACTACGCCGCCGATGTGTTCCACGGGCGCTTCGTCCGCCGGAACGGGGACATCGGGCTCAGGCGGCGGCAGCTTGGCAAGTTCCTGCGCCGCATCACGCCGGTGCGCAATCTTCTGGTCGACCTGGATCCGGCCGTCACGGAATCGGACCAGGCGCGTGCCGTATTCTGCGATGTCCATTTCGTGGGTGATGAGGAGTACTGTGATGCCGCGCTCCACGTTCAGACGCTGGAAGATGTCCATGACCTCGATCGACGTGCGGGTGTCGAGGTTGCCGGTTGGCTCGTCTGCGAGCAGGATCGTCGGCATCGTCACCAGCGCGCGCGCGATTGCGACCCGCTGCTGCTGACCGCCCGACAATTGGTTGGGGAAGTGGTGAAACCGCTCACCCAGGCCGACGGCCTCGAGCGCTTCCATCGCGCGCTTGTGGCGCTGTGCAGATTTCAGCTTCTCGGCGCCGTTGTACAACATCGGCAGTTCCACGTTGTCGAGCGCCGTGGTTCGCGAGAGCAGGTTGAACCCCTGGAATACGAAGCCGATCTTCCGGTTCCTGATGATCGCGAGCTCATCCTTTGACATTCGCGATACATCCTTGCCATCCAGGATGTACTTGCCGCTCGTCGGCCGGTCCAGACAGCCGAGGATATGCATCAGCGTCGACTTGCCGGACCCTGACGGCCCGGTCACAGCGACGAACTCACCAGCCTCGACATCGAGGTTCGCCCCGCGGAGTGCCCGCACGGTGACTTCGCCGACGTGGTACGTCTTGACGAGATCGCGGATGGAGATTACTGGCATTTAAGAAAGTCTCAATTCGTGAATTGGGGAATTGGTGAATCAGTGAATTGGCAACTTGGTGAATTGGTGAATTGGGCTTGGCACGCGCTACCGCGCGTGCTGTTAGCGCGCGGCGGTAGCCGCGCGATGCAAATTCACCAACTCACAGATTCACCAATTCACCAATTGGCCTACCTTCCCCCGCGGCCTCCGCCGCCGCCCGGACCGCCGAAGCCTCCGCCCGGACCGCCGCGTCCCCGCTGCGGACCGAGGAGCGGGTTGTTATTGTTGTTCTGGCCTGGCGCCGCCGCCGTGCCGGTATCAATGATGACGTTGGTGACGATTTCGGTTCCTTCACGCAGTTCGGGATTGGCGTCGAGCACTTCGACGTTCGTGCCATCCGAGATGCCGAGACGCAGTCTCACTTGCTTCAGCTGCTTGTTCTCGTACAGCCAGGCCTGACCGCGCGATTCCTCCACCGGGAGAGGTCCAAACAGCGAGTCGATCGTTGTCGCGCTCGTGGTCAGCGCCGGTGCGCTGTCAAGACGGCTGGTGCGCGTTGGTCCCTTGCCGGCCGTGCCTTGATTCGCTGCGCTCTGATTGCTGTTGGCCGTGCGCGCGTTGGCCTGACCCTGACCTCCGCCAAATCCGCCCGGTCCGCCGCCCTGACCCTGGCTGGCTTGACCTTGGCCGTCCTGGCCCTGGCCGCCGCCGAATCCGCCCCGTCCGCCACCCTGCGCCTGACGTTGCGCCATCTTTTCCTGGAACGCTGCGCGCTCCTCTGGAGTCATCGACGCCATGCGCTCTTCCATGCGCTTGCGGCGCTCCTCACGCTGTTCAGGCGTCATGTTTGGATCGAACCCGCCACGGCCTCCACCGCCATTGAAGCCGCCACGGCCGCCGCCCTGCGTTCCGCCCTGACCGCCGCCGTTAGTTGGTGCACCGTTCGAGGTCGGGCGATCGCCGCCACCCTGAGCCTCCGCTTGGGAGCCCTCGCCCTGACGCCGGCGTCCTTGTCCCTGGCCCTGACCCTGGGCCTGGGCGGGTTGGGGCGACACCGTCGCCTGCTGGGTGGGCTTTGATCCTTGTGCGCCAGTGACCGCGGCCGCGGGCGCTCCGCCCGTTGTCGGCGCCGTGGCAGAAGGCTGACCGCCGCCGGGGAATCCTCCCTGGCCGCCAACGGTGCCGCCAGCATTGCGCCGCCCGGATCCGCCGCGGCCGAAGTCAGGCGGTGGTTCCTGCTTCAAGGCCGCGAAGACCTCCGCCGTCGGGCGGAAGCGAGTCGCCGCGACCGGCATACGAAGGACATTGTTCTTTCGCGTGATCTCGATCTGCACGTTCGCGGTCATGCCCGGCTTCAGCTTCATCTGCTGGTTCGGAACGTTGATCACCGTCTGGTAGGTGACGACGTTCTGCACCGTCGTCGGCTGCAAGCGGACCTGCTGGACCGTTCCCGTGAACGCCTCCGAGGGGAACGCGTCAACTCGGAACGACACGTTCTGGCCGGTGCGCATGCTGCCCACATCCGCTTCGTCGATGTTCGCGTTGACCTGCATCTTGGTCAGGTCGGCGGCGATGATGAACAGCAACGGCGCATTCATGCCGGCGTTCACCGTCTGTCCAAGTTCGACGGCCCGCTGAATCACGATGCCATCGATTGGCGCGGTGATGACGGTGTGTTGACGGTTGACCTCGGCGGTGCTCAGCTGAGACTGTGCCTGCACGAGCGCGGCTTCAGACGACTTGATCTGCGCCTTGGTCGACTCGACGTTCACCTGCGCGGTCTCGAGGTCGGTGCGCGGCAGCAGGTTCTTGTCGGAAAGCGCCTTGGCGCGGTCGAGCTTCTGCTGCGCGTCGGTCAGCGTGACCTTGAGGCGTTCGAGATCGGCCTGGGAGCGGGTGACGTTGGCCTTCTGCTGCTCGATCTGCGTGTCCATGATCGTCGGGTCGAGTCGCGCAATGACCTGTCCTTTCTTGACGAAGTCATTGAAGTCGGCGTAGAGGTTCTGGATGATGCCGCCGACCTGGGTCCCGACCTGGACGGTTGTCACCGCCTCCAGCGTGCCAGTGGCCTGCACGACTTTCACGACGTCGCCACGCGAGACCTGCGCAGTTCGCACCTCGGGATCCTTGGTGTTCTTGCGCATGTAGTACCAGCCGCCAGCGCTCCCGACGACTGCGAGCAGGATGATGATGGTTATGAGCTTTTTCATGTGTGCGTCTAGTCGCTAGGAGTGCCGGGGCAGCCCGAGCGCAGTCCTTTCCAGCCTTCTTCGAAAACCGTATCCACCGTAGGCACGACGACGAGCGTGACGTGTTGAAAGCGGTCAGTCCGCCATGATGACGCCGAGCTCGCCTTATTGACCGCCAGTGCCGCCAGTGCCGCCGGTGCCGCCGGTGCCGCCAGTTCCGCCGGTGCCGCCAGTTCCGCCGGTGGCTGTCCCGCCGCCGCCGGTGACCGCCGCGCCAACGCCGCGCGTGCCGACGCGCTGAACGGTCTCGTAGTTCACGATGGCCTTGCGGTAATTGAGGATCGCGCGCAGTTCGGCGTTTCGCGCATCAGCGAAGTCGCGCTGCGCCTGGACGACCTCGTAGTTGGTCGCCATGCCCACTTCCAACTTGCTCTGCGCTGCTTCCAGTCGCTTCAACGCGAGCTCGCGCGCCGCAATCGTCGCCTGCACGCTCTCCTGGTTGCTCTGAACCGTCAGTCCGGCGTTCATGACGTCGGTCGCAATCTGCAGTTCGAGCGCCTTCAGATTCACTTCCGTCTGCTGTAGCGACAGTTTCGAGCGCGCCACCTGTGCTTCCTGCGCGCTCGCACCCAGCGGATACGCGAAGGTCAGGCCGACGGTCCACACGGGCGCGTCGAAGCCGCTGATGTTTCGGAGCGCGTCGAAGTACCCCGACGGAATGATGCTGCTGACCGCCCCGCCCGTGAGCGGATCAACCGCCCCGGTGCGCTGAAGGAACGGTCCACCCAGCCCTGAGAGGCCGTAGCTGGCGGTCAGGTTGAGCTGTGGCCGAGTTGTGTCAACCTGGCTCTGAAGGTTGATGTCGCTGATCTTCAGGTTGTTCTTCGACTGCTGCAGATCGGTTCGGTCGGCGAGCGCTCGCGCCACCGCCGCTTCGATGTTGATCGGTTCAGGATTGGTTGACGGACGATCGACGGGATTGAGCGACGACGTCCACAGTGGATCTTCGGTGCCGCTGACGATCAGGCGCTTGAGCGCCAGTTCCGCGGTTCGAACCGCCGCCTGAGACTGCACGAGCGTGTTGCGCCGCGACGCCGCTTCGGCCTGGGCCGAGACCACGTCAATCGGCGCGAGCGTGCCGATTTCAACCCGGCTCTGGTTGTCCTGCACGAGCCGATTCGCGAGGTCCAACGAGTTCTGCGCCGCTTCGACGGCGCCGAGCGAGTAGACGAGATCCCAGTAGGCGTTCCGCACGTTGGCCGCCGTGCTCGCCGACGTTGCGGTCAGCGTAATCTCGTCGTTGCTTTGCGACAGCCGGTTTGTCTGCAGCGACGCGCGGGTCGCATCGATCTTGAAGCCGCGCAGCAGCGGCTGGGTCAGGTTCGCGGTGATCCCTGACTGGAACTGCGGATTGCGAAGGTTGACCGAGCTCTGAGCGGCCAACCGGCTGTTCGTCCAGTTGATGCTGTAGTTGCCGCCCCCCTTCCAGAGGTTCTGGGCGATGCCCGCCGACCACGCCTCGCGCGCGCTCGTGGTCGGTTCCGAAATACCCTGGGTGGTGACGCGCGGCAGGTCGGTCGTGCTGTTGTTGCTGACCGCCGACGTCAGGTTGACCCGGTAGTTCGCCTCCAGGCCCGCGATCGAGAAGTCCGTCAGGCGAGGCGTAATGCGCGCGACCGCGATGTCGATGTTCTTGTCCATCGCTTTCTGCACCGCATCCTCGATGCCGAGATCGACGACGGGTCCGGGCGTCCGGAATGGCGCGCTTGTCTGCGGCACCGGCGCAAGTTTGGGCAGCGTCTCAGGCTGTGTCCCTCCTTGTTGCGCTTGCACCTGCGCGATCAGCGCTTTGGCGCGGTCGAGATTGGTGTCCTGCGCGGCTGCTGGCCACGCGGACGCGAAAACGAAGCCGGCTGCGGCCAGCATGCGTACGGTCTTCCTCACGAAAAGCCTCCAGAAATGTGGTGCGAACTAGAGAGATGCCGCCCTACCGACGGCCGTTGGGATCATTTTTGCGACGTTCCGCCTCGCGCTGCGCGAACATCGCGTCCAGTTTGGCGCGCTGTTCGGGTGTCAACAATCGGTGCATCCGGTACAACATCACCGTGCGCTGGGTGGTGAGGCTGGCTCGCGCGTTTTCCGCTTGTCCAACCTTTTGGCTGATGACCGCGATGTCCGCTGTACCTTCCTTGATGAGCTTCGCCACGCCGTCGTCCAGCTTGTCGAGATCCTCCTTTGCCGCCTTGAGGGCGGGGAAGGTCGCCTGAAAAATATCGTCAATGTCTTTCGATTGCTTGTCCGTAATTCCCAGTTCCGCGCGGGTCTCCGGGGCTTTCCACCACGGCATCCGGCGCTCATCTTTTCCACCGCGTCCGTCACTCTTCCCGTCCTGGGAACGACCGTCGGTTCCGCGGGCGGCCTGTTCGGGCTTCTGGCCGGGACCCTGATCGCACAACGACGAGGCGGACGCCGGCATCGCACACGCGAGCGCGGCTGCAAAAATCCAGGCTGTTCGGCTTGCCATACTGTCTGACTTTCTCCGGGATGGTTACGCGGTGTATTACGCCTCAGTGCGGCAGGCCGTTTACCCTCTATTGTGCACCGACATGCCCGATTGCCTCCGTTTGTCATACTTAAGTCACTGATTCAGGAGGAGATGCCGGATGGCCGTGTCCTTGCACTACAGGAAGCCGCCGGCGAGTGCACCGGCAGACGGGAGCGTGTCGTGCGGGTTGCGGTTGCGGCGTGGTTGACCTTGGTCCTGTTGTTCATCGGATTCAGCCTCGGACGGGCATCCACCCACGATGAAACCAGCTTGACCGCGCAAGTGACGTCGGCCGACCACGAGCAGGAAGAGGGCTATTTTTCACTCGGCGAGAACGCGACCCTGGTGGCCAAGCCGGGGACCGACCTTTTCAGATTCCTCACCCGTCAACGCGGCCACAAGGTCAAGATCGTGCTCCAGGAATCGACAGGGCCGGAGCTTTCGCGGTTGGACAGAGACCGCGAATGATGAAAGTTAAAAGTTAGAAGTCAGAAGTTAGAAGTAATAAGACAGGATCGCCCCCAGCCTCTTTCCTAACTTTTAACTTTCTGTGTGTCAGCACAGAAGCCTTCCAGCTTTCGAATCACTTCACCGACGATGTTGTTGGGCGTCGAGGCGCCGGCCGTCAGGCCCACGACCAGGGTGCCGGTCGGCGGTAGCCATCCACGGGACGTTTCCTCGAGACCGGACGTGGTTGACGGCGCCCCCACCGGCCGGTGGCGGATCTCGTCCCCTGACAGAAGACAGCCGGGGTCGGCGATGTGATACGTCCGCACCTTGGCCGCGCAGATTCTCGCAAGATTACAGGTGTTGCTGCTGTTATAGCCCCCGATCACGAGCATCAAATCGGGTGTCTGGTGCTCGAGCAGCGCAATCACCGCGTCCTGTCGTTCCTGCGTCGCACTGCAGATGGTGTCGAATGCGCGGAAGCGCGACGCGAGCGCCTCCTCGCCGTAGCGGTCGCGCATGGCGGCCCGAAACATCTCACCAATTTCCAGCGACTCCGTCATCAGCATCGTCGTCTGATTGGCGCACCCGACGCGCTGGAGATCGACGTCCGGGTCGAATCCGGGCGAGAAGGCTCCCGCGAATCGCTCCAGCAATGCCGCCGGATCGCCGTCATGCCGGATGTAGTCGCAGACAATCGCCGCCTCGACGCGATCGAGGACGACAAGGTAGCGGCCCTGCGGATACTTGAGTGCCTGCGATGCGGTCGCCCGTGTCTCTTCGTGTTTGACTTTTCCGTGAATGATTGCGGTGTATCCGTCCTGCGCGTAGCGGACGACGTTCTTCCAGACGTTCAAGACCGATCCACAGGTCGTGTCGACGAGCGTGCATCCCTGGTTTGACAGGCGGGCCATTTCACGAACGGTCACGCCAAACGCCGGAAGAATCACGACGTCGTCTTTTCCGAGGCGGTCGGCATGTTCGCCCGGATCCGTCAGGAAGCGGATGCCTTCACTCCGCAGCCGATCGTTGACGTACGGATTGTGGATGATCTCGCCGGTCAGAAAGACGTTCCGGCCTGGAAACCGCCGCCGCGCCTGGTAGGCATAATCCACGGCGCGATCGACGCCGTAGCAGAACCCGAATTCGCGGGCGAGATGGACGATCAGGCGGCCGCTTGTGAATTGGAAGTCGCTCGCGCGGACGCGATCGACGAGCGCGCTATCGTAGGCCGCTGCGAGCTCGCCCGCGACGGCTTCCTTCATGTCGAGGCCCTTGCGAAAAATCAAGGGCTGCGGGGCGCTCACCTAACCTACCTGGATTGATCGTCGGCGCGCGGGGTGAACGCGTCGAGTGCGCGAAGCTCGGGGACACCGGCGCGGGAGAGCGAGGCGTCGAGTTCCGAGAGAAACGTCTCGTCGCGGGTGTCGCTTACCGGCTGGACGAAACGATCGCGTCCGATTGGACCTCTCGCCGTGCTGATACGGGCCTGAGTTGTCGTCGCCGGCTGGGCCGTGAACGGGTGACGAAGATCCATCAGTTGCCCCACGCCGACCCCGACGATGAGCCCTGCGGCTGCCGCGGCGGCGATCCAGCGGGAGGCGTGAGAGGTTCGCGACGTCAGCGGCTGTGCGAAACGCGGAAACGCGATCACACGTGCCGGCCGCTCGGCCGCTTCGAGCCGCCGGAAGATCAGGGCGTGTTGGGCGGCCAGGCGCTCGGGGGAAAAGTGCTCGTCCGCTTCAGCAGTGGCGTCGACCTGCACGCCTTGCAGCCAGGAAGAGAGATCGACGAACCGAGCCCGGCACGGCGGGCAACTCTCGAGATGAGGATGTGCCTGTCGAACGCCGCTGGTCGCTTCATCGGTCCAGATCGCGACAAGCGCGTCGTCGTCGAGATGGGCACTGAGCCTCAATCGATTAAGAATGGACACGGCGTTTCTCCACTTTCGCCTCGCCCGCGCGCGGGTCGACCAGCAGCGTTCGCAGCTTGCGAATCGCGCGGAAGAGGTGCACACGCACGGTCGACTCGTTCAGCCCGGTCAGCGCGCTTACTTCCCGCGACGTGCATCCCTCGTAGTGGCTCAGCATGAACACCGAGCGCTGACGCTCGGGGAGTTTTGCCAGAGCCTGAGCGAGCCGCTCACGGCGTTCGCGTGCGAGCAACTGATCTTCGGGAGAGGGGTCGCTGCCGGCGACACGCTCACCGAAATCCCTTTCTCCAGCCGGCCCGTCCGGCATCGGCGCGATCCACCGCTCGCGGCGAGTCCGCGCCTTGATTCGATCCAGGCACCCGTTGATAAGGATGCGCGTGAACCAGACTTCGAACGGGAGCTCTTCACGGAACGAGGAGAGGTGGGAATACGCCTTGACGAAGGCATCCTGAACCGCCTCGTCCGCCTCGGCGACATCGCGCATGTAATGAAACGCGATTCGCGACGCCCGGCGCTGGTGCCTGGCCACCAGTTCCGCGTACCGTTCGCGCGCTTCGGCGAGCCGCCCTTCGGCCTGCAGGGCCTTGACCGCGGACGCGGCACCGCTGTCCGCCTCGCGGCCGCTAAAGCCCGCTGCCTGAGCTCCTGTCATGAAATACGCCTCGAACCAGGGGCCGTTTACTAGAGGGTGAAGATACGGGCGAAAGTGTAAGCGACTCCAAGCCTAATTATATAGAGGGAAACCGTCACAGGTGAGGCAGAAATCAGGGACGGCAGGGGATCGCGTTCGCGCGTGGCGGTTCGTCCGTCTTTACGCGCGTGGCGCTTCGGCGGGACAGGCTTAGGGGTTTGTCCTGGGTTGGCGTAGCGTCACGAGCTTGGTACCCGGAAAATAGACGTCCAGCACGGCTGGCAATTTAGCCCCTGCGCGGATGCGGGCAAGCGCTCCCGCCTGACAGAGTCCGACGCCGTGCCCGAATCCCCGGCCTTCAAAAAGATACGCGCCGCCGGTGTGCTCGACGGTAAACCAGGTGCTCTTGATCGATCGACTGCCGAAGCTCTGTCCCAGAACCTCGCGCAGGTCTTCGCCTCTGACGACTCGTTCCTGAGAGCCGTGTAGCGCGATCTGTTCGGCGCGGCCTGTTTGATCTCGATCGAGTACCTGAATCCCGGTGAGGCGAGCACCGATGCGCGTTCGCGAGTCCTTGTTGAGAGCGGCGATGAGGGCCGCGTCGGCCGCCTCATACCGCCACACAGCCGCATGCGCTTTTTCGGCGGGTCCATCGTCGGGGACTGAAACCAGGTACGGACGTCCCAATCCGCGCCACACATCGTCAGCCCGGCTTGTCCTGCCGCCGCAGTCAGAGTGGTAAAGCGCATCGGCCGGGGAACTGCCAAACCAAAGGACTGTTGCGGTGGTTCGGCGGACCGCTTCGGCGGACTGTGGAGCCCACTTCGACCTGGTGAGCCGCGACGGCTCGAACAGCTGGCAGTGTGTCGTCGAGCAGACGTCGAAGCCTTCCGATTCATGTCGTCCGAGATGTGCGAGGGCATAGGTCCTGCCGATAACAGCCTGGACCTCGAGCATGTGCTCGACAACGTCGGGATCGCCGGCCGGCGGCGCAAACTCCGATAGGATCGCCGCCTGCACATACGTCTCGAAGGGCACCTTTCGGATCGTGACCCGGTTTCCGTCGCGGAGGCCTACTCGGATTGTCGGAGGAGCCGCTGGCCTCGATGAAGGGAGCGTCGCGCGCGTCGCCGGGGCGGAGCAGCTCATGAGCCACGCTGGGGCGGCGATGAGAAGCGCCAAAAGACACGCCAACCTTTTCATGTACGCTTTATCGGTTCAACCCCGGTATACACTTAGCGCGCCACAACCCCAGCCGTGGCGCCGCCAATCCTGATGCCGCGCATTCTGGTCATAGACGACGACACCGCCGTCCGGGAGAGCATGGAGCGTATGCTGCGCTCGGGAGGCCACACCGTGCGCTCCGCGGCGAGCGGAGAAGACGGGTTCGTCCTGGCGCGCGATGGTACGTTCGATGTGATCCTGTCCGACATGCGCATGCCAGGCATTTCCGGACTTGACGTCTTGCGAAAGCTTCGTGAGCACCGCGTCGACTCCGTCTTCATCATCATGACGGGCTTTGGCACGATCGAGACAGCGGTAGAGGCGATGAAGCTTGGCGCGGTGGATTTCGTCCAGAAGCCATTCTTCCGCGATGAACTGCTGATGCGCGTCCGCGCCGCCGCGGATCGTCGTCAGCTCGCGCGGCAGGTCGACTTGCTGCAGCGCCGCCTTCGCGCCGGCGGACCGTTGGACCACCTCATCGGCGAGAGCGCACCGATGCAGCAGGTGAAGGCTCTCATTCAGCGCGCGGCACCCGCGCCGGGAACGGTGCTCGTGACCGGCGAAACCGGGACCGGAAAGGAACTCGCCGCACGCGCCCTCCATGCGGCAAGCGCTCGCGCCGGTGGGCCCTTCGTCGCCTTCAATTGCGCCGCGCTGACCGAATCACTTCTCGAAAACGAGTTGTTCGGGCACGGCAGAGGCGCGTTCACCGGAGCAGAAGGGGTGCGGCCGGGACTGATCGAGCACGCGTCGGGCGGCACGCTTTTCCTCGACGAAGTCGGGACGATGTCGACGACGCTGCAGGCCAAGTTACTGCGCGCCGTCGAGGCCGGGGAGGTTCGCCGGATTGGTGAGAACGAACCGCGGAAGGTTGATGTGCGCTTCGTCGCGGCAACAAACATTGATTTAAAGACAGCGGTTGACGTGGGTGAGTTTCGCAGCGACTTGTACTACCGCCTCAACGTCCATCGGATCCACATGCCGCCCCTGCGCGACCGCGCCGGCGATCTGCGTCTTCTCGTCGATCATTTCGTGACGAAGTACGGCGCGGCGAGCGGCGTCGAGCGGTGCGGCGATGCGGCGTGGGCCCTGCTTGCGGCGTACTCGTTCCCGGGAAATGTTCGTCAGCTCGAACACATTGTTCAACGGGCGGTTGCGATTGCGCGCAGCCCCGAGCTTGGCCCCGATGACTTGCCTGACGAGGTCGTCGCGCCGCCGCCGGTCGCGCAACCGCGCGAAAGCACCGTTGCCGCGGCGCGCGAACGCGCCGATCGGGAGACGATCGTTTCCACCCTCGCACGGCATGCCGGCGAAATCGGTGCGGCTGCCCGTGAGCTCCAGATCAGCCGCACGACGATGTGGCGGCTGATGAAGAAGTACGGGATTCCAAATCCGTAAAGCTTCCAGCTCCCCGCTTTGAACGCGAATTGCGGGCCGCGAATTGCGAACCGCGAATTGCGAACCGCGAATTGCGAATTGCGAGTCATGTTTCACCGACGAAACATCTTCGTGTTTCAATCGTGCAACACGAGCGCCGCTTCACACCTTTTCAATCAGCCAGAAGTGACGCGTGCTCAGCGGCTTGAGTCGTGCCGCACAGGGTGAGCGGCTGCGGCGCGGCTCTTGCCTCATGTGTCCTCCCGGGCAGCGCGACCCTGACGCGCAAGCCCGCTGAAGGACAGACACCCATGACCATTCGTCCCGTTTCGCTTCTCATCGTCGACGATGACGAACCGCTCGCGCGTATGCTCGGCGAGGCGGCGCTGGCGCGTGGCTTTCGTGCTGAGTACGCGACATCGCTGGCGGCGGTGAATGCCGCGCTCAACCGTGGCGCGTTCGACGTTGCGCTGGTGGACCTTGGTCTCGGCGCCGAGTCTGGCTTCGAGGTCATCCGTCGCGTGAAGGAGGAGACGCGCGATTCGGAAATCGTCGTACTGTCGGCGACGACGTCGCTGGCGTCGGCGATCCACTCCTACGAGCTTTCCGCCTTCGCCTTCGTTCAGAAGCCGTTCGACATCGATCAGCTCTTCGCGACGATTGAGCGGGCACTCGAGCGGCGGCGGATGAACCTGGATAACCGCCGGCTGGTCTGGGAGCTTCAGACGATCAATCAAATTGCCGACGGGATCGCACGATCGCAGCAGCTCGATGAAGTTCTGGCGGGCGCGCTCCAGTGCAGCGTCCGCGCCCTTGGGGTGGCCGGCGGCTCGATCTATCTCAAAGAAGAGTCCACCGGTGCGTTTGTCGACAACGCCTTCATCGGTCCCCTGGCGATGCAGGAACTGTGGACGCGACTGAAGTCTCTCGGCCTGCGGCCGGACGACAGGGTGATCACCACCCGCACGCCGCTGCTCGTGGACGACCTGCGGACGCTGGTGCCACACACCGGGACGGAACTCATTCCAGCGCTCAGCACGTTGACCGTACCGATCCTCGCGGGCGATGAGCTCCTCGGCACCATGACCGTCGGTGCGGAGATTCCCGGAAGGTTCGAGCCGGCAGACCAGCGGCTCCTCGGGGTGATTGCCGGCCAGATCGGTGTCGCGGTCCAGAACGCGCGTCTGCATGATTTCGTCAGCCGCGGCAAGCGCGAATGGGAACAGACGTTCGACGCGATCGCCGATCCCATAGCCGTTTTCGATCGCAACGGCGCGCTGCTTCGAGGGAACCGCGCCCTGGCGCAGCATCTCAGCCGTGATGTCCGGGCCCTTCGCGGTGCCACCTGCGCCGACGTCGGCTTCTGCGCCGCGAGCGGCAACAAGTGTGTGATTGCGCGCGCCGTGGCCAACGATGGCAGCCACACCGAGATCACGCTGCCCGATGGGCAGATCTTCAGCGTGACGACCTTTCCGGTTGAGGGCGGCCCCGACGGCGCGTCGGTCGTCCAGGTTGCCAAGAATGTCACCGAGGACATTCGGAGTAAGCGCCGCCTGCAGCAGATGAGCGACGAGCTGACGCTGGCGAACGATCGATCGATGGCGGCACTCGATCGCTTGAAGTCGACACAGGCCCAGCTGCTTCAGTCGGAGAAGCTGTCCGCGATCGGCCAGCTGGTTGCGGGGGTGGCGCACGAACTCAACAACCCGCTGACCAGCGTCATCGGCTACGCGCAATTGCTCGAGGACGAATTCGATACTCCGGGCGACATGCGATCCGCTACCGAGCTCGCTCAGGACATGCGGCGCATCGCGCAGGAGTCGGAACGCGCTGCGCGGATCGTCCGCAATCTGCTCGCGTTCGCCCGCCGCCAGGCGGCGGCGCGCGCGCCTCAGGACGTCGCCGATCTCTTCAGTCGAGTCATGGCGCTCCGTTCCTACGAGCTGCGACTGAACGGGATCGACCTCGTGACCAACTTCGAACCCGGGCTGCCTCAGGTGGTCGGCGATGGCAGTCAATTGCAGCAGGCGCTGCTGAACCTGGTGTTGAACGCCGAGCAGGCGATGCGCGGCCGTCCGACGAAGCGCCTGCACGTCGGCGCTCGCTTCGACGAGTCAGCAGCAGCGGTTGAACTCTTCATCAAAGACACCGGCCACGGGATCGATCGCGCAAACCTGTCGCGGATCTTCGATCCCTTCTTCACGACGCGCGACGTTGGGGAGGGCACCGGGCTCGGTCTCAGCATCTGCTACGGGATCGTCCGGGATCATGGCGGGCAGATCACCGTCGAGAGTGTCGTCAACGCCGGCACGATGTTCTCGCTGTTGTTGCCGGCGCGGATTGACGAGAGGCGGCGTGGCGAGTCGATTCTCGTCGCGCACGCCGAGCAGGGGGAACGCGACTATCTGGCCGCCGCGCTCGGCGGATGGGGCTGTGATGTTGTGACCGCGGCGTCGAGTGCGGAAGCGCTCGAGGCCTGCGGCCGGGGCCGGCTCCATGCTGCATTCGTCGATCGCGGCATCGTCGCGGCCGACCTGCCCGGATGGCGGATCGCGTGCAGCGAGTCGGCGCTGCCGATGGTGCTGATTTCGATGTCGGCAGACGACGGCGAACTCGAGAGCTTCGGACACGATCATGCCAGTGCCGTGCTGGCGCCGCCATTTCAACTCCGCGCCCTTCGCTCCGCGGTCCGTGCCATCGTCAAGGAGTGTGTATGACCGCTCAGCCTCCGGTCCTCGTCGTCGTGGATGACGAACAGGGAATTCGAGACGTTGTCGATCGCTTCGCACGCCGCGCCGGATTCGAGGTGATTGCGTGCTCTGGTGGGCGACAGGCGATCGCCGAGCTTGGTGCGCGACACGCCGATGTCGCGCTGGTCGACTTGCGAATGCCGGATCTCGGTGGCCTGGACGTGATTCGCGCGATTCGTGACATGGATCCGCGGTGTCAGACCGTGCTCATGACCGGCTACGCGGCGGTCGAGACCGCGGTCGAAGCCGTCAAGCTGGGTGCGATGGATTACCTGAGCAAGCCGCTCGACTTCGGCCGGCTCGACCAGCTGTTGACGACGATTCGTGAAGAGACGGAGCGCCGCCGCAGTCTGCTCGCGATGGAGGGGGACGTTGCGCGACGGCTGGAGTTCTGCGGCATGGTCGGTCGCGGACCGATCATGCAGGAGCTCTTCAGCATGATCCGCCGGCTCGCGCCGCACGTACGGGCGGCGCTGATCACGGGAGAGACCGGCACCGGCAAGGAGCTGGTGGCGCGTGCACTCCATCAGATCGGCCCGCGCCGCGATCGACGCTTCGTGACCGTCAGCTGTTCGTCTGTCGTCGACACGCTGTTCGAAAGCGAGCTGTTCGGGCACGTGCGCGGCGCCTTTGCCGGTGCCACGGAGCACAAGCCGGGCCTGCTGGAACTGGCCGACGGTGGCACGTTGTTTCTCGACGAGATCGGCGAGCTGCCACCGGCGCTTCAGGCCAAACTGCTGCGCGTTCTCGAGCTTGGCGAAATGCACCGCGTCGGATCGCTCGACGGACGCCGCGTCAACGTGCACGTGATCGCCGCCTCGAACCGTGACCTTCGCGCCGAAATTGCCGCTGGGCGCTTCCGCAGCGATCTGTTTTACCGGTTGAATGTCGTCGAAGTGAAGCTACCGCCGCTGCGCGAGCGGCGCGAAGATATTCCCTACTTGACCGCAGCATTCGTGAGGGAAACCAGCGAGCGACTGCAGAAACCCGTGGCCGGCCTGACCCCTGGTGCTGAGCGACTGCTCGCTGCCGGCTATTGGGAAGGCAACGTGCGCGAGCTTCGGAACGTCATCGAGCGCGCATGCATCCTCGTTGAAGGCGAGTTCATTTCCGAACGTGAACTGGCGATCAGCATGCCGCCGGTGTCTACGCACGCCGGCCGCGCCGGCGCCGATTCCGCCTCTCGAGGCGCGCCGGACGATGCCACCGGCAAGGAGCTACTTGCGACGGTGGAGCGCGAACACATTCAGCGCGCACTGGTCAGGGCAGGCGGAAACAAGAAGGCGGCCGCAAAGATGCTCGGTCTGAGCCGCCGCGCGCTCTACCGGAGACTCGAGCGCCTCGATCTCTCCGACACCATTACGCGCCGTCGTGAGAACGCCGAGATGGCGGAGGCGTAAAAAGTTAAAAGTTAAAAGCAAGGGGAAACCACGGGTTATGACATTGAAAGATTCGAAGCATGCGCTTCGCGACGACGCGCGCGCCAACAGCGTGCTCGTTGTTGACGATGAACACTGCGTGCGGAACCTGATGGCGAGATGGCTCGAATCAGGTGGCTACGACGTGACGACCGCGGGTAGCGCCGAGGAAGCGCTCGGTCAGTTCGAGACGACGCCGCCAGCGGTCGCGCTCTGCGACATCAGGATGCCGGGACATGACGGCATCTGGCTCGCCGAGCAAATTCGACATCAGTACCCGGAGACCGCCGTGATTATGGCCACGGGGGTGCATGACGTCGGTCCCGCGGTCGCGTCGCTGCGGCAGGGAGTGATCGACTATCTCACCAAGCCCTTCGGCCGCGACCGATTACGCGAGGCGGTGACTCGCGGTCTCGAGTGGCACGAATCGGCGTGGGACGCCCGCCGCTGGCGGGAATCGCTCGAGCAGGAGATGATGATCCGCCGAACGCGAATCAGCGATGCGATCGCGGCAGTCAAGATTCACGACGACGAGACGCTCGATTCGATGATCGCGATGCTGACGCTGACCGATCGCGACGCGTATGCGCACGGCTATCGCGTGGCGGCGCTGGCGGTCAACGTGGCGCGGATGCTCGGGCTGCCCGATGAGGCGCTGTCGACGATCGGGCACGGCGCGCTGCTGCACGATATCGGCAAACTTGCCGTACCGGAAGCTGTGCTGCGCAAACCAGCGGCGCTCACGGTGGAAGAGGTGATGCTCGTCCGGCGCCATCCGGCGATCGGCAGCGACATCATCGCGGCGGTGCCGTATTTGGAGCGGGCCGCAGCCATCGTCCGGCAATCACACGAGCGGGTTGATGGACTGGGATATCCCCGCGGCGTGCGAGGCTCCGAGATCTCGATTGGCGCCCGCATCGTCTGTGTCGCCGACGCCTACGACACCATGACGCGGCCTCGAGTGTTCCGTGACGCGATTGGCCAGGACGAGGCGCTGCTGGAACTCGAACGCTGCAGCGGCACTCAGTTCGATCCGCTGGTCGTCGAGGCCTTCAGCCGAATGGTCACCGCGCTTCAGAAGCGCTGATTGCAATTGCTGATTTTCGATTGCTGATTGTTGAATGCCGACTACAATCAACAATCGAACATCAGCAATCGACCATCAGCAATGCCCTTTGAGCCTGTCATCGGTCTCGAGATCCATACACAGCTTCAGACCGAGAGCAAACTGTTCTGCGGTTGCAGCACGCGGTTCGGTGCGCCGCCCAACGTCAACACCTGTCCGGTATGCCTCGGGCTGCCAGGCGCCCTGCCGGTGCTCAATCGGCGTGCGGTGGAACTGGCGATCAAGGCCGCTCTCGCGCTCGGCTGCACGGTCCATCAGACGTCGATCTTTGCGCGGAAGAACTACTTCTATCCTGACCTGCCGAAGGGCTATCAGATCTCCCAGTACGACCTGCCGCTCGCGACTGATGGCGCGCTCGAATTCGAGTCGCGCGGCGAGTCGCGCCGCGTCGGGATCATTCGCGTTCACCTCGAAGAGGACGCCGGCAAATCCCTGCACGAGGGTTTGCCCGACTCGGACCGCATGACCGCGCTCGATTTCAATCGCAGCGGCGTGCCGCTCATTGAAATCGTCAGCCACCCGGACGTCCGATCGGCCGCGGAAGCGGCCGAGTATTTCAGCCGCATGCGTGCGGTGCTGGTGGCGACGGGGGTGACCGACGGCAACATGGAGGAGGGCAGCCTTCGTTGCGACGCCAACATCTCGGTGCGGCGCCCCGGGCAGCCATTTGGCGTCAAGACCGAGATCAAGAATCTCAATTCCTTCCGTCACGTGCAGCGCGCGCTCGACCACGAGATCGAGCGTCAGATCGCTGTGATCGAATCAGGCGGAACCGTTGAACACGAGACCCGGTTATGGGACACCGCCGCCGGCCGCACGTTGTCGATGCGGAGTAAAGAAGAAGCGCACGATTACCGGTACTTCCCCGAGCCGGATCTCCCGCCGCTGCGGATTGCGGCCGCCACGATTGAAGAGGCGAAGCGAACGCTTCCGGAGCTACCCGACGCGCGTCGGCGACGGTTTGTCGAGCAGTACGCCTTGCCCGACTACGACGCCGGGGTGCTGACGCAATCGCAGGCGCTGGCGACCTATTTCGAACACACGGCCGCCGCGGCGGGCAACGCGAAGTCAGCCAGCAACTGGATCATGGGAGAGCTCACCCGCAAGTTGAACGAGCTTGGCGCCGATATAGAGGCCGTGGCGCTGACGCCCGAGGCTTTGGCGGGACTGATCCGGCTCGTGGACGCCGGCACGATAAGCGGCCCCACGGCCAAAGAGGTCTTCGAAAAGATGTACGGCTCCGGCCTATCCGCCGCCGCTATCGTCGAAGCCGAAGGACTTGCTCGGATTGACGATGAAGCGTCGGTCGAGGCGGCTGTGCAGAAGGTGCTCGCCGCACACGCCGACGCCGTCAAGCAGTATCGAGCTGGGAAGAAGCAGACTTACGGATTTCTCGTCGGACAGGTCATCAAATCCATGGGTGGTAAGGCGAATCCGGCGCTAGTGAACTCACTCGTCCGGCGCGAACTGGAGAAGACTCCCGCGTGATCGAGGCGTACCACGTCTCGAAAACGTACGCGCGCGGTGTCTTCGCGCTGCGCGATCTTTCCCTTCGCGTTGAAAAGGGAGACTTCGTTTTTCTGACTGGCCCGAGCGGCGCCGGAAAATCCACGCTCTTGCGCCTGCTACTTCGCCAGGACGTGCCCAGCGAAGGGCAATTGATCGTCGGTGGCCGCAATCTCGCGACGCTGACAACTCGTCAGGTCCAGTCGTACCGGCGATCGCTCGGGTTCGTGTTCCAGGACTTCAAGCTGCTGTCGGCAAAAACGGTGCTTGAAAATGTTTCGTTCGTGCCGCGCGTGCTTGGCATGGGAGACGCGCAACAGCAGCGCCGCACATTCCAGGTGCTGAAGTGGGTCGGTCTCCAGCACCGGATGAGCGCCTATCCCCTCGAACTGTCCGGCGGCGAGCAACAGCGGATTGCCATCGCACGCGCGCTCGTCAACGATCCAGCCATCATCCTGGCCGACGAACCAACGGGCAATCTCGATCCCGATCTCTCGCTGGAAATCATGAATCTGTTTCGCGAGATCAACGCGCGCGGCACGACCGTGGTCGTCGCCACGCACGATCGCGAATTGATTCGGCGGGTCGGGCGTCGTGCGGTAACGCTCGATCACGGCAACATCGTCGAGGTGATGTAGGACGTGCGAGCGTTCAATTACTTCGTGTCCGAAGCGGCGGCAAGCCTGTGGCGTGGCCGTAAAGCAGCGCTCTTCTCCGTGATCACCATCGCGGGTGGCCTGTTCGTTTTGGGATTCTTCCTCGTCCTCAACGCGAACCTTCAGCGCCTGGTCGGCCGTTGGACCGAGTCGGCTGAACTGTCGGTCTACTTGAAAGACGATGCGACCGCCGACCAGCTTCGGATCGTGGACGAGCTGATTGCGGGAAGCGGGTTGGCCAGCGAACGTGAGTATGTGTCCAAGAGTCAGGCCGCCGCGCGCTTCAAACAGGATTTCCCCGACCTGGCGAGCGCGACAGACCGGCTCGAAGGTAATCCGTTTCCGGCGTCGTTTGAAATTCGGCTCAAGCCAGAGGTTCGAGATGCCGGCGGGGCGGTCGACAACCTGTCGACCACCATGGCGGGCCTCAACGGAGTGGCCGACGTCCGCTACGACCGTCGCTGGCTGACCCGGCTGAATGCGGTGGTTCGGCTGCTGCGCGGGCTCGGAATCGGAATCATCGCGCTGCTGGCCTTTGCCTCGGCCCTCACCGTCGCGAGCGTTGTCCGCCTCGCGGCATCGGCCCGGGAAGACGAGATTGAGATCATGACCCTCGTCGGCGCCCCGCTGACGTACGTTCGCGGACCGTTCGTCGTCGAAGGGATATTGCAGGGCGGCGTGGGGGCCGTGGTCGCTATAATCTTTCTCTGGCTCGTGTTCACCGCCGCGAAGGCCAGATTCGGGGTGGTTGCGGCACAGGCGGTCGGCCTGGGCGCGATTACATTTTTGCCATTGTGGCTGAGCCTGTTTCTTGTTGTCGGCGGAATGGTGCTTGGCTGTTTGGGCGGGCTGATCGTCGCGCGCGCGGTTCGGTGACGGTTACGGCATACTGTCGCGTTTGACAGGCCATCGGTATACGCTTACACTGGTTTTACCGTTTACATGCCCTACGCGAGGAGTCGCATGGCACGCGTCGTCAGCCCGGATCGGGTTTTGAACGCCCCTGTCAGTTTTCCTTACGACTTCTACCGTCAAGAATTCATCAAACATCGAGAGTGTCTTCAGCAACAACGCGAGTACTTCTCTGAGCGCGCGATCACCGATGCCGACCATGCATTGGCTCTCGTGCTCGGACATCTCGAACAACTGTGCGCGAAAGACGATGCGGACCAGTTGTTGTGCGAGCTCCTCAAAAAGTTCAATGCCGTGACCGGCCTCTCGGGCTGGTCGGATCCCACGAAGCTTCACTGACCGATTCTCTCCAGACCATTCGCACTGACCTGCACGAAATCCTGGCTGGTGGTGTCAGCAGTATCGATCCATATCAGCTCGTCCGCGCCGCTCTGTCGGGCAGTGTCTTGAAGCGTTTCCCGACGGAGTCGATAGCGGTGGTCGCCGCCGGCAAGGCGGCGTGGCGGATGGCGATGGCGTTAGCTGACGCGAAGTCAGCTGGTCTGATCGGACAGGACCTCGTTGGCGTCGTCGCGGGTCCACGCGTGGGCTCGGCGGTGCTGTCAGGCTCGTTCGAATGGTTCGATGCATCACATCCGTCGCCGGACGCCACGAGTGAAGCCGCCGGCCGGCGTGCCCTGACCCTGGCGGCCGAGAGCCAGTCGCGCGGCGGGCTGCTCGTGCTGCTTTCGGGCGGCGCGTCGGCGCTGATGGCGGTGCCAGCCGACGGGCTGTCGCTCGCCGACAAGATGCTGACGGCGCGTGTGCTCATGAACGCTGGGGCGCCAATTGCCGACCTCAACTGCGTACGCAAACATCTGTCGGCGATCAAGGGTGGGCGGCTTGCCGCGGCCGCAGGTCGAACGGTGACGCTCGCCATCTCGGACGTGCACGGACCAATCCCGGATGATCCTGCCGTGATCGGTTCGGGTCCCACTGTCGCCGATCCAACGACCTATGCCGACGCCCTCGGCATCGTGGAACGCGTCGGTGTGATGGACGCGATTCCACGCCATGCGCTCGAGCATCTCGAACGAGGCGCGGGGGAGACGCCGAAGCCCGGCGATCCTCGGCTCCGTGACGGTTACTACGAGGTCATTGGCAACCGGCGGATGGCGGTTGAAGGAGCCGCACGCGTCGCTGAGCGTCTTGGCTACGCCGTCCACGTTTTTCCCGCCGCCACCGGAGGCGAGGCACGAGACGCCGGAGCCGTTTTTGCCGCCGAGTCGCTGCGTCTGGTTGGCCAGTCGCGCCTGTGTGTCATCGGTTCCGGCGAAACGACCGTGCATGTTCGCGGTCGCGGGCGCGGCGGTCGCAATCAGGAGTTTGCGCTCGGCGCGCTGCCGGCGATCGACGAGGCACCACGCGGAATTGTCATGGTGCTGGCGAGCGCGGGAACTGACGGCATCGACGGACCGACAGACGCCGCCGGCGCGATCGTCGATCGGACGACGACAGAGCGGGCGGCGCGTCATGACGTCAGGGCGCAGGCGGCGCTCGCGGCAAACGCCGCTTACGATTTTTTCGGGCCGCTCGGCGACTTGATCAAATGGGGTCCGACCGGAACCAACGTCGGCGATCTTCACATCGCCCTCCTGCAGCGATGATCAGCGTCCGCCTTTCGGCGGCGTGCCCAGCACAAGCGGCTCAATCAGGAGTGGGCGCGCCGAGAGCGGCACGATCGTCAGCGGCACGAGCGTTTCGGGAGCGACTCGAATAACCGCAGGCTCGCGCACGGCGGTTGCGGAAACGCCATCTCGCCGTGGGCCGAACACGTTGGTAATCCGCGGCATGGGGATTGGTTCCTTCGAGATCCCTGGTGACTTCGTTGGAATGGAGACCGCCGTGGCGCTCACTGTGGACGTGGACAGCACCGCCTCCAGATCAATGGGCGGCGCCCCAGCGGACACAATCGGCGAAGGCGCTTTCGGTGGCGTCGGCGGTTCCACCTGGCGAGGAATAAGACTGATCGACACCGCGACGATGAGTGCCGCCGCGGCGAATGCGTAACGCACTGACAAGAATAGGTGGCGTTCGACTGGCGCGTTGATGCGCGACAGCACTCGGCGACGCATGCCGGGTGCCGGATCGATCTGCATCAGTTCACGCACCGCGCGATCGATTGCCCGATCGAGCCGGACGTCGTTCAAAGAGGGTTGATTACTCATAGGCATAACCAAGCGCGGCCAATTTCCGCTTCAGGACACGCCGGGCCTCCGACACGCGCCACTTGACCGTCCCGAGCGGCGCCCCAAGCATTTGACCGATTTCTTCGTAAGTGTGCTCGCCGGTGCCGGCCAGGAGCAGCGCGTCGCGAAGCTTTTTCGGCAGCGTGCCGATCAACCTGGTCACGTTGCGCTGCAACTCCTCATCAACGAATGTCTCTTCCTGCGATCGGCCCGACGAGGGGAGTCTTTCCATTTGATCGAACGCGTCCTCTCCGCTGTCTGTCGACGACGGCATGACCGCTGTACGCAGCCACCTGGAGACGCTCTTACGGCGATCGATGGCTTTGCGCCAGGTGATGGACAGGAGCCAGGTGCGGAACTGTGCTTCGCCCCTGAAGGTTCCGAGCTTGCGGTACGCGGTCACGAACGCTTCTTGCGCCACGTCGTCGGCTTCGGCGGGGGAGCGTACGCATGCCAGCGCGGCGCGGAAGACCGCGCGCCGGTTCCGTTCAACCAGTTCGCCGAAGGCATCGACGTCACCCGCCTGCGCCAGACGGACGAGGTCCAGGTCGGTCGCGGCGGAAGGCTCGGTTCCGGTCACACAGTCTTGAGACTGAGCCACAGCAGGGGCGGTTGGAAATAAAAAGCGAACACAAAACGAAGAAAAGGTTCTCTGCCAAATTATGGCTGTTTTTTTCCTCAGAACTTAGAATCGACAGAATGCTGAATCACGAGCAGCTCCTGACGCTGATTCGCGACAAGCTGGATCATCCGGCGACTCCTCGCGAGCTGCTGCAAAAACTCAAACTACCTCGGCACGAGCGGCCGACCTTCAAGAAGCTCCTTTCGGAGCTGGTCGAGAGCGGCGCGCTCGTTCAAACGCGTGGGAACCGGTTCGGGGTTCCGGATCGAATGAACCTGGTCGTCGGGAAGGTGACGACGAACCCGCGCGGCTTTGGATTCGTTGTCCCCGACCGTCCACTCGAGGATGCCAAGGGAGACATTTTCATCGCCGGCAGCAACCTGAATCAGGCGATGCACGGCGACCGTGTGGTTGCGCGGATCGAGCGGGCCAGCGACGGCCGTGTCGAAGGGCGAATCGTCCGCATTCTCGAGCGCGGATCGGCCTCCGTCGTCGGCCGGTTTGATATCGACGCGTCCGGCCTGGGATTCGTGGTGCCGTTCGATCGTCGCCTCATCATGGACGTGCAGATTCCGTCGGACGAACGCATGGACGCGGACCCCGGCGACATGGTGGTGGTGGAAATCACGCGTTGGCCGACGCCGACGCGCGGGCCACTCGGCCGAATCATCGAAGTACTCGGGGACATCGACGAGCCCGGCGTCGATAACGAAATCATCATCAGGAAGTACGGGATCCCGGACGCGCACAGCCCCGAGGCGGTTGAAGAAGCGCGCCGGATCGGCACATCGGTCCAGGATAAGGACATTCGAGGCCGCACCGACTTTCGGCCACTGACCATCGTCACCATCGACGGCGAGCACGCCCGCGACTTTGACGACGCGATCAGCCTGGAGAGGCTTCCGAACGGAAACTACTGGCTCGGCGTCCATATCGCTGACGTCGCCCATTACGTACAAGAAGGCTCCGTTCTCGACGAGGAAGCATACGATCGCGCCACCTCGGTCTATTTCCCGGACCGTGCCGTCCACATGTTTCCGTCTGAACTGGCGACCGGCCTTTGCAGCCTGAATCCCGCTGTGGATCGCCTCGTTCAGTCCTGCCTGATGGAAGTGGATCGGCGCGGTGCGGTCGTTCGGTACGAGCTGCACGACGGCGTGATTCACAGCGCTGCCCGCATGACTTACACCGAGGTCAACGCGATCTTGACCGTGCGTGATCCGGAGACGACTGCCCAGTATCAGGCGCTCGTGCCGTTGTTCGAATCGATGCATGAACTCTTCGAGATCCTGAACAAGCGTCGCCATCGGCGCGGCTCCATCGACTTTGATCTGAAGGAGCCGGAAATCGTTCTGGACGACCAGGGTATGGTGGAGGCGATCATCGCTGCCGAGCGGAACATCGCACACCGGATCATCGAGGAGTTCATGCTCCTCGCCAACGAAACGGTTGCCCAACATCTCTCCGATCGCGATGTCCCCACCGTGTATCGCGTTCATGAGGATCCCGATCCGCTGAAAGTCGAAGAGTTCGAGGAATTCGTCTCGACACTTGGATACAGCCTGGGCGCACCGCCGAACGACGTGAAGCCGCGTCACTTCCAGAAACTCGTCGAGAAGATGCGGGGCACGCCGGAAGAGAAGCCGATCGCGTTCCTGATGCTGCGCACCATGCAAAAAGCGCGGTACGACGAACAGAACCGCGGACATTTCGGCCTCGCGGCGAAGAGCTATACCCACTTCACCTCGCCGATTCGGCGGTATCCCGACCTCATCGTGCACCGCACCTTGCGCGAGTCACGCCACGATCGGATGAACGCCGATCGGAAGGACGAGCTCATCGACGATCTGCCCGAGATGGCGCGCCACACCTCCGAACGCGAACGCCGCGCCGACGATGCGGAGCGTGAGCTGGTGCAGTGGAAGAAGGTCCGGTTCATGGCCGACAAGGTCGGCGACGAGTTCGAAGGCTACATCACCGGTGTGACCGCGTTCGGGCTGTTCATCGAGTTAATCGAGCACTTCGTGGAAGGTCTCGTTCACGTCTCGACCATGGCCGATGACTACTATCGATTCGTCGAGCGTGCTCACATTCTGCGAGGCGAAAACACCGGTCGCGTCTACCGGCTCGGCGACAAAGTGTCGGTGCAGGTGATCAAGGTCGACATGGAACGACGGCAGGTCGATCTTGGACTGACGGAGATCCTCGATCGCGTGCGCGCGTCCGAACGAAACCGCGGACCGCGCACGTCGCGCGCAACCGACGGCGAATTCCGAGGACCAGGCCGGGACGCGATGCGAGGTCAGGAAAAAACGGCCAAGGTGAAGACGAAGTCGGACCGGCGCCGTGCGCTCCGGCTCGGCAAGCGCGAGCGGGCGAAGAAGAAAGTTAAAAGTTAAAAGTCAGGATGCGATCAATAGTCGTCGGCACCGCCGGACACATCGATCACGGCAAGAGCGCGCTCGTCCGCGCCCTGACCGGCACCGATCCGGACCGGCTCAAGGAAGAACAGGCACGAGGCATCACGATTGACCTCGGGTTCGCGCACCTCGAGACCGACGGCGTCAACCTGGCATTCGTCGACGTGCCCGGCCATGAACGCTTCGTGAAGAACATGCTTGCCGGCGCCGGTGGCGTCGACGTGGCGCTGCTGGTCGTGGCGGCCGACGAGTCGGTGATGCCGCAGACGCGAGAGCACTTCGAAATCTGCCGGCTCCTTCAGATTCCCGCCGGTGTGGTGGCGTTGACGAAATCCGATCTGGCCGACCGCGACACCATCGAGCTCGCCCGCCTGGAAGTGCGAGAGCTGACGACAGGATCGTTCATGCAAGACGCCCCCGTCGTCGTGGTTTCGTCCAGGAACGGCAGTGGCCTGGACGAATTGCGGCGCGCACTGATTGATGTCAGTTCGGTTGTCCGTGCGCGCGACCGCGAAGGGCCAGCGCGTCTGCCAATCGATCGCGTCTTTTCCATCAAGGGCTTCGGGACCGTTGTGACGGGAACGCTGGTGGCGGGCACACTCCGGGAAGACGGTGAGCTTGTCGTGCTGCCGAGCGAGCGCGTGGTGAAAGTGCGCGGACTTCAGGTTCACGGGCGTCGTGAACCCGGGGCTGGTCCGGGCCGTCGCGTCGCCGTGAATCTTGGCGGCGTAGAGGTTGCCGAACTCTCGCGCGGCGATACGCTCTGCGCGCCGGGCGCGTTCGTGCCGACGCAGCGTGTGGACGCGGTGGTCGAGCTTGTCGCCGGCGGCCGGCCTCTCCGGCATGGATCGCGGGTTCGCTTCCACCAGGGCACGACCGAACTCCTCGGTCGTATTGCCGTGGCCGCGCAGCGCTCCGATGGCACCTCGATCGTGGAAGTGCCGCCTGGAGGCTCCGCGTTCGTTCGGATTCGCCTGGAACGTCCGGCAGTGCTGACCCGCGGCGATCGGTTCATCATTCGTGCGTACTCGCCGTCGATTACGATCGGCGGCGGCCGCGTGCTCGATCCGCATCCGCCGCGCGCCGGTATCAGAACGACGACGGCGCTCGGTCGATTTCGACGCCTCGACGGCGGCGATGATCCCGATGGTGTCGACAACGCCGTGTTGACGTTTGTCGCGGAGCGCGGGCGAGCGGGGCTCGCGTCGTCGGCGCTGCTCAGTCGAGTCGGTCTGTCCGTGCTTGCCGCCGGCGCGACGATCGAGCGCCTCGAGCAACAGCGACTCGTCGTCCGCGTCGCCGATCTGCTGGTGGCACCGCCTGTGCTGAAGGAGTTGTCGGAACAGTTGCTCGCAACGTTGAAAGTCCACCACGAGTCGCAGCCTCTGTCGGAAGGTCTCCCACGGGAGGAAGCGCGGGAGCGCATCTTCGGACGAGCCTCACCGCACATCTTCGAGCATGTCCTGTCGACACTGGCTGCCGAGCGCAAGATCGTTGCTCGCGACCGGCTCGCACTCGCCGGGCATCAGGTCTCGCTCTCGGCAGAGGAATCCCAGGCCCGCGACGCGATCGAACATCTCTTCAAACAAGCCGGCCTCGCGCCGCCGGACCCGACCGCGGTGCAGGCCGCGGCCCACGTCCCCGCGGCCGTCGTCGATCGAATTGCCGCGTTGCTCGTTCGTCAGAAGAGGCTCGTCAAGCTGGATACACTGTTCTTTCATGCCGACGCGCTCGCCGGGCTGAAGGCCGACGTGCGCGGGATGAAGGGCCAGGCGCGCGTGGATGTCTCGGCGTTCAAGGAACGCTATGGCATTACGCGGAAATACGCGATTCCACTGCTGGAGTATCTCGATCGGGAGCGGGTCACCCGGCGGGTGGGGGATTCCAGGATCGTCCTGTAACCGCGTCGGTCGGGCGACCGGCGGGCGCGGGAGTTAATCGTCGCGTCTAATGCCTTCCTTGGTGGCGTCCTTGAAGTTCCGGATGCCCTTTCCAATTCCACGTCCGATTTCCGGCAGCCGATTTGCTCCGAAAATCATGATGATGATGATCAGAATGACCACCAGCTCTGGAAAACCTAAACTACCCATCGGAGCAGCTCCTTGGAAATTTCGAGGAGAACGGCTCGATTGTATCACCGTTATCCGGCGCGCCAGTTACGGCGCCGCGCTGCTGGTGGCAGCGCTGGGGCACGTCGTCGGCGCATCCCCACGCCAGTTCACCTCCGGCGTCAACCTTGTCGAGGTCTACGCCAGCGTCACCGATGAGCGGGGCAACCCGATCACTGGCCTGAGCCAGGGGGACTTCGAGCTGCACGAGGACGGCGTGCTGCAGACCGTGTCGAATTTCGCGGCCGGGAACGTCCCGCTGTCTGCCGCCCTTGCAATCGATCGAAGTTTCAGCGTCGCCGGCACACGGCTGTCGCTGGCCAAGTCCGCCGCCCAGGCCTTTCTCGGCGAGCTCCGTTCCTCGGACGAAGCGATGATCCTCGCGGTCGGCAGTCAGGTGGAAGTAGTGGCTCCGCTGTCGACCGATCGATCGGTGCAACGCGACGCGGTCAACCGGCTCGACGCGTTCGGCACGACCGGTCTCTACGACGCGATTATCGATGCAATCGACGACGTCCAGCCGGCAAAAGGACGACGGGCGCTAATCATCCTGTCGGACGGCAACGATCGATACAGCGAAGCATCGGCCGACGATGCGCTCGAACGGGCGAGGCGGTCCGACGTCATGGTGTTTCCGGTTTCAATCGGCGCCGCGAGGCCTGCGCTGTTCGCTGAACTGGCGACGCTTACGGGCGGCCGATCCTTCCATACCCGCGACGGCTCCGCGCTTGCCGAAACGCTGCGCGGCATTGCGCGCGAACTGCGGCAACAGTATCTCCTCGGATACACGCCGCTCCGGCCACCGCTGGCCGGGTCCAACGAGTGGCGGTCGATTTCGGTCACGCTGAAACGCCCTGGCGCGCATGTAAGGGCGCGGGATGGGTATCTCGTGAAGTGAGAGTGAAAAGTTAAAAGTTAAAAGTGCAAAGCTCAAATATGAGCAGCCAACACTTTTAACTTTTCACTTTTCACTTTCAACTCTTCATCATCTCCACCAACAACCTCACCTGCAGTGTCCCGAGCAGACGCCGCCGTAATCCGCGATACGTCTGTCGGCCGGCGACGAGGTCCGCCATGATCTCGCGGATGGACGCGCTCTGCTGGAGGGCGCGCACGAGAAGCGCGGTAAAGCGTGGATTGAAAAAGCGCGCCTTGAGGCGCGCCGCACGGAGGAGTTCGTCGTACACCGACGCCCGGATCCGGTCGCCATATCGAACGCCGGGCCTGACTGCGTCGAGGAGGCTGTCGGCAGCAGCATCGCCGGACAGCAGAGCGAAGAAAATCCCTTCGCGCGTGATCGGATCGACCATGCCGCCGGCGTCGCCGAGCAGCATCCAGCGCTCGCCGAACGGTCGTTCCCGTTCGATGGTCGATTCGCGCAGTGAAGGGATGGGCCAGCTGTATCGCTCCAGCGTGAAGGATCCTTGGACGTGTTGCGCAATCCACTTGGAGGCTGCGGCCTGCAGTGGTGCGGCGTGTGACGCATCGGCCTGCGCGCACACACCAACCGCCAGGTGGTCGGGGCGTGGAAACGACCAGAGGTATCCAGGGGGCTCGTCTTCGAACGCGATGGCGACGCTGCGCGATTCGATACCATGAACGAAAAACCCGGTCGCGATTGACAGGTCGGCCCGTGCGAACGGCTGACCGACTCGTCGACGAACGAAGCTGTTCGGCCCGTCGGCGCCGAGCAGCCAGTCGGCGCGCGTCACGGTTTGCGCTGTCGCGATAATCCAGCCATCGCGCTCGGGGACGATGCTCGTCACTCGTTCGGCGTGAAACGTCGCGCCCGCTCCGACCGCAGCAGCGAGCAGTGTCCCATCAAAGGCCGTGCGGGATGCGACGGTGAGTTGTGGAGTTGGTCCGGTTCCGGCGCCGAGCTGGACGCGTGCCCGGCGTGAGCCATGCTCAAAGGCGACGTCGTCGATGGCCACCGCACGGAGCGAAGCGACGTCGATCGCGTCGCGGACGAGATCGAGCGCTCGCCCGGTGACACCGCCACCGCACGGCTTCTCGCGCGGATGGCTTCCGTCGAACAGCGCCACGCGCGTTCCGGCGCGCGCAAGGCGCCACGCGGCGCGGCAGCCGGCGGGCCCGCCGCCGATGATCGCGACGTCGATGGCGTCCATCGTTCCCACGCTACGTTAATATTTCAACACGATGTCACATCCACTCGTTGTCGCCCTTTTTCCCGCCCCCGCCGCTGCGGCCGCCGCAGCGCGCGAACTGCACGCCGCGGGCGTTACCCGCGACCACCTTTCGGTCATCTGCCGCAACCACGACGAAGAGTCGACTTTCGCCGAGGACGTTGACGGCACGCCGGGCGTCGAGATTGAAGATTCGCGCCCCGCGGGTCGGTTGGGGGAGCTTTCGGGATATCTCTTCGCCACCATCGCGCTCGTCCTGCCGGGAATTGGGCCGATCGTTGCGGCCGGGCCGCTGGCCGCGGGCCTCGGTGAGGCCGCCGGGCACGCCGCGGGAGGTGTGGCATCGGCGCTGACCGGGGCAGGTTTGGCGCCCGAGCGGGCGGACGCGCTCGAAAAGGCGGTTGAGACTGGTGCGATCCTGCTCGGTGTCCACACCGTCGACTCACAGGTCGAAGTCGTCCGCTCCGTCCTCCGCGCTGCCGGGGCCACGGACGTCGAAACGACGCAATGGACCGAATGAGGGGCTGGAGGTTCCCCGAGCCTTGTGGAGCCCCCAATTTCGGAGTTCGTCCACCTGAGGCTATTGAGCGTCCAAACGTAGTGACGGTAGTGGCCGTAGGTGCTGACGCCAATTGAAGATTCGTCGATTTGGTCGAGGCATCTTTATTGCAACTTGCGGTTCTCGACTGACTCGGCGACAATGGCTGCACAAGCACTTTCTGAAGTCCAAATGGCCGATAGCTTTCCGGGCGCCAGCCCCAACGCGCGGTTTCTCGCGGGCACGCTCGCGAAGAACGAGGAGTCCTGGAAGAGCTACCTGCTCAAGTCGGGGTGGTCTGCTGTCCTCCACATCGTAGGCTTGAGCCTGTTTCTCTACGTCGTCACGAGGCCGGCCGCGATCGATCAGTTCAAGAAAGTCATCAACACTCCAGACATTACGTGGATTGCACAGCCGGGTCCCGGCGGCGGTGGTGGCGGCGGTGGCAACAAGATGCCGGAACCGCCGCGGAAGGCCGAAATCACGCCTCCTAAACCGCCTAAGATGGAGGCCCCCCCAAAGCCTCCGGTCGAGCCGCCGAAGATTCCGCAGGCGAACATCCCGGCTGTTACCGCGGTCACCGAATTGCCCGGCGCGGCGACGTCGACACCTGACGCGACCATCGCACAAGGCCCGTCGACCGGTGGAGGCGGCGGAACCGGTACGGGCAGCGGCGTGGGTCCCGGAACAGGCTCCGGTTACGGCGAGGGCTACGGTGGCGGATTTGGCGGCGGCGCCTACCGCGAAGGCAATGGCGTCAGTTCACCCGTGCTGATCCATGAAACCAAGCCGAACTACACCGGCGAGGCCATGCGTGCCCGGATCCAGGGTCTGGTCAAGCTGGAAGCCATCGTCATGCCCGACGGCAGCGTCGGCGACGTTCGGGTTGTTCACTCGCTCGATCAACAGTTTGGTCTCGACAAAGAGGCTATCCGGACGCTGAGGCAATGGCGTTTCAAGCCCGGCATGCGCCTCGGTCAGCCTGTGCCGGTGCTGATCCTCGTCGAGATTTCGTTCACGCTGCGGTAAAAAGCTCCCAGCTTCCCGCTGCCGGCCTCCAGCTCCCAGTCGGTCCGGCGGCCAAACTCCATGCGCCTTGGTCTAAAGAGATTCGAGGGGTGAAGTGATGTCAATCTTCAGAGTCATCGTGCTCGGCGCTGTGACGGCCTCGTTACTCGCATCTGGTGCAGCTGCGCAGGAAACAACGGCGACAACCATGCCGGTTCTCGTCAAGGACGTAAAGCCGCAGTACACGGCTGAAGCAAAGGCCGCACGGATTCAAGGAGTCGTACGTCTGGACGCCGTCGTGCTGACGGACGGTACGGTCGGCGACGTCGCGGTGGCCCAATCGCTGGATAAAGAACACGGTCTCGACGATCAGGCCGTCAAGGCGATGAAGCAATGGCAATTCAAACCGGGAACCCGGGATGGTAAGCCCGTCGATGTTCGGATTTCCGTCGAGATGAGCTTCTCGCTCAAGTAACGACGAGGGCCGTCGTCTTTTTTCGTTAATGAAAAAAGGCCGGCTGAGATTCTCTCCCAGCCGGCCTGCGAGCCGCGAATCGCGAGCCGCGAGCGTTTTAGTACATTCCACCCATTCCGCCGCCACCGCCCGGCATCGCCGGGGCGTCCTTCTTCTCCTCAGGGATTTCGGAGACGAGCGCTTCGGTGGTCAGCAGCAGGGACGCGATCGACGAGGCGTTCTGGAGCGCCGTGCGCACGACCTTGACCGGATCGATGACGCCCGCCGACACCAGGTTCTCGTACTTGTCGCTGCCCGCGTTGTAGCCTTCGTCGCCCTTCGCGTCCTTCACCTTCTGGACGACGATCGAGCCTTCCTGGCCGGCGTTGGTCGCGATCCAGCGGAGCGGCTCCTCGATGGCCTTGCGGATGATGCTGGCACCCACGGCCTGGTCAGCGTCGAGCTTCAGCGAATCGAGCGCCTTGCCCGCGCGCAACAGCGCTACGCCGCCGCCCGGAACAATGCCCTCTTCGACCGCCGCCTTGGTCGCGTGCATGGCGTCTTCGACGCGCGCCTTCTTCTCCTTCATCTCGGTCTCGGTGGCCGCACCGACCTTGATGACGGCAACGCCGCCGACGAGCTTTGCCAGGCGCTCCTGCAGCTTCTCACGGTCGTAGTCCGAGGTGGTTTCCTCGACCTGCGTGCGGATCTGCTTGACCCGGCCCTCAATCGCCTGCTGGCTTCCCGAGCCTTCGACGATGGTCGTGTTGTCCTTGTCGATCGTGACCTTCTTCGCCTTGCCCAGGTCCTCGAGCTTGATGTTCTCGAGCTTGATGCCCAGGTCCTCGGTCAACGCACGGCCGCCGGTGAGGATCGCGATGTCCTCGAGCATCGCCTTGCGGCGATCGCCGAAGCCCGGGGCTTTGACCGCGACCGCCTGTAGCGTGCCGCGGAGCTTGTTGACCACGAGCGTCGCCAGCGCTTCGCCGTCGACGTCCTCGGCGATGATCACGAGCGGACGTCCCGCGCGCGCCACCTGCTCGAGCAGCGGCAGGAGGTCCTTCATCGAGCTGATCTTCTTCTCGTGGATCAGGATGACGGGGTTCTCGAGAACGACTTCCATCCGCTCCGGATCGGTCACGAAGTACGGCGACAGGTAGCCGCGATCGAACTGCATCCCTTCGACCACTTCGAGCGAGGTCTCCATCGACTTCGCCTCTTCCACCGTGATGACACCGTCCTTACCGACCTTCTCCATCGCTTCCGCGATGATCGTGCCGATGGTCTCGTCGCTGTTGGCCGAGATCGTGCCGACCTGCGCGATGGCCGCGCCGCCGACCGGCTTGGCCGCTTTCTTCAGCTCAGCGACGATAACTTCCACGGCGCGCTCGATGCCCCGCTTCAGTTCCATCGGGTTGGCACCGGCGACGACGTTCTTCGCGCCCTCGCGGAAGATTGCCTGCGCCAGTACGGTGGCCGTCGTGGTGCCGTCGCCGGCGATGTCCGAGGTCTTGCTCGCCACTTCGCGCACCATCTGCGCGCCCATGTTCTCGAGCGGATCCTTGAGGTCGATCTCCTTGGCGACGGTCACGCCGTCCTTGGTGATCGTGGGTGAACCGAACTTCTTGTCGAGGACGACGTTGCGGCCCTTGGGACCGAGCGTCACCTTGACGGCGTTGGCGAGGCTGTTGACACCGCGCAGGATCGCCTGGCGCGACTCCTCACCGTAAATAATCTGCTTAGCCATAGGTCTTTGAATCTCCGTCTGATGGTTAATCGAGCATCGTTCACGCGGCGCTGACGCACCGCGCGACGGCTTGTTACTTCGTGATCACCCCGAGGATTTCCTCTTCGCGCATGATGAGGTACTCCTCGCCGTCCATCTTGATCTCCTGGCCGGAGTACTTGCCGAACAGGATCGTGTCGCCTTCCTTGACGTCGAGCGGGATCACCTTGCCGTCCTTCTCGACCTTGCCCTTGCCGACAGCGATCACCTTGCCCTGCTGCGGCTTCTCCTTGGCGGTATCGGGGATGATGATCCCGCCGATCTTCTGCTCGCCTTCCTCGAGGCGCTGCACGATCACGCGGTCGTGCAGGGGACGAATGCTGACTTTGGTTGCGGTTGCTGCCATGGTGCTCTTCACTCCGGGTTGTGGGGGGCGCCTGGTCCGCTCGAGTTCGGCGGGGAGGGAGCCCAGCCCTGCTGTTATGAGGCCTGAATCCTTCGATAAATGAGCTGTGTGGCCCTGCGGCTTAGCAATCAGCCTGGCCGACTGCTAATTCTATGGAGGGCGACCCGGCGTGTCAAGCAGTCAGGGGAGCAGACTGCTAATTGGTGAATTCGCACCGCGCGGCTACCGCCGCGCTTTCAAAGCACGCGCGGTAGCGCGTGCGACGGCAATTTCACCAAGTCACCAATTCACCAATGCACCGATTTAGCTGACTCGCTTGATCCGGTACTCCGAAATCTTCCTGGCGATCGTGTTGCGGTGAAGCCCCAGCATCTCCGCGGCGTTGCCGACGTTGCCTTTCGAGCGCTGGAGCGCGCGGGCGATGAACATCTTCTCGAATTCCCGGCGCGCCTCGTCGTAGAGCACTCCCTTTTCGAGGAGTTCCTGGACGAGCTTCTCGAGTTGATCGCGCACGGTCAGCGCAGCTCTCGTCCCGAAAGCAGGCGGAAAGCGTCGACGTATTTCTCGCGGGTGCGCCGGATCACGTCCTCCGGAAGCGATGGCACTGGCGGTTGCTTATTCCAGCGGATCGCCTCGAGGTAGTCGCGGACGAACTGTTTGTCGAAGCTCGGTTGACCGTGCCCGGCTTCGTACTGCGCCGCCGGCCAGAAGCGCGACGAGTCAGGTGTCAGGACTTCGTCAATGAGGATGATCTCTTCGCCATCCAAGCCAAACTCGAACTTGGTGTCGGCGATGATGATCCCTTTCGACTCCGCATGCTCGCAACCGCGCCGGTAGATCTCCAAGGTCAGCGCCTTCAGCCGGCGAATGAGATCGACGCCGACCAGGCGGCCGGCTTCCTCTTCGCTGATGTTGATGTCGTGACCCGTTTCCGCCTTGGTCGCCGGCGTGAAAATCGGCGCCGGCAATCGATCCGATTCGCGAAGGCCAGCCGGCAACTTCACGCCGCATACGCTGCCGCTCTGCTGGTATTCCTTCCACCCTGATCCCGACAGATAGCCGCGCGCGACGCACTCGACCGGGACCGGCTCGGTGAGTCGCGCGAGCATCGTCCGTCCGCGGAGCACGTCACCGTGTCGGCGAGCAGCCTCCGGGAATTCGTCGACCTCGAGCGATAAGAGATGATGCGGCACGAGATCGCCCATCCGCTCGAACCAGAAGCCCGACAACTGGGTGAGCACTTTGCCTTTGTCAGGAATGCCAGAGCCGAGTACGTAGTCGAACGCAGAGATGCGATCGGTGGCGACGATGAGAAGACCGGGCTTGCCGGAGCGAAGCGTGACGTCGTAGACGTCACGGACCTTGCCGCGGCGATTGAGCGTCAGGCCTTCGAGTGTGGTTTCGAGCAGGGGCGCAGTGGAGAGCACAGGTGACCTCGCGAGACGGCAAAGCTTACGGCACACGCGAGGCGACGTCAACTGAGAGATCAGGGAATGAGAGATCAGGGAATTGCTGATTGACGATTGCTCATGCTGATTGGTGAAATGCCGATCGCTCGTTTGGGTAAACGACCTGCCGGATCCTCAATCAACAATCAACAATCAGCAATTCTTATCGTTCCTTTACCGTGATGTTTCCGTGATCGCTCCGGAGGGTGATGGTTGGACCTCCGCCGCGAATTGGGCCGGCCGCTCGATGCTCGTCGCCGCTGGATGTGACTTCGACGGTTCCTTCTGGCACCGTGATCTCGCCGTTCTTCGTGACCGCGTCGAGCTGATATCCGCCGGGCGGCGCGGTAACTTCTATCGACTCGCCGCCCTGGCTGTAAATGGACAGCGCCGCGGCGCGATCGAACCCGACCTCGACGTCAACCGAGCGGAGATCGAAGCGTCCTTCAGTCCGTAGCCCGTTGACCTTGAGCGATTCGCCGACCGCGTTGACGCGAACGATCCCGGTTGCCTTCTCGAGCTTCTCCAGCGTGATGTCAACGCCCTGCGTGTCGAGATCGATTGAGCCACCAAGGTCTTTGCACTTGAGCTCGCCGCCGCGCATCGTGATCGACACCTCACCGCGGATCTGTTCGAGTCGCGTGTCGGTTCCATTCGTGGATAGCTTTATCGATCCGGCGTTCGACACATGCAGCTCGCCGCCCCGGTGACTGCCTGATACGAGACCGGACACGTCTCGGAGGGCCACCGTACCTCGAGAGCCGCTCAGCTCCACCGCGGCGACGTGTGTGATGTTGAGCTCACGGCCGCCTCCCTGAAGCTTGATGGCAAGCCGAGCGGGCACCCTCAGCGTCATCGTCGCGCGCTGAACGCCGGGATTGGGATACTTGACGGAGATCGTGAGTCGCGCGCCCGCGTGATCGACGCGCAACTCAGTTTGTTTCGCAAGGCGCTGTGCCTCGTCTTCGTCGAAGCCGTTTGAATGAATAAGCAGTTCGGCTTCGATGTTCGGGCGGTCTTCGCCGGAGATGGTGAGGCTTGCGGAGCGAAGATCCTCGAACCGCAGCTCTGAGACCCCTGCGTCTACGGCGTGGGTACTCCTCGTGACGACCTCGGCTGATGCCTGATTGCCGCGCATGGCGCGGCGGATGTGGTCCAGAATCTGTCCGGGCGCAAAGCTGCGCTCGCCCGGGGCCGGCGGGGGGGCCGTAAACTGGTAAACGATCGCCCCGGCGATGACGAACGCTACGACAAGCAGTAACTCACGTTTCCCCATAGACTTGGAGCGAGATCCTGTAGTAGAGTTCGCGAGGGTTGGCCGCCCGGGCCGGCGCGCTCAGCCGCCTCCCTGCCGAACACTCCCGGGATTCTAACAGGCTGCGAAATCCAGCCTGACGCGTTGAACGTTCGCCCGGCGTGTCACAATTCACGTATCGTCTCTGATCGGGTATCCAACTTTGAGTATTCGCCATTCGGCTGGCTTCGTTCAGCCAACCGTTGCCCGTCGTCCCGCGCGATCGTTCGTCGACCACTGACTGGCCTTGATGCGTCCACGACTCCGCACGATCGTCATTTTTCTGCTCACGCTCGGATTGCTTGCGTACTTCTTTCGCAAGGCCGACCCGGCGGCCGTATGGGCCGAAACGCGCCGCGCCGATCCAGGTCTGCTGATTCTCTCCGTCGTGGTCACCGCCGTGACCTACCTGATTCGCGCCTTGCGCTGGCAGATCCTGCTGGCTCCGATCGGCCGCACGCGCTACTGGGTCGCGTTCGAAACCACGGTGATTGGCTTCGCGGCGAACTCGCTCATTCCGGGACGGGTGGGGGAGGTGTTGCGGCCGTATCTGCTGGCGCGGCGCGAGTCGCTCAATGCCACTTCGGCGTTCGCGACGATCATTCTCGAACGGGCCCTGGATCTCGCCACCGTGCTGATGCTGTTTGCGGTGTTCGTGTTCGGCTCCGCGCCAGGCGCCATCGCTGGCGACCCGTCCCAGTTGGCGCTCGTGAAGTTTGGCGGCGCGGTCGCCGCCGGGTCCGCGGTCGCCGGGTTGATCGTGCTGTTTGCGCTGGCCGGTCATCCTGAGCGGCTCGGGCGCGCCGCATTGCGCGTCGAACGGATCCTTCCGCCGAAGCTGGCCTCGGCGCTGGCGGGACTGCTTGAAACGTTTGCACAAGGGCTGGCGGTCATGCGGGATCCAGTACGGCTGGTGACGTCGCTGGCGTTGTCGTTCCCGATGTGGATATCGATAGCGATCGGCATCTGGCTGGCCTCACGGGCATTTCACATTACGTTCCCGTACACTGGTTCGTTCCTCGTGATGACCATCCTGGTCGTGGGGGTTGCGGCTCCTACCCCTGGAGGCGTGGGCGCATTCCACGCGGCCTACCAGTTTGCGGTGACGACATTTTTTGCGGCGCCCATCGATCGCGCCGTCGGCGCCGCCATCGTGTTGCACGCCGTTTCGTTTGTGCCCGTGACGCTTCTCGGCCTGCTTTTCATGACCCGCGAAGGGCTGACGTTCGGAAGTGCGAGGGCGATCGTTGGTGCCAGCGGTCCTTCGACTGGTGCGACGGAACCGCTCGCTCATCCCTCGACTTCGCTCGGGATGACCCTGGGCCCGTCGAAGGGTCAGGACACTCGACAAGAGCCGACGGGCCTGCCACGAGCGACGTCCCGTGGGGCGGAGTCCAGCGGTGGCACGAGTGCGAGTACTGCCGAGGACGTCGACACGGTGCCGATGCCACGACGGCTGGAGAAGGGGGCGCGATGAAGTGCCCCTACTGCGGTCATCTCGGCGACAAGGTCGTCGATTCTCGCGAGAGCAAGGAAGGCGATGTCATCCGCCGCCGCCGTCAGTGCCTGAGCTGCGGGAAGCGTTTCACCAGCCGCGAGCGCCTCGAGGACATCGAGTACCGTGTCATCAAGAAAGACGGCAATCGTGAGGCGTTTCAGCGTCAGAAACTGATCGCCGGATTGTTGACCGCATCCGAGAAGCGGCCGGTGAGCATTCAGCAACTCGAGGCGATTGCCGATCGGATTGAGGCTGAACTGCAGGAGCGGCCGGAACGGGAAATGACAACCGAGGAAATCGGCGCCCGCTTGATGCAGGAACTGAAGCAGCTCGATCAGATCGCGTACGTCCGGTTCGCCTCCGTGTACCGGCAATTCCGTGACGTCGGCCAGTTCAAGCGCGAGGTCGACGAACTGCAGAAATCAAAAGGGTGATCCGCCGGGATCATGACCAGCGTTCGCGACGTGCGGCGTCCCACACCGTTGGCGCGAAATGCGCCGGCTGAACGCCGGCCGTTCCGTGACAATCCTCGCCTGATCCTGCTCGGCATCGTGCTGTTGTTCGCGGCGCTGGCGGCCATGATCTTCCTGGCCGACAAGTCGGCACAGCTCAATCCGGATTTTCTCAGCGAGGTCGTCCTCTACGCGCTCTCGGCCGCCGACCTGACGATGGTCATCGCGCTGGTGTTTGTCCTGGCGCGCAACCTGGTCAAGCTGCTCGTCGAGCGCCGTCGTGGTCTGCCATTTTCCAGGTTCCGCGCCAAGCTCGTTTTGGCGCTGCTCGGCCTGACGATCGTTCCGTCCCTCCTCGTCCTCGCGGTCGGCGGAGAACTCATTCGCAGCGTCACGCAGTTGTGGTTCAGCCAGCCGCTTGACGAAGTCCTGCGCTCGGCCAATGAAATCGGCGGCGACTACTACCGCGAGCAGGAAGGACTCATGGCCGATCACGCTCAGCGGATTGCGGGCGGGATTCCTGCCACGGCCGTGTCGTCGGGCAACGTCGAGGCTGTTCGCGCCGCGATCGCGTCGGAGGTTACGCGCGGCAAGCTGGGGCTGGTAGAGGTGTATCGGCTGGGATCGTCCAGCACGCCGTCGGCACTCGTGGCGGTCGAGTCGCCGTCTATACCTCGCGGACAGACCAGAGGGGTTGCCGATCGGCTGGCGGCGCGGGTTGCAGCCGGCAGCGCCGACACCCGGGCGCTCGATCAGATCGACGGCGGCGGAGAGCTCGTGCGAGCGGGCTCCCTCATTCGGGAGCCGGCAACCAATCGGGCCGTCGGCGTCGTGATCGCCAGCGGTTTTCTCTCGGGTGACCTGGCGATGCACGCGAGGCGCATCACCGAGAACTACGAGAACTACAGTCAGTTACACGCGCTGCGTCGTCCGCTTCAAGGCGTGTATTTGTCGCTCTTTCTCATGATGACGTTGATGATTCTCGTCAGCGCCACCTGGACGGGGCTATATCTCGCCAAACGCATCACCCGCCCGGTGCAGCTGCTGGCGGCTGGCGCGCGCGAAATCGGCGCCGGGCGCCTCGACCATCGCATCGAGCCCGAGACGCGCGATGAGTTCGGATCGCTCGTCGAGGCCTTTAATGCGATGGCCGGGGAGCTCGCCGCAAGCCAGAGGAAGCTCGAACGCTCGCGGCTCGATCTCGAGCGGAAGAACCTCCAGTTGGACGAGCGTCGCCGCTATATCGAGACGGTCCTGGAGCGCATCGCCACAGGCGTTGTATCAGTCGGCGCTGACTCGAGGATCGAGACCATTAATACCGCCGCGCTCCGCCTGCTCGACCTCGATGCCGACATCATCGGACGGTCAGCCACCGAGGTCTTCGACCGCGAGGATCTCAAACCGCTCCAGGCGCTCCTGACGCGGACGCAAACGGGCTCCAGCGAAGCGGCTGCTCAGGAAATTGCCCTCGTTCGCCAGGGGCGGGAGCTGCACCTGGCGGCGGCGGCGACACCGCTGCAAGCTGAGGATGGCTCGTCTACCGGTGCCGTCCTCGTATTCGACGACGTGACGCCGCTGATTCGAACGCAGCGGGTCGCGGCGTGGCGGGACGTCGCGCGCCGGCTTGCCCACGAGATCAAGAACCCACTGACGCCGATCCAGCTGTGTGCGGAACGGATGCGCCGCCAGTTCAGTGGCGCTCCCGCCCCGGCGCGCGCGCTGGTCGAAGAGTGCACCACGACGATCGTCGGCGAAGTGGAATCGCTCAAGGGGCTCGTGGACGAGTTCGCGCAGTTTGCCCGCATGCCGACGCCACGGGCGATACCCTCGGACCTGACCGCGCTCCTGACCGACACGCTGGCGTTGTACAACGGCCTCTTCCGCGAGATCCGCATCGAACGGCGGCTCGATGAGAACCTGCCCGCGGTTCGACTCGACATCGAGCAGATCCGTCGCGTCGTCATCAACCTCGTCGACAATGCGGTGGAGGCCCTGGGCGGGCCAAGCGCATCGCCACGGCCCAACGGCGATCAACCGCTGATCGTCGTGGAGACCCGACACGACTCCGGCAACGGTGTCGTCCTGCTCACGATCTCGGACAACGGCCCCGGCATTCCTCTCGCAGACCGCGACAAGCTGTTCATGCCGTACTATTCAACCAAGCGTCGTGGCAGCGGACTTGGCCTCGCGATCGTGCGCCGCATCATTGCCGAACATGGCGGCAATATCGAGGCAGCCGATAACACGCCAACTGGCACGGTGTTTACGGTTGAATTGCCTCTGTGACTCTGGATGTTTCCAGTAACCAGTTTCCAGCGGTGTGTCTTTTCGTCCAACTGGTAACTGGCAACTGGCAACTGGCAACTACTTGCGACAACACCGATGAAACCCACCGTTCTGGTTGTTGACGACGAAGCCGGCGTGCGCAGCGCCCTGAGCGGCGTGCTGCGCGACGAAGGCTACGCGGTCGACGTGGTCGATAGCGGCGAAGCCTGCCTCGATCGCGCGTCACGCGCGCCGTACGACGTCATCGTGCTCGATATCTGGCTGCCAGGCATCGACGGTCTGGCGACGCTGGCCCGGCTGCGCGAGCGCCGGGTCGACGCGCCGGTGGTGATGATCTCGGGGCACGGCAATATCGAATCCGCCGTCCGGGCGATCAAGATGGGCGCCTTCGACTTCGTCGAGAAACCGCTGTCGCTGGACAAGACGGTGCTCGTGGTCGGCAATGCCGTCCGTCAGCGGCAGCTCGAGGCCGAGAACCGTGCGCTGCGCGCGCACGTCGACAAGCGCCTGACAATGATCGGCGAGAGCTTCGTCATGGCGCAGCTGCGGGAGCAGGTCGCGATGGCGGCGCCTACGAACGGGCGGGTGCTGATTTTTGGCGAGAACGGCACCGGCAAGGAGCTGGTCGCGCGCAGCATCCACACGTTGAGTCGGCGCCGGACCGGTCCGTTCGTGGAAGTAAATTGTGCGGCGATTCCCGAAGAGCTGATCGAGAGCGAGCTGTTCGGGCACTTCAAGGGCGCCTTCACCGGTGCGGTGTCCGACCGGCGAGGGAAGTTCGAGGCGGCAGACGGCGGCACGTTGTTTCTGGATGAAATCGCCGACATGAGCGTGAAGACGCAGGCCAAGGTGCTGCGTGCGCTGCAGGAACAAATCGTGGAGCCGGTTGGCGGCACGACCAGCGTGAAAGTCGACGTCCGGATTCTGGCCGCCACGAACAAGGATCTCCCGGCTGAAATCCGGACCGGGCGCTTCCGCGAGGACCTGTATTTCCGGCTCAATGTCATTCCCATCTTCGTGCCGCCGCTGCGCGATCGCGACGCGGACATTCCATTGCTTGCGGAACACTTCATGTCGGAATTTGCGCGCGAGTACGGACGACGACCGAAGCACCTCGATCCCGGCGCTGCGACCGGACTGCGCAGCTATCGCTGGCCGGGCAACGTGCGTGAGCTCCGAAACGTCATCGAACGTCTGATGATCATGGTGCCGGGCGACACCGTCACGCTCGCGGATCTCGAGTTCCTCGAAGGCGCGGCCATGGCGACAGCGGAGCCCGAGGGCGCCCCTCCGCTCACGCTTCACGACGCACGCGAGCGGTTTGAACGCGACTTCATCTTGCGTGCACTGGCGGCCCAGCAGGGCAACATCTCGAAGACGGCTGAGATTCTCGGCGTCGAGCGCAGCAATCTGTACCGGAAGATGCGCGCGTACGGAATCGTTCCCGCACGCAAAGAGGAAGAGTCGGTGTAACCTTGTCGCAAGTCGCTAGTTCGCGAGTCGCGGGAAGCTCGCAACTCATTTCAACTTGTTTTCCAGTATTTGTTCTGGCCCAAACCTTTCAAGCTGCAAATAGAACTCGGCCGCTGACGTCAGCGCGGCCGACGGGACGAGACCCACGATTTCACTCTCGAGAATCGACACCCCGTACCGCTCGGCCTCACGCTTCACCATCTCGAACACTCTGAAGATCGGGGTCTTCTGGTAGTTCGTCAGGTTCATCGACACCTGGACGATTTGACGATCCTCGAGCATGAAGCCGGCCGCCTTGACGTACCGCAGCCCACCGCTGCTGTATCGAATCGCCGCCGCGATTTTCTTCGCCACATCGAGTCGGTTGGTGGCGAGGTTGATGTTGTAGGCAATCAGTGGCATTCGCGCCCCAACCACGCTCGCTCCAGCAGACGGGTGAGGATTTCGCGGACCGAAGTCCGGGATCCAGCCGTCGCCACGCATCTTCTCGGTCAGCCCCTCGAATTCGCCACGACGGATGTCTTCGAGGTTCTTGCGCGCAGGGTTAGTGGATGCCTCCTCATACAGGTAAACAGGGACACGGAACTGTTCTGCGATCGAAGCGCCCACATCCTTGGCCAGCGCCACACACTGTTCCATCGTGATTCCCTCGATGGGGACGAATGGCACCACGTCTATCGCACCCAGTCGGGGATGCTCGCCTCGATGAGTGCGCAGATCAATGACCGGGAGCACCGCCGCGAACAACGCGAGCGTCGCCGCCTTGACCGCGTCCGCATCGCCGACGAGCGTGAACACCGATCGGTTGTGAGATGGATCGGACGAGTAGTCGAGCAACCGTGCTCCCGGCACGGCCCGAATGGCCGCGGCCAGTCGCTCGACAACTTCGGGGCGTCGCCCCTCGCTGACGTTGGGGATGGACTCGACAATTGGCATGAGGATTTTCTATCACGGAGGCGGTGGCGATCTGCAATCGCGATTCGCGATTCGCGATTCGCGAAACTGGCAACTGGAAACTGGAAACTGGAAACTGAACTCGCTGGAAGCTGGAAGCTGATAGCCGAAGCTTTTGAGTTGTGTCCGTCGACCATTCGGCCTCATAATCGCTGCGGTTCTGCGTGGGAACCTAAAAATTCGTGACGTCTGATCCGACCATCGGCCTCGCATCCTCCTCGCCCGAATCCGAGCGGGACCGTGAAGCGCGTCTGGAAGGGCTGCTGCTGAGCGGCCTCGACCACTACTTCGCCGGTCAACACGAACTCGCCATCAACGTCTGGACGCGTGCGCTGTTCATCGATCGTGGTCACGCGCGAGCCCGGGCCTACATCGAGCGGGCCCGTGGTGCCATCGCGGAGCGTCAGCGCGAGGCAGAGGAACTGATTCACACTGGCGCCGCGGCGTTTCAACGCGGGGAACCTGAAACCGCGCGCCGACTGCTCAGATCGGCGGTCGATCGTGGCGCTGCCACGGACGAGGCGCTCGCGCTGCTCGAGCGACTCGACCGGTTGGAAACCGCCAGCGGACCGCAGGACACGCGTCTGCTGCGCCGCGAGGCGCCACGACTGCCTACCGTTGAGTCCGAGTCTGGTCGAAGCGATCGATCGTGGCTCGGCTGGGTCGCCGCCGGCGTCGTTTTGGGGTTGGCCGTGGCGGCCGTGGCGATCGGAATCCTCTGGACCCGAGGGCAGCAATGGCTGCCTCTCGTTCCCGGTTCGACGGCGGGGTCGGGCGCACGCGTCCGCGACGAACCGTTGCCCATTCCCTCCGCGTCAGACGTATCGATCGCCCGTGCGCAGGCGCAATTCGATCGAGGGCATCTCCACGAGGCGTTGCTCGCCCTCGACGCCATCGGTCCAGGCGATCCGCTCAGCGCGGAGGCGGATCACCTGAAGGCCACGATTCAGCTCAAGCTGCTGGAGGCGGCGAGAAGCGATCGGTCTGCAGCCGCACCCGTCGCGGATCGCCCGCGCCGATGAGATGTCCGAAGTGTCAGTACATCAGCTTCGACAGTGGCGAACGCTGTCGTAACTGCGGATATGAGTTTTCCCTGACACCGGACGCCGCCCGCGGGCTCGACCTTCCGATTCATACCAGTGACGAGCCGATCGGTCCGCTGGGAGACTTTGCCCTCGACTCCCGGCGAACTGATCATGCGGCGCCGGTCGCCGACGCGATCAGTTCCCAGCCTTCGAAACCGATTGCCAGCTCTTTCGATTTGCCACTGTTCAAAGAGCGGCGGCCGTCCGACCACACGCCGCCGCTCGTCACTCCTGCCGCGCCCCCTCGGGCGCCACTGACCGTGCGTCGGTCGACGCCGACGCCCAAACCGTCGACTCGCGCGCCGGTCGACGAACCGTCGCTCGATCTCGGCCCGCCGGATTCAGTACCCGAGGAGGCCAGCCGCCCGCCGATGATTCCGGCAACGACGGCCGTCAACCAAGATGGCGGGGTCGTCGCGTTGTTGGGCCCTCGTTGCGTGGCGGCGCTGCTTGATACCACTATCCTCCTCACAATCGGATGGATTGTGCTGTACTTGACGCTGAGGATCTGCGGCTTGCCGTTCTCCAGGATCGCGGTTATTCCGGCGGTGCCGTTTGCGTCGTTTCTGTTGTTGATCGCGGGAGGATATCTGACGTTGTTCACGGCGGCCGGCGGACAGACCATCGGCAAGATGGCCACCGGCATTCGCGTCGTGTCGATGGATCCGGATCTGGTGCGCGTCCCGTTGGGGCGCGCGATTGTGCGAGCGGCAGCCTACTTCGTGTCGGCAGTGCCTGTCGGCCTCGGCTTCCTTCCGGCATTGGTGGGCGCCGACCGGCGCGCAATCCACGACCGCCTCGCCGACACCCGCGTCGTCAAAGCGTGACTCGACTCGCGGTGTTCATCGCCACTGCGGCGTATTGCGGGTACTTTCCCGTAGCGCCGGGGACGGTTGGATCGGCCGCCGGGCTCGTCGTCTACGCGATTGTCTGGTGGACGCAGTCGCCGATCGTCGAAGTCGCGCTCATCGCCGGTCTGTTTGTGGCCGGCGTCTGGGCCGGGACCACTGCCGAGCAGTATTTCGGCGGAATCGATCCGGGGCCCGTGGTCATCGACGAAGTCGTGGGCATGCTGATCACGCTCGCCTTCATTCCGGTTGGTTGGTCCGCGGCATTGGCGGGGTTCTTCCTCTTTCGCGTGTTTGACGTCTTCAAGCCATATCCCGCGGGTCGATTCGAACAGCTGCACGGTGGGCTTGGCGTGATGGCCGACGATGCGATGGCGGCGGTGTATGCGAACATCTGTTTGCGCATTCTGATGTGGCTCCTGCCAACATGGATCCGATAGACCATCCGCCGCTGGCCACGGCGGAAGTGATTGCCGTGGGCAGCGAGCTTCTCGGCACCACCCGGCTCGACACGAACTCGCTGTTTCTCGCTGGACGCCTCGGCAATCTCGGCGTCGAACTCCGGGCGAAGAGTGTCGTCGGCGACGATCGTGTCAGGCTGCGCGACATCTTTCTTGCGGCATTGTCCCGCGCCGACCTCGTCATCCTGACTGGCGGCCTCGGTCCCACGGATGACGACCTGACGCGAGAGGTCGTGTCGGCCGCCCTCGAGCGACCGATGACGGAGCATGCCGATATCGTGGCGCACATCCAGGCCCGGTTTGCCAGGCGCGGACTGCGGATGCCAGACGTGAACCGGCGGCAGGCCATGGTTCCCGACGGCGCGCAGGTTCTCGACAATCCAAATGGCACGGCGCCCGGGTTGATGATCGAACATGGCACGCAGGTCATTGTTCTGCTTCCCGGTCCTCCGCGTGAGCTGCAACCGATGTTCGAGGCGCTCTGCGCATCGCAGCTGGCGGGTCGGACCGGGAAATGGACGATTCATCGCGAGACGCTGTTCGTTGCGGGCCGTGGAGAGTCGCATGTCGAGGAAATCGCGCAGCCGATTTATTCGCGCTGGACGACGGAGACTCCACCGATCGACACGACAATCCTGGCTATGCCAGGCCAGGTGGAGCTTCATCTCACGCTCCGCTCGCGCACCGATGCCGGCCGAACGCGGCTGCGTGATGCCCGGAACGAGCTGATGAATGCGCTTGGCATCGACGTCTTCAGCACCGATGGCCGCCCGATGGAAGAAGTGGTTGGCGCGATGCTGCGCGACCGCCGTCTCACGATCAGCGCTGCCGAATCCTGCACCGGCGGACTCTTGATGACGCGGTTGACCGACGTGCCGGGCAGTTCCGCCTACGTTCTCGGCGGCGCGGTGACCTACAGCAACGAGCTGAAGACGATTCTTGCCGACGTGCCGGCGGATTTGATCGCCACGCACGGAGCGGTCAGTGAACCAGTGGCGGTGGCCCTGGCCGATGGCATTCGCTCGCGAACCGGCGCGTCGCTCGGTGTTGGAATCACCGGCATCGCCGGTCCCGGAGGAGCGACCGCCGAGAAGCCGGTCGGCACGGTCGCGATCGCCCTGACCGGTGACCAGCTGCCGGCGCAGGTGCGAACGTTCTGGTTCATTGGCGGCCGACCGCAGATCAGGTTCCAGGCGACTCAGTCGGCGCTGGACATGGTCAGAAGGACGTTACAGAAGAAGATTGAATAATTGCCGATCGCTGATCGTTGATTGTTGATTGTTGAATGAAGTGATCCAATCGACCAGCAATCAACAATCGAAAACCAGCAATTCCTGAGATTCCCGTGCGCCTCTTTGTTGGTATCGAACTGGACGATCGCGTCAGAGAGGCCGCCGCGCGCATATCCGAATCCCTGAGGCGTCAGCTCTCAGAGCGTGTCGACGCGAGATGGATTGCCGCGTCCAACTTGCATATCACGTTATGGTTTATCGGCGAGATCGGCGACGCTCGCAGTGAAGAGCTGCGACAAGTGCTGGAACGTCCATACGAAGTCCCTGCCTTCGATCTCGAGATCGGCGGCCTGGGCGCGTTCCCGCCGTCGGGCCCGCCCCGAGTGTTCTGGTTGGGCGTCGCTGCGGGTCTGGCGTCGCTCCGTCGCATACACTCGGAACTGGCAATCAGGCTGGGGCCGCTTGGGTTTGAGCCGGAACGGCGCGCCTACTCCGCGCACGTGACGATCGCTCGCGTGAAGAGCGTCTCCCGCGCGATCCCAAATCGCGCGCTTCGCGAGATGCTGCAAACGTGGTCAGCGGTCGCGGGACGTTGCCGAACGACCCACGTCACCGTGTTTCAAAGCCGCCTCTCGCCCAAAGGCGCCAACTACGAACCCCTCCTGCGGATACCATTAGAGTAGGTGCTAACGCTTGTCCGTTTTAGGTTTTAGGTTTTGAAGAACGAAACCCCAAAAAACCCAAAACCCAAACCGACTGAGTATTCGTGAACTATGTTTCCAGTGTTGTTCGGTTATCTGGCTGGGTCGGTGCCGTTTGCGTTTCTGCTGGCCCGGCGCGCGGGTATCGATGTTCGCGTTGCCGGCAGCGGCAACGTTGGAGCAGCGAACGTGCTTCGCACGACCGGCACAGGGCGAGCTGTCACGGTCATGCTGCTTGACGTGGCAAAGGGAGCGGCGGCCGTGCTGATCGTCAACCTCGCGGCCGGCGGAGCTTCGATCGCGGCGCTCACCGGCGCGGCGGCGATCGTCGGCCATATTTATCCGGTCTGGCTGAGGTTTCATGGCGGCAAGGGAGTCGCCGTGGCTGCGGGCGTGTTCAGTATCCTGTCTCCGGTCGCGACCGGCGTGTCAGCGGTATTGTTCATCACCACTGTCTGGCTCACGCGCTACGTCTCGCTGGGTTCCATCGCCGCCACCCTGGCGTTGCCTCCGGTCGCGTGGTGGGCTGGTGCGCCCGACGCGGTCGTCGCTTCTGCGTTCGGCGCCGGCGCGCTGATTCTGTTTCGACATCGCGCCAACGTGCGAAGGCTGTATTCGGGGACCGAACGCAGAATGGGGGCCGCCGCATGACCCGAATCGCCGTGCTTGGGGCCGGCAGCTGGGGGACGGCTCTTGCGATCCACCTCGCTCGCGCCGGCCATGTTGTCCGCCTGTGGGCGCGGGACGAAGCGCTGGCGGATCGCCTGATCGCCTCGCGGGTCAACGCGTCGTATTTGCCCGGAATCGATTTGCCGACGGATGTTCGTCCGACCGCTTCGATCGAGACGGCATTGGCGGACTCGCAGATTGTTGTCGTCGCGGTCCCTTCACACGGGCTTCGCGGTGTTGTCCGAAGGGCTCTCTCGAGCATTCCGCCGGACGCGTTGATCGTGAGCGCGGCCAAGGGGCTTGAAGGCGAGTCACATCAGCGGATGTCACAAGTCATCGAGGCGGAAACCGCCGCGGGATTTCCAGTGGTCGTGCTCTCCGGCCCGAGCTTCGCGACGGAAGTCGCGCGCGGACTGCCGGCCGCGGTCCTCGTCGCGTCTGCCGACGACCGCGCGGCGTCTCGAGTGCAGGAACAGTTTCGAGGCCCCGGGCTCCGGCTCTATGCCAGCGATGACGTCGCCGGCGTGGAGATCGGCGGTGCGCTGAAGAACGTTATTGCGATCGCCGCCGGCGTCGTCGAAGGGCTCGGTCTCGGACACAACGCGATGGCCGCGCTGATCACCCGCGGCCTCGCGGAGATCACGCGTGTCGCGTGCGCGGAAGGGGCACGTCGCGACACGTTGGCAGGCCTGAGCGGCCTTGGCGATCTCGTCGTGACCTGTACTGGGGATCTCAGCCGCAATCGCCACGTCGGCCTGGAGCTTGGCAAGGGGCGCAAGCTTTCGCAGATTCTCAGCGACATGCACATGGTCGCCGAGGGTGTACGGACGACTGGCGCAGCGCTCGCACTCGGGGCACGTCACGGGATCGAGTTGCCGATCGCCGCGCAAATGTCCGCCGTACTCGAGGAGCGGTCGTCAGCGCTCGAAGCGGTCGAGACATTGATGGGACGCAGGCAAAGGGCCGAGGTGGAATAGATCGATTGGCGATTGTTGATTGCTGATTGTGGCGGGTGCCGATTGCGGGATCGAGATTGCCGATTGACGATGGCTGGAAACAGGAAACTGGGAACTGGAAACTGAGATCAATGGGTTTTTTCGACAAGATCAAAGAGTCGCTGACGCGCACGAAGGAACAGTTCGTCGAGCGATTTGAGGAAGTCGTCAGGCGGGCGGACGAACCAGCGAAGCGAAGCCAACCGATTGACGTCGAGACCATCGACGCGCTGGAGGAAGCGCTGATCTCGGCCGACGTCGGCGTTGCCGCAACGGAGCAGATCGTTGAGGCCGTACGCGCAAAACGCGCCGGCGGCGCCTCGCTCCGCGGGCTGGTGAAAGAGGAGATCCGCGGCATCCTGCGCGGCGCGAATCCGCCAGTGGGCAACGGCCACCGGCCGCATGTCGTGCTCATTGTCGGTGTCAACGGCACCGGAAAAACCACCACCGTTGGAAAGCTCGCACGCCTCATCAAGGAGTCGGGTCAGGCGCCCCTGATTTGCGCGGCGGATACGTTCAGAGCGGCCGCCGTCGAACAGCTCGAGATCTGGGCCAAACGTGCCGGCGTCGACATCATCAGAGCGAGGACGGGTGCCGATCCTGCGGCGGTCGTCTACGACGCGATCGCGGCGGGGAAGTCCCGTCAGCGGGACGTCGTCCTCGTCGACACCGCAGGCCGGCTGCACACGCGCGCCAACCTGATGCAAGAGCTGGACAAGATTCGACGTGTAGCTGCGCGCGAGATTGAAGGCGCGCCGCACGAGGTGCTGCTCGTTCTCGACGCGACCGTCGGCCAGAACGGCTTGACGCAGGCGCGCGAGTTCATGAGCGTTGCCGGCGTGAATGGGATCGTGCTGACCAAGCTCGACGGAACCGCAAAGGGCGGCATCGCCGTCGCCATCGCGCACGACCTCAAACTGCCGATCAGATACGTCGGCGTCGGCGAAGCGATTGACGATCTCATACCGTTCTCGCCGGACGAATACGTGGATGCATTGTTCGAGGAGAAGTGGTGATCAGTTGCCAGTTCCCAGTTTCCAGTGTTGAGAAACTGGTAACTGGAGACTGGAAACTGGGAACTACCCGATCGCCTGTGTTCACCGACTCTGATTACATGGCCCGTGCGCTGGCGCTGGCTGAGCGCGGCCGCGGCCGCACAAGCCCCAATCCCATGGTCGGCGCGGTACTCGTCGACGCTGACGGAGTTGTCGTCGGCCGCGGGTTCCATGAACAGGCCGGAGGAGCGCACGCCGAAGTCCACGCGCTGCGTGATGCCGGGACGCGCGCCAGGGGAGCGACGCTTTACTGCACCCTCGAGCCATGCAGCCACGTCGGGCGAACCGGTGCGTGCGCACCGGTCGTTGCTGATTCAGGCGTGGCCCGGGTCGTGGCTGCAACAGGCGATCCGAATCCGCGCGTGAACGGACGCGGCCTCGAGATCCTGCGCTCCCGCGGTATCGCCGTGTCCACCGGGGTGCTGGAATCCGAGTCACGCGCGCTCAATGCGCCGTTCTTCTGCGTGATGACGCGGAGGCGCCCCTTCATCACGATCAAGGTCGCCATGAGCGCCGATCATCGGATCGCGCTCCGTCCGGGCGTACGAACGCCGTTGACCGGTGCTTCCGCATTTCGGCTCATTCATAGGGACCGGGCGGAGGTCGACGCGATTGCCGTTGGCTCCTCGACGGTGCTGGCCGACGATCCTGCGCTGACCCCTCGTGGGGCGTTTCGCTACCGGCCGCTCGTCCGCGTCGTGTTTGACTCGCGGCTCCGCACCCCTCCCGGCGCCAGGCTGTTCTCGACGCTGAGCAGTGGCCCGGTGATAATTGTCAGTAGCAGGCCGACGTCCGAGCGGGATGAGAAACGAGGCGACGTGCTGGCCGCGGCCGGTGCCGGCATTCTGGTCGCAGGGACCCTGGGCGAGACGCTGGAGCAGCTGGCCGCCGGCGGCATTTCGTCCATGATCGTCGAGGGCGGGACGACACTGCATCGCGCGTTCTGGGACGGCGGGTTCGTCGATCGCGTCCAGATGTACATGACCCCGCACCGTTTGGGGAGGGACGGCCTGGAGTGGCTTTCGCTGCCCCTTCCGGGGCTCGGCCCGGTCACACGAAAGCGTCTCGGGGCCGATATCCTGATAGAAGGGTATGTTCACAGGGCTGATTGAGGCACTTGGGGAAGTGGCGGAGGTCAAGCCGACACCGGCGGGGTTCCGGCTCCGGTTGACGACGACGCTGGCTGCGGAAATCACGCCAGGCGACAGCCTGTCAGTGAACGGCGTCTGCCTGACCGCCGTGTCGTGCGATGCGGCCGACATTCACGCCGATATCTCGCCAGAAACCGCCCGGGTCAGCGCGCTGGGTGCGCTTCGGCGTGGCGCAGTCGTCAATCTCGAACGTCCGCTTCGTGCCGATGCGCGCCTCGGGGGCCACTTCGTACAGGGCCACGTTGATGCGACTGGGACGATCGAGGACATCCGTCAGGATGGCGATTCATATTGGGTGACGATCAAGTATCCGGCGTTGCTCGCGCCGTATCTGGTCAGGAAAGGCTCGATCGCGGTGAACGGCATCAGCCTCACGATTGCGGGACTCGACGATCGCCGTTTCGACGTGCAGATCATTCCCTACACCTGGCAACACACGAACCTGCACAGCGCGAAGCCCGACGATCTCGTCAACATTGAATGTGACATTCTCGGTAAGTACGTCGTCCGGGTCGCCGAGCTGGCCGGCTTCTCGACCAAGCCGGTAGATCGATAATTGATTGCTGATTGGCGATTTTATCGATCGCGGATTGTCGATTGTGATTGCAGATTGTTGATTTGCCATGGCTACGAAAACTCGTAAGAAGAAGTCACCCTTCGCCCCGATTGAAGCCGCGGTCGAGGCGATTCGCAATGGACAGATGATCATCGTCGTTGATGATGAAGATCGCGAGAACGAGGGAGACCTGACGATCGCTGCGGAGAAGATCACGCCGGAGGCGGTCAATTTCATGGCCAGACATGGCTGCGGCTTGATCTGCATTCCGATGACCGAAGATCGGCTCACCGAGCTGGATCTGCCGCAGATGGTGGGGCCCAATACGGCGCGACTTGGTACGGCCTTCAGCGTGTCGATCGATGCGAAAGCGGTCACGAGCACTGGTGTTTCAGCAAGCGATCGCGCGGCCACGGTGCTTGCGGCCATCGACCCCCGCACGAGGCCGTCCGATCTTGCGCGTCCCGGCCACATGTTCCCACTCAAGGCGCGCAACGGCGGCGTGCTCGTGCGTGCCGGCCAAACCGAGGCGGCGGTCGACCTCGCCCGCATCGCCGGACTTTATCCGGCCGGCGTCATCTGCGAAATCATGAACGACGATGGGACGATGTCGCGGGTGCCGGAGCTGACGAAGTTTGCCCGCCGCCATAAGCTGCTGATGATTACCGTGGCCGACCTGATTCAGTATCGGCTGCGTACCGAGGGGCTGGTGCATCGAGTCGCGACCGCGAGTCTCCCGACCGAGCACGGCGACTTCAAGGTGTTTGCGTTCGAAAGCGTGATCGATCGTGAAACCCATGTCGCGCTGGTCAAGGGCGATCTCGGCGATGGTGAAAATGTGCTGGTGCGCGTGCACTCGCGCTGCCTGACCGGCGACGTCTTCCACTCCGCGCGGTGCGATTGCGGTCCACAACTGGACGCGGCGATGCACCGGATTGCGACCGAGGGCAGAGGGGTGCTGTTGTACTTGAATCAGGAGGGGCGCGGAATTGGGCTCTCGAACAAGATTCGCGCCTACGAACTTCAGGACCAGGGACTCGACACGGTCGAGGCAAACGAGCGGCTCGGTTTCAAGGCGGATCAGCGGGACTATGGCATTGGGGTTCAGATTTTGAAGGACCTTGGCGTTCGCTCCATGCGGCTCCTCTCGAACAACCCCCGAAAACTGGTTGGAATCGAGGGTTATCAGCTGTCGGTCAAGGAGTGGCTCCCGCTCGAGATTCCGGCATCCGACAGCACGCGGCGATACCTGACCACCAAGAAAACCAAACTCGGCCACAAGCTCACTTCCGTTTGACACCGAACAGCGCTTCAGTTACGATAAACGTTTGCGTCTGAAGCGCTTAGGCGTCTAGACGACCTCCTCGCACGCAATCCGGCGGTTTCGTGCTGCGTGGGTTCTTTAGACCCCGCCTGCCGTTCCCATGGCGGCGTGCGAGGACTCGAAGCGGTTTCGAAATCGATTCGGGAGACTTGGCGAACGAGCGCGCGAGTGATCCACGCGACCCGTCTCCGCACCCGCCAGATCAACCGGTGCTATGGCGAGACAACGCTGCGCGAGAGAAAACGCGAGCGAGCGCACCGAAGCGAGCCACGCGAACGGAGCGAGCCGGCGGAGCGGCTCGCGAGAGAGCGTGTAGAGGAGTCCGAGGGGCGAAGCCCCTCGGAGTGATGGACCGACATGTTTGAATCGCTCAGCGACCGACTGCAGGGAGTATTTCGCTCGCTCCGCGGCGAAGCCCGGTTGACCGAGACGACCGTCGAGGCGGCGCTTCGCGAGATCCGCATGGCGCTGCTCGAAGCGGACGTCAACTTCAAGGTCGTCAAGGCATTCATCGACCGCGTCCGCGATCGCGCCGTCGATCAGGAAGTGCTGAAGAGCCTGACGCCCGCACAACAGGTCGTGCGTATCGTCCGGGACGAGATGCTCGCATTGTTCGGGGAGACCACCGGCGGGTTGCCGGCTTCGCAGGCCCACCCGCGGGTCGTCCTGCTGCTCGGACTGCAGGGTTCTGGTAAGACGACCACCGCCGGAAAACTCGGGCGATGGCTGGCCAAGCAGGGAAAGCATCCGATTCTGGTCTCGACTGACGTTCGACGCCCAGCCGCCATCGAGCAGCTCAACGTTGTTGGAAAACAGGCCGGCGTTCGCGTTCACGATCCGTCCGGGGATCTCGATCCGGTACGGCGGGCGCGCGGCGCGATGGCCGAAGCCCGGAACAGCGGCTTCGATACCGTCATTGTCGACACCGCCGGACGGCTTCACATCGACGATGAGTTGATGAACGAGCTGCAGGCGATCCAGGCGGCCGTCGAGCCGACCGATCGGCTCTTCGTGGCCGACGCGATGACCGGCCAGGATGCGATCAAGAGCGCCGGCGAATTCAACCGGCGCATCGGGATCAGCGGTGTCGTGCTCTCGAAGATGGACGGCGATGCCCGCGGCGGCGCGGCGCTGTCGGTCGTCGGCGTCGTCGGCGTTCCGATTGCGTTCGTCGGCAGCGGCGAGCGCCTGCAGGACCTGGAGCCGTTTCATCCCGACCGGGTCGTGTCGCGTGTCCTCGGCATGGGCGACGTGCTGTCGCTGATTGAGAAAGCCGAAGAAGCGGTGTCCATCGAGGACGCGCAGAAGCTCGAAAAGAAACTCCGTCAGGACGACTTTACGCTGGAGGATTTCCGCGACCAGCTGCGGACGATCAAGAAGATGGGACCGCTCGAGCAGATCCTCGGCATGCTGCCCGGGATGAGCGGCATGAAGGAGCTCGCGGCCAATCGCGAGAAGGTCGACGACAAACAGCTGGATCGAATCGAGGCGATGATCAACTCGATGACACCGCACGAACGACGCAATCACCAGGTGATCAACGGCAGCCGCCGTAAACGGATTGCGAAGGGGAGCGGCACGTCAGTCGAGGAAATCAATCGCCTGCTGAAGCAGTTCGTGCAGATGAAGAAGATGCTCAAGGCGATTGGCGGGATGGCCGGACTCGGCAAGAAGAAGGGCGGCCTCGGGGCAATGAAGTCGTTGATGAACCGGTGAGTGTGAGTTGCCAGTTTCGAGTTCCCAGTTTCCAGCACTGTGAACTGGCCACTGGTAACTGGCAACTGGTAACTGGTAACTGGAGCGAAGCGAGATGCTAGCAATTCGTTTGAGACGTACGGGTTCGAAGAAGCGACCATTCTACCGTGTGGTGGTGACCGACTCGCGCACGGCGCGCGACAGCAGTTTCGTGGAAGTGCTCGGGCACTACAACCCGCGCACGAAGCCGGAGACGCTCGATCTGAAGCGGGATCGACTCGAGCACTGGATCAAGGCCGGCGCCGTTCCATCGGACACCGTGCGAACGCTCGTGGCCCGCATGCCGCCGGCGGCCGATCCAGCCGCGGTGCAACCAGCATCGTGAGCCGCTGCCGCGACGTCGTCGAGGTCGTGGCCAAGGCGCTCGCGGATCGTCCTGACGCCGTTCGGGTGACCGAACGGCAGCACAAAGGACAGACGCTGGTCGAACTGTTCATGGCCCCGGGAGAACTGGGCCGCGTGATCGGGCGTCAGGGTCGCACCGCGGCAGCGATGCGCACGCTGGTGAGTGCGACCGCCGAGCTTGAAGGGACCAGGGCGACGCTGGAGTTTCGCGACGACCAGTAGAAGCTTTCACCCGAGTCCACAGTGGCGAACGAGTGTGCGCCTGCGCCCAAGTCTCCGGCGAGGTGACTTGTGAGTCCTGATTTGACCGACGGGCTGCTGCTCGTTGGCCGTGTGGCGCGCGCCCATGGCATCAAGGGCCACGTCATCGTGAATCCGGAAACGGACTTCATGGAGGACCGGTTTCGGATCGGGCAGCGGCTGCTCGTCGGCGCTGCCGCGCACCCTCGCGAGTACGAGATCGAAGAAGTCCGGTTTCATCAAGGGCGTCCGGTCGTTCGATTTGCCGGAGTCGCCACCATGACCGAGGCGGAAACGTTTTCGGGGTCGGAGTTGTGGCTGAGGGAAGCCGAGCTCGAACCGCTGCCGGCGGGAACGTTTTACCGGCACGATCTGGTCGGCTGTGAAGTCAGGAAGAAGGACGGCGAAGTGCTCGGACGGGTGACCGCCGTCGAGGGCTCGATCGATCGCAGCTATCTTGTCGTGGACGAGGACGTGATGATTCCACTCGTCGCCGACATCTGCGTCGCCGTCGACATCGCCACGCGGCGGGTCACGGTCGATCCCCCTGAGGGGCTGATCGATGTGAATCGTCCGGCCGGACGGTCGCGGTGAAGATCGACATCGTGACGATCTTCCCCGGGATGGTCCAGAGCGCGCTCGCCGAAGGCGTTGTCGGGCGGGCGATTGCTGCCGGCCGTCTCGACGTCCGGGTGCACGATCTTCGCGATCACGCGACCGATCGACACCGGACGGTAGACGACATGCCGTTTGGTGGCGGACCGGGGATGGTGCTCAAACCCGAGCCGCTGTTTGCCGCGGTGGACGCGATTCGTGATGAGCGTGGGACCCCGGGTGCGGTCATAATGACTTCTCCCGACGGAGAGCGCTTCAGTCACGCCGCGGCCGTGCGGTTGAGTACCGTCGAGCACGTCGTCGTGTTGTGCGGGCGGTACGAAGGGGTCGACGAGCGTGTGCGGACCGGACTGGCGACCGAGACGCTGTCGATTGGCGATTACGTGCTTTCCGGCGGTGAGTTGCCAGCCCTGGTCATCGTCGATGTTGTCGCCCGGCTCGTGCCGGGCGTCGTCGGCGATGCGGAATCGGTGGCGCGCGACACGTTTGCGCACGGCTTGCTCGATTACCCGCAGTACACGAGGCCGGCGGAGTTCCGCGGGATGAGCGTGCCGCCCGTGCTGCTGTCGGGGCATCACGCGGACATCGAGCGATGGCGGCGCCGGGAAGCGTTGGCCCGGACGTTGGAGCGCCGGCCAGACCTGCTCGAGCGCGTCTCGCTCGAGGCCGATGACGCAGCGTTGTTGACCGCGCTGATGCTCGAGCGAGACAGGCGCAAATAGAGGCGTCTGGAGCGCGAGTGGAGCGGAGCGAGCGGCGAAGCGCGAGCGTAGCGGAGCGAGCTAGGCGGGGTGCAGGGGACCCCGCCGATCAAGAAAAGACAAGGAGAGAGAGATGACTGCCGTAGAGACCGTCGAGCGCGGGAATATGGTCAAGCGCCCGGCGATCAAGCCGGGTGACACGGTTCGCGTTCACGTGAAGGTTCGTGAGGGAGACAAAGAACGCATTCAGGTGTTCGAAGGCATGGTGATCGGGATGCACCGGGGCGGCGCACGCGCGACGTTTACCGTGCGCAAGGTGTCGTTCGGCCAGGGCGTCGAGCGAATCTTCCCGCTGCACTCGCCAATCATCGACAAGATCGACGTCGTGCGGACGGCGCGTGTGCGCCGCGCCAAGCTGTACTTCCTGCGCGAGCTGAAGGGCAAGGCGGCGCGGATGAAGGACGCGGCCAAGAAGCAAACCGCCTGATCGTTCGGGCCACTTGCCTGTGGTCAAAGTCCGCGCTTTCAGGACGCTGGAAAACACGATCCGGCGGCTGGGATTCAACCTGGTCGCCGGTGTCGACGAGGTCGGGCGCGGCTGCCTGGCCGGCCCCGTCGTGGCGGCGGCCGTCGCCCTCGATCCGCACCGATACATTCCGCGCATCTGCGATTCGAAGACCGTCACTGCGCTCGAACGGGCGCGCCTTTACGAGAAGATCGTCCACGATGCGATCGCGTGGGGCGTGGCCTCGGCGGATCCCGTCGAGATCGACACGATCAACATCCACCAGGCGTCGCTGCGCGCCATGCAGCGCGCCATCCTCAAACTCATCCCGCTGCCCGATTTCGTTCTGGTCGATGCCTTCCGGGTGCCGGATCTGATGATCGCGCAGCGCGCCGTGGTGCACGGCGACGCCCGCTGCACCGCGATTGCGGCCGCCTCGATTGTCGCGAAGGTGACCCGCGACCGGATGATGCTCGAGCTCCACGCCCAGGACCCCCGGTACGGGTTCGATCGCCACAAAGGGTATGCCACGCGGGATCATCTCGACGCGGTTTCGCGTTTCGGATACTCGCCGATTCACCGCCGGTCGTTCCGGCCGCCGTCGCTGTTTGATACGATTGACCGGTCAGACACCGGAGACGCCTGAGCCCCCGCGTTTCGATGTGGAGAAACGGTTGCCTCTCGATCGCGAAGACACACTGAAAAAGGCGGAAAAACTGCTGCGCCAGGGGCGTCTCGACGCTGCAATCGCGGAATACGTTCGCGTGACCGAGGATCAGCCGCGCGACTGGAACACCGCGAACACGCTCGGCGATCTCTACGTCCGCGCCAACCAGCCGTCCAAGGCGGTCGAACAGTACGCACGCATCGCCGAGCACTTCGTGCAGGACGGCTTTTATCCAAGGGCGGCTGCCCTCTACAAGAAGATCCTGAAGATCGTTCCCGGCGACGAGCAGGCGCAACTGTTTCTGGCAGAAATCTCGGTCAAGCAGGGCCTCCTCGTGGACGCGAAGTCGTACTTCAACGCCGTCGCCGCGCGGCGGCGCTCGCGTGGCGATCGAAAAGGTGCCGACCAGATCACCGTCCGCCTCGGCGCCGTCGACCCGGCCGATATCCAGGCTCGCGTCGCCGCAGCACGCGTGCTGGCCCTCGCCGGCGATGAGAAGCGGGCGGCATCAAGTTTTCGCGAGCTGCACGCAGACTTGCTCGGAAAGGATCGTGAGCCGGAGGCGCTCGAGATGCTGCGCGAGGCGGTGCGGATCAACCCCGCCGACATCGAGGGGCGCAGCATCCTCGCCAAGCGCGCACTGTCCCAGGGAGACATCGAAACGGCGCGCACCTATCTCGATCGCACGAGCGCGGGAAAGGATTCCGCGCTTCTGCTCGCGCTGGCTGACCTCGAGCTCCGGAGCGGCCGCCTCGATCAGGTGCGCGACATTCTGCCGGGGCTCGCATCGCTCGGCCGGGAGGCGCGCGAGAAGATCGTCGAGCTCGCGTGGAACCTTGTCGGGTCGGCGCCAGATGCCGCGTTTAGCTGCGTCGATGCGGCCGTCGATGCGTCGATCGCGGCCAGCGAGTTCGATGAAGCGGCCGCAATCCTCCAGGCGTTCATCGCTCGGCGTCCGGCCCACGTTCATGCCCTCATGAAGCTCGTCGAAGTCTGTGTGGACGGCGGACTCGAAGCGGCGATGTACGAGGCTCAGACGCAGCTCGCGGACGCCTACCTGACGTCCGGCCAAGCGGCGGAAGCTCGCGCCATTGCCGAAGACCTGGTCGCGCGCGAACCGTGGGAGGGTGCTCATATCGAGCGATTCCGCCGCGCGCTGGTGATGCTGCGCATCTCGGATCCGGATACGGTGATCGCGGAACGCCTGAGTGGATCGACGCCCTTTGTCGCTCGCGATCACTTTTCGGGCGCAGTCGAGGCTCCAGCGATTCCGCCGACACCAGAGGTGACGTCGCCCGCTCGTGAGCAGGATGTGGCCGCGTCCCCGGCCGCGGAAGCGGCGCCGGCGCGTCCCGCCACAGCCGGCGCGGCTGCCTCCGCCGGACGCAAAGGGACCGAGATCGATCTGTCGGGCGCGCTTGGAGATCTGGAAGACGGCGAGGCGGCGGCGACGTCTGGCTCGTCCGGCCTTGGTGCCGTCTTCAAGGGCCTGCGCAAAGGCACGGCCTCGCAAGGAGACGCCGGCGATCAATCGGCGCAGCACATGAAGCTGGCGCGGACCTATCTCGAGATGGGAATGCTCCAGGAAGCGACCAGCTCCCTCAAAACCGCTGCGCGTTCGCCACGCCGCCGCTTCGAGGCCGCGGCACTGCTTGGCCGGCTTTACCGGGAACACGGTGAGATCAACGATGCAATCGAGTGGTTCGAACGCGCTGCTGAAGCGACCGTGCCCACTCCTGAGGAGGGGCATGCGCTGCTGTATGATCTCGGCCTCGCACTCGAGGACGCCGGCGAGACCGCGCGGGCGCTGGCGGTGTTTCTGGAGCTGCAGTCGAATGCCGGTGAGTACCGCGACGTGTCCGATCGAGCCGATCGGCTCGCGCGCGTGCAGACCGGAGGTTGATCATCTCGATTATTTCGCGCCTCCTGTTCGCCGCCTACTTTCTCGAGGCGGGGTTCGTGCTGATCGTTGCGCCGTGGAAGTCCGCGTTCTGGGACCGGAATTTTTTCCTCGAGCGGCTGCCGGTGCTCGAGTCCCTGTTGTCAAACGTGTTCGTGCGCGGTGCGGTGTCGGGCATCGGCGGGCTGACCACACTCGCCGGGTTGGCAGAGCTCGCCGGCATCTTCGCCGCGCGACACCGGACCACCGAAGAGCCGCTGAAAAGTGAAGAGTAAAGCGTAAGAGTCCAAGGTGCCGTCGCCACTCATCTGCCTCGTCACCGGGGGCGACACGCACCGCGCACTTGTCAGCCTGGTCCGCGAGGCGGCGGCCGCCGGTGTGGATCTGATCCAGATTCGCGAACCATCGCTCGATGACCGCGCGCTCTTGACGCTCACGCGCGACGCCATCGAGACCGTCCGTCAGACCGCTGCCCGGGTTGTCGTCAACGACCGCCTCGACATTGCGCTCGCGGCCAGCGCGTCAGGGGTTCATCTACGCGGTGAGTCCTTTTCGGCGGCGCGGCTGCGGCCGATCGTGCCGCCGGGGTTTCTCATCGGTCGCTCGGTTCACGACGTCGATCAGGCCATCGCCGCTGCGGCGAGCGGGTGCGATTACCTCATCTTTGGTACCGTCTTTCCATCCCGAAACAAACCTCCCGGCCACCCCGTGGCCGGGCTGGGACACCTCAGCGAAATTGCGACGGCGGTTCGGATTCCGGTGCTCGCGATTGGCGGGATTTCCACGGAAAACGCGGTCGAGGCCATCAATGCCGGGGCCGCCGGTGTCGCTGGCATCGGCCTGTTTCGGAGCGGCGTACCGGTGACGTCAACGGTTTCCACACTGCGACGGTCGTTTGACACCTGATCGCGAGGGCGTCAAAATAGCGGTAAAGGTTGGCAAGTTCACCTGAAACCGGTCCCTCGGTCATGAGCGATTTTGGCGGGAAGCTGCGCCTTGCGCGGGAACGGCGCGGAACCTCCCTTCAACAAATCTCCGCCACCACGAAGATCTCGATCGCTGCGCTCGAAGCGCTCGAACGTAACGACATCTCGAAACTGCCAGGGGGTATTTTTAGCCGCTCGTTCGTTCGTTCGTACGCACAGGCGGTCGGCCTCGACCCGGATGAGACCGTGCACGAGTTCCTCGACCGTTTTCAGGCGACGCCGCCGCCTCCGGCTCCGAGCCAGGTCGGAACCATCCACGCGACCAATCCGGAAGAAGAGAGCGCATTCGAGAGCCGGCAACGAATCGCTGGCGTGGTCTTGAAGCTCTTGCTCATCAGCATTCCGCTCGTCGTGCTCGCGCTCTATTTCACGATGCGCACTCGCGTTCCTCTATCGAGCGCCGCTCCTACGCCAACGGCGAGCGTCGCAGTCAACAGCAAACCCGTCACGAGCGAGCCCGTTCCAACTGCAGTGCCGATCGGCACGTCTCCAACGGCTACCGCGGTCGCAACGGCGGGAGCGAGCGCGACCGGGATGAAACTGGAGCTGCAGGCGACGGCAGAGTGCTGGGTCAGAGTCACGGCCGATGGCAAGCGAGCTCTGTCTCGCGTGATGAAACCGGGGGAAAAAGAAACAGTGGAGGGCCAGGATAGGATGATGGTTGAAGTCGGTAACGCCGGTGGACTGGCATTGTCGATCAACGGTCGTCCGGGCAAGCCGCTCGGCGAGGCCGGCAGGGTTCGAACACTCAACATCACGAAAGATACGGTCGCCGAGTTCCTCCAGTAGATTCCCTTTTCATGGATCCGGGTATCCGTTCACCACTCATCGATCTGTTTCGTCGAGGGGAAGCGGCACGTGACGTTCGCCTCCTCGCCGCACAGGGCGCACTTTCACCCAGCGAGCTCGATCAGGTCGCACTGCTCGTGCTGCTCTCGGACGACACGGATGCGGAAGTATCGGCCAGCGCGAGGGAGACGCTCGACAAGCTGCCGCTTGACCCGCTTCGCGCGTTTCTCGCACGCGCTGACGTGCCTTCCGAGATTCGGGGATTCTTTGCCTCCCGAAGTGTCTTGCCGGCCGACCGCCCCGCGTCTGCAGCCGATAGCGGTTCGGACAATGGCGACGATGGGGAAGCCGAGGAGGGAGGAGAAGACGAGGACGACCGTCAGGCGCTCTCTTCGCTGCCGATCGTCGAGCGAATGAAGCTGGCGATGAAGGGCACACGCTCGCAGCGCGCTCAGCTGATTCGTGACTCCAACAAGATCGTCGCCGCTGCCGTGCTGAGCAGCCCGAAGCTGACGGAAACGGAAGTCGAGGCGTTCTCGAAGATGGCCAACGTCACGGAGGAAGTGCTGCGCACCATCTCTATGAATCGTGCCTGGATGAAGAACTACGGCGTCGTCGTGGGTCTCACTCGCAACCCGAAAACGCCCCCCGGCATCTCGATGCACCTGGTCCAGCGGCTCAACGAACGCGATCTCAAGATGCTGCTGACTGATCGCAATGTTCCCGAGGCAGTCAGGCTGGCGGCTAAAAAATTCCTTCGGAAAGGCCCCAAGGATGCGTCTTAGTCTGATTGTTTTTTCTGAAATTCCTTTCGCATCTCTGCCAGCCCTTGCATGAAGACCGTGGCCCGCTCGCGTTCTGCTGCCGGCATCGCCTTCAAGAGATCGACCGCCCGGTCAAAGTCGCGGTCGATCGTGGCCTTCGTTGTCTTGAAATAGAGGCGCCTGATTTCCTTGAGCGCCTCTCCAACTGAGTCTGGCACGTCTGTTCCTCGTCCGCTTTTCTCACTGCTCGCGGGGGCGTTGTCCTTTGTCAATGTCGGTGGCGCCTTAGCATCGCGCGAAAGGCCTCGAGCGGTCGAGTGTTCAGCACGTCCTCTGCTTGAAGCCAGGCTCGGCGCGCGACCGACACACCCCAGCGCAGGTTTGCCAGGCCGGCGGGCGAGTGCGCGTCGGAATCAATGACGATCGTGACGCCTCGATCACGTGCGCTCCTGGCCAGCACGTCGTCGAGATCCAGGCGGTCGATTTGGCTGTTGATCTCGATGGCGATACCGGCGCCAGCTGCGGCAGCGAACACGCGGTCGGTATCGAAGCGATAAGGCTCGCGCTTGAGGATCAGCCGACCCGTCGGGTGAGCCAGGACATCCACCCAGCGGCAGGACATCGCTTGAAGCAGTCGATCGGTCATCCGATCCGGTTCCTGATTCATCGCGGAGTGCACAGAGGCAATGACGAGGTCGAGTTGGGCGAGGCAGTCCTCGGCGAGATCCATGGTGCCGTCGGCGCGAATGTCGCACTCGATGCCGGCAAGGACGGTGATGCCGTCCAGTCGGTCGTTCAGCTGTCGGACCGCGCGCGCGTGAGTGAGCGCACCGGCCTCGTCCAGGCCGCCGGCCATGGCGATCGCCCGGCTGTGATCGGTGATGGCGATGTATTCGAGGCCAGCCGCGCGCGCCGCCACCGCCATGGCTTCGGCGTCTGCGCGGCCGTCGGTGGCGGTCGTGTGCATGTGAAGATCGCCTCTCAGATCCTGCAGCGCGATCAGTCTGGGCAGGGTCCGCTGCTCGGCGGCGGCGATCTCACCGCGATTCTCGCGGAGCTCGGGCGGAACGAACGCCAGTCCCAGTGCTCCGTAGATGCTCTCTTCGGCCTCGCCAGCGATCTTGACGTCATCGGCGACGCGATACAGTCCGTACTCGTTCAGCTTGAGACCGCGCTGAATGGCCCGGTCGCGGAGCGCGATGTTGTGGGCCTTCGAGCCGGTAAAGTATTGCTCGGCAGCGCCGAGGCTTTCACGCGGCACCAGCCGGAGGTCGGCTTGAAATCCTTCGGCGAGCTGCACGCTCGACTTGGTTTCGCCGTGCGCCAGCACGCGTTGCACGAGTCTGTAGTTCGTGAAGGCATCCATAATCAACGGCGGCGCCCCGGCGGCGAGCACGTCGAGATCGCCACAGGTCTCGCATCCACGGCGGAGACTTCCCACCATGACGATTTCTGCGTCTGGCGCGTGCGCCCGCAGGTCTGAAACGAGGGCGGCGCCTGTATCCCACGCTTCGGCGATGAGCCGGCGGCCGGTGAAGCGCTGCCGATCTTCGAGCGCCTTGAGGATTTGCGCCTCTTTTTTGGCGCCCATGCCTTTCAGAGCGCGAATACGGCCCTCGCGTCCGGCCCGCTCCAGGTCGTCAAGCGATCGAATCTCCAGCTGCCGATACAGCAGCGCCACGGTTTTCGGGCCGACGCCCTGGAGACGCAGCAGATCGAGGATCGTCGGCGGAAACTCCTGCAGCAGGTCGCGATGGTAGGCGCATGTTCCAGTGTCGACGAGCTCGGCAATCTTGCCGGCGAGGTCCTTGCCGATACCGGGCAGGTTCATGCGATCGGCTGGCGTAAGGGCGGCGACCTGATCGGCGAGATGAAGGATGGTGTCGGCGGCGTTGCGGTAGGCGCGGATCTTGAACGGATTCTCGTTCTTGATTTCGAGGAGATCGCCGATCTCGCCGAGGACGCGTGCGATCGCCGGATTGTCCACGTCGACTCCGCTTAGACGGCCGGTGCCGAGGCGACGATAGACACGGCCGCCATTATAAGTCAGCGCGCTGGCTGAGTGAGCGGAGCTGGCGCGTCCGCACCACAGCGTGAGCAGAGTGAACGGAGAACACAGGTTGACTCTGTTGTCTTTGCCGTCTCTGTGGTGAGGCAAGACTCCGCTACAATTGCCTCCTCTGTTATCTCCCGCACCAGAATGGCGATCGTCAATTTATAATTGACCGGATGTCCCTCAGGGATTTGCGGCGTCATGCCGGACAGCTTGCGATCGCGGGCTTTGCTGGGTACTCGATTCCGCAGGACCTCCGCCTCCTCGCGCGTGAGTTCGACCTCGGCGGGGTTGTCTACTTCGCCAGGAACGTCGAGGCGCCGGAGCAGGTCGCCGAGATGTCACGCGAGGCCCAGGCGCTCGCATCCGAGCTGCCGATTTGGGTGTGCACCGATCAGGAGGGCGGCCGGGTCGCCCGGCTGAAGAGCGGGTTCACGTTGTGGCCCCCGATGTTGACGCTCGGGCGCAGCGGTGACGAACGGCTGGCCGAGCGCTTTGCGCGCGCCCTCGCCGCTGAACTGAACGCAGTCGGGATTTCGCTGGATTTCACTCCGGTTCTGGACATTCTGACCAATCCCAAGAACCCGGTCATCGGCGATCGAGCGCTCGCGGAACGAGCCGAGGACGTCGCTCGCCTGGGGGCGGTCATCATCCGAACCCTCCAGGCGGAAGGCATCGCCGCCTGCGGCAAGCATTTTCCCGGTCACGGCGATACCAGTGCCGACTCACATCACGAGCTTCCGCTCGTGGAGCATCCGCCCGATCGCATCGAGCGAGTGGAACTGGTGCCGTTCAGAGCCGCGATTGAGGCGGACGTCGCCTGCATCATGACGGCGCACATCCTGATACCGTCGCTGGACCACGAGCACCCGGCCACGCTCTCACCACGTATCATCAGCATGGTGAAGCAGTCGCTGAACTTCCACGGCATGGTCGTGACCGACGATCTCGAGATGAAGGCGATCAGCAAGCGGTATGGCACCGCCGAAGCCAGCGTCGCCGCGATTGCGGCCGGGTGCGACGCCGTGCTCCTCTGTGGTCCGGACCAGGGCGCTCAGGTCGCGGCAATCGAGGCGTTGATCTACGCGGTCGAGCAGGGCACGCTGCCGGTCAAGCGCGTTGAGGACGCGCTTGCACGCCAACGCCGCGTCAAGGAACGTTTCCTCGCCTCTCCGAGGCCGTTGCCGCTGACCGGATCCGCGCTGCGAACCCTGCTCGGACGCGATGAGCATCAGGCGATTGCTGCCGAGATGGCGAGGTTTGCGTAGCGCATGCGTAAGCCGCGAGTGCTCAAGCCCGGCGATCGCATTGCCGTCGTCGCTCCAGCCAGTGCCTTCGCGCGGGTTGAGTTCGACGCGGGTGTGGCGGAGCTGAGGTCGCTGGGATTCAATCCGGTTTACGAGGAGAGCGTTTTCGAGCGCCGCGCCTACGCGGCTGGATCGGCGGCAACGCGGGCCGCAGCCTTTGCGCGCGCCTGGCGAGATCCGGACATCGCGGCCCTGATCGCGGTGCGCGGCGGCTACGGCAGCGTGCACTTGCTGCCGCTGCTCGGCGAGTCGTTGTTGCTTGGTGAACCGAAAGCGTTCATCGGATACAGCGACAATACGTCCTTGCTCTCATGGCTGACGCTGATCGGCGGCATCGTGTCCTTTCATGGCCCGATGCTCGAGGGCCGTCTCGCGCGCGGTGAAGCGGGATACGACCGCTCCACCTTCACCCGCTGCCTGTGTTCAGCCGAGCCCGCCGACGAGATTTCGCACCCGCAGATCGAGGTATTGCACTCAGGTGAGGCTGCGGGACTTCTGGTCGGTGGCACGCTCACGCAGCTGTGCGCGTCGCTCGGGACGCCGTACGCCTTCGATCCGCCAGCGGGTTGCGTGCTCTTCCTGGACGAGGTCGGTGAGCGCCCCTATCGGCTGGATCGCATGCTGACCCAGTTGTATTTGAGCGGAATTCTGTCACGTGCCTCAGCGCTGGTATTCGGCGAGCTTCCGCGATGCGATGAACCGGGCGGTACGCCCGCCGCTCGCGAAGTGGTCGAGGAACTCACGCGCGGGTTCAGGGGGCCAATCCTGTACGGCCTTCCGTCCGGGCACACGGCGGGCCCGACCATGACGCTTCCGTTCGGCGTACGCGCCAGGGTGCTCACGGCACCGCGGCCCTCGCTCGTTATCGAGGAGGCGGCGGTCACGGCGTGAACACGAAGCGAGTCCATCTGATTGGCATCTGCGGCACCGCGATGGCCACGCTGGCCGCGCTCCTGAAGGGGCGTGGCTACGACGTGCGCGGATCCGACCAGAACGTCTATCCTCCGATGAGCGACTTCCTCGTTCAGCAGGGGATTGTCACGCTCCAGGGCTACAAGGCCGAACACATCACCGCGGATCTCGATCTGGTGGTCGTCGGCAACGCGATCTCGCGTGGCAATGCCGAACTGGAGGAAGTGCTCGATCGAAAGATCCGGTACTGCTCTCTGCCGGAAGCGATTCGCGATCATTTCCTGTGGGCGTCACGCTCGATTGTGATCGCCGGGACGCACGGGAAGACGACGACGACGTCTCTGGTCGGCTGGTTGCTGACGCATGGCGGCGCCGACCCGAGCGTGTTCATCGGCGGCATTGCCGAGAACTTCGAAAGCAGCTACCGCACCGGCGGCGGCCGCGACTTTGTCATCGAAGGGGACGAATACGACAGCGCCTTCTTCGACAAGACGGCGAAATTCCTCAAGTATCTCCCCGACATCGCCGTCGTCACCAACATCGAGTTCGACCACGCCGATATCTACGGCGATCTCGAGGCGATCCGCCTCGCCTTCAGACGGTTCGTCAATCTCGTGCCGCGGCGCGGGTTGCTGCTGCTCGGAGCGGACAACGCCGATGCGCTCGCGCTCAAGGCACACGCACGATCGAAGATGGAAACGTTTGGCCTGTCGGATGGCTGCGACTGGCAGGCGCACGATCTTCAGCTGACCGAAATGTCGACGACGTTCGGCGTTCGCCGGGCGGGGACGACGATCGGCACGTTCGAGATACCGCTGCTGGGTGCTTACAACGTGCGCAACGCGCTGGCCGCACTCGCCGTCGGTGCCGCGGCGGGGCTCAGCCCCGACACGATGGCGGCCGGGCTCAGGGCGTTCAAAGGAGTCCGCCGCCGGCTTCAGCATCGCGGGACTGCAGCCGGCGTAGCGGTCTACGATGATTTCGCGCATCATCCGACCGCGATTGCCGAGACCCTGCAGGGCGTCCGATCGGCGTACCCGAAACGCCGAATCTGGGCAATCTTCGAACCACGATCCGCGACCTCATGTCGTCGTGTGTTTCAAGCGGATTTCGCGAAGGCGCTCGCAAAAGCGGATCGCGTCGTCCTCCCGTCGGTCTTCCGCTCGACGCTTCCCGACGAGGATCGTCTGTCGCCGGAGGCCATCGTCAACGATCTGCAGGACTCAGGCGTTGACGCTCGCTACATTCCGGAAATTCCCGAGATCGTCCGCACGGTCGCGAGGGATGCCCGCGACGGCGATCTCGTTATCGTGATGTCGAATGGCGGGTTTGACGGCATTCACCAGAAGCTGCTTTCGGCTCTCGAAGCTCGTGCTGACAAGCGGTCTCAAAACCAGCAGCCGCCGGGCGAACGAGCGCGCGAGTGAGCCGACGCGATGCGCCTTGGCGGTGAACGCCGCTACGGCGGGACAAGGCTTGGTGAGTGAAGACGCGAGCGAGCGCCGCGAAGCGAGCCCCGCGAACGGAGCGAGGCGGCGAAGCGGCGAGCGAGCGAGCGTGTCGGGGAGTCCGAGGGGCGAGGTCGGTCGGAGTGATTGCAGCGGCAGCCGCCGGGCGAACGAGCGCGCGAATGAGCCGACGCGACGCGCCTTGGCGGTGAACGCCGCTACGGCGAGACAAGGCTTCGTGAGTGGAGACGCGAGCGAGCGCCGCGAAGCGAGCCCCGCGAACGGAGCGAGCCGGCGAAGCGGCGAGCGAGCGAGCGTGTCGGGGAGTCCGAGGGGCGAGGTCGGTCGGAGTGATT
>JBKPNQ010000079.1:0-30135 GCA_046732715.1 Acidobacteriota bacterium | reverse complement strand
GTCGTGCAGTTGCCGATGGGTTCGTCGGCGCGGCCGCTGGCCCGGTCACCGAACCGTATGGGCTGGTGACCAGGCGCGCGGCCTACGTGGCGGCGATCATGCGCTCGGGGAGGGCGTCTCCTCACGCCGCGCTCTTGGCCTCCGCTTTAGGTTCGTCGATTTGCACCTTACGGGCCTTCGCCTCCGAACGAGCAGGCAACGGAACACTGACTTCCAGCACGCCATCGGCGAACATGGCCTTGACGTCTTCGAGCTTCACGCCTTCCGGAAGCGGAACGACGCGATAGAAGCGGCCGTACTCGCGCTCCTTGCGATAAATGTTGTCCTTGGTCTCTTCAGTCTCATGCTTACGCTCTCCCGACAGCGCCAGATGACCATCGGTCACTTCCACGGTGACGTCTTCTTTCTTCACACCCGGCAGATCGATTCGGGTCACGAGGCGGTTGTCTCGTTCGAGCACGTCGACCTTCGGCGACCACGCCGCCGACTCGGCTGCCGGGAGGTCGTCGAACACCGGGACGCGAAACGACGGCCACTCGTTGAATGCGCGCTCGAGCGTCGACGTCATCTGGCGGAGCAACGAAAACGGGTCGCGCGTGAAACGGCCCGGAACGGGCGAGGCTGGTTTTTTCTCCAACATGGCAGAACCTCCAGGCGAGGAGCCCGACACGTTCGGACTCAGAATACTTAGCGGTCGACGCCGCAACTCTTGTGCCGGGAAATGGCCGATCGGTTTCGGGCGAACTCCTTGCGGTTGTGGCCACACGATGGCTCTGGTCCCATTCGATCGCGCCCGCGACCGTCACGACTGCCGGAATCCTGGTTCTCGTCCCTGACGAGACCAGCGGAAATCCGTCAGGCCGGGGTGTTTGGCTTCGTCGCATTGCCTGGAGCGCTGCCGGTCGCACGATTCTTTACGTAGCAGCGACAGAAACCTTGGAGCAACGCTTCTGCCGTTCTCATTAGAGTCGCTCGCTGAGACAGCCGAGAGTTTCACGCAGAGAATGCCTCGCCAACCGGGTCCCATGTTTCGTTGACAACCTGGGGGGCCCGATCGCGACGTTTTTCTCGGCACTCCAGCGTCGTCCGCGCGAGATTCTCGGCGCGGTCGTTGATTTCGTCACCGCCGCGATCGCAGTGACGACGACGGCGCCGCAGGTGATGTTCGCCGGTGATTTCGTATCGCGCGTCGGAGCAGCTTCTCGACTTCGAGGACGGTGACGGGGCCCAGGCCGACCGCAAACGCAAGCACCCACTCCGCCCCGGACAGCGGAACGACCTGAAAGAAGGTCTGGGTCACCCGCGCCGTGTGGACCGCGATCTGAACCAGCGACGATGCGAGTACCACGCCCAACAGGCGCAGATTGGTGAAGGCGCCGACGGACCAGAAAATATCCGTCGTGCTCCGGGCGGCGAACGCACGAAACAACTCGCCGAACACGAGCGTGGCAAACGCGAGGCTCCGCGCGGTCGCCAGGTCGCCGGAATGGAGCGCCCACGCGAAAACGCTGAGCGTCGCCGTCGCCTGGAGCGCGCCGGTTGCGGCGACGTAGGCCCACTCTGATCGACCCAGCATCGGTTCATCAGGACTTCTGGGCGGCCGGTTCATCACGTCGGCGGCCACTGGATCCATGACCAGCGCCAACGCCGGCAGTCCGTCGGTGACAATGTTGATCCACAGGAGATGCATCGGGAGAAGTGGGAGCGGAAGTCCCGCGACAGCCGCCACCAGAACGACGGCGAGTTCGCCCGCGTTGCCTCCGAGCAGGTAAACGAGCGTCTTGCGGATATTCTGGAAAATGCCGCGTCCTTCCCTGACCGCGGCAACGATGCTGGCGAAATTGTCGTCGGTCAGGACGACGTCGGCCGCTTCACGCGTCACCTCCGTTCCAGTTCGGCCCATGGCGATCCCGACGTGTGCCTCGCGTAACGCAGGCGCGTCGTTGACGCCGTCGCCGGTCATCGCGACCACGGCGCCGCGGTTCTTCCACCGACGGACGATCGCGAGCTTGTCCTCCGGGCTGACGCGCGCATGGACCAGCTCGTCGGGTGCGGCGCCTTCGACGACGAGGCCCAGTTCATGCGCGATCGCTGTCGCAGTCGCCGGATGATCGCCGGTGATCATGACGGTGGTGATACCCGCCCGTCGGGCAGCGGCAATGGCTTCGATCGCTTCCGCCCGCGGTGGATCGGCGATGCCGATGAAGCCGAGCAGTCTCAGGTTCTCTTCATCCGGTCCGTCGCCAATCGCAACCGCCAACAGGCGAAGACCACGTCGCGCCAGCGTGAGACTCGCCTCGACCGCGTGCTCGGTTCGATCGACGCATCGGGCGAGCACGATCTCGACCGCTCCTTTGACGTAGAGACGTCCGTCCGCGCGCTGAACGGACATGCGTCTCCGGCTGGCGTCAAATGGATTGACCTGGATTCGCGGCGCCTGCCGCTCGACGTCCTCGCGGTGGATGCCACGCCGGGCGGCGGCCACGAGAATCGCCACTTCCGTTGGATCGCCGATCCCACCGCGCCGATCGGCGTGCAGCTCGGCGTCGCAGCACGCGGCCGCGGCAAACAGCAATTGATCGTGGTCGGCCCCCCAGAGTTCACGGACCGTCATGATTCCGGTCGTCAGGGTGCCGGTCTTGTCCGTGCAGATGACGGTCGTGCACCCGAGCGTTTCAACCGCGGGGAGTCGTCGAATCAGGACGTGTCGCGCGGCCATTCGCTGAACGCCGATCGCCAGCGCGATCGTGACGATCGCCGGAAGGCCCTCAGGGATTGCCGCTACCGCCAGTGAGACTGACGACAGCAGCACGTCCAGCGGAGACCAACCCCGTCGCAACCCGGCAAATGCCGAGACCGCGACGATAGCGAGACAGACATAGAGAAGGAAGCGGCTCACCGCCGCCAGCCGCTGCTGAAGTGGGGTCGGTCCTTCCTCGGCGGTCGCGAGAAGGTGTGCGATCTTGCCCAGTTCCGACTTCATGCCGGTGGCAAACACTTCGGCGACGCCGGTCCCGGCAGCCACTGCCGTGCCCATGAAGACCGCGTCGATCCTCTCGGCGAGCGGAGCGCCTGACGGTGCCGGCTGTATGGACTTGTCGACCGGGGCGCTCTCGCCTGTCAGCGGAGCCTCGTTGGTGGACAACGCGTGGGCGTCGAGCAGTCGCGCATCTGCCGGCACGATGTCGCCGGCTTCGAGCAGAATGAGGTCGCCAGGAACGATGTCGGCTGCCGCGATCATGCAGGATGCACCGTCGCGCCGGACACGCGCGCGTGGTGCCGTCATCGAGCGAAGCGCACGGATCGCCCGCTCTGCGCGTTGCTCCTGAACGAACCCGATGAACCCGTTGAGCACGACAATACTCGCGATCGCCGTGGCGTCTGCAATCTCACCGAGCGCAACCGAGATTGCGCAGGCCGCGCCCAGCAGCCAGATGACGGGGCTATTGAATTGGCGGCCGAGCAGGATCCACGAGGAGGCCTCGGCCTGCCGCTGGATCTCGTTCGATCCGTGTAAGGCGAGCCGACGATGAGCCTCGGCTGCGGTCAGACCGGGCTGCGGCGCTGGAAGAGTGGACATGACGGCCGCCGAAGCCGATACGTGCCGATTTCACACCGGTTTTTCCAGCTTGAACTTTTCGATCCGGTACCTGATCTGGTCGCGGTTGACGCCCAGCAGCGCGGCCGCGCGCGTCTGATTCCAACCGCTTCGCTGAAGCGCCTGCACGACCAGCGATCGCTCGAGCTGCTCGAGATCGACTCCGCCGGCCGGGAGTTCGACCGATTCACCGAGTTCAGCCGTGCGTCGCTCGACGACCGGAAAATGGTCGACCGTCAGCTCATCCCCTTCTGCAAGCAGCATCGCCCGTTCGACCGCGTTTCGGAGTTCACGGACGTTCCCAGGCCACGGGTACGCCTTGAGCCGCTCGATGGCGGATGGCGTAACCTGGCGGATTCGTTTGCGGAACTCGCTGCTGTAACTGTCGACGTAGTACGCGATCAAGCGCGGAATATCGTCCGCGCGCTGACGCAGCGCCGGCATCACGATCGGCATGACATTCAGGCGGTAATAGAGATCTTCACGGAAGCGCCCGCGTTTCACTTCCTCTTCCAGGTTTCGATTGGTCGCAGCGATGACCCGGACCTGAACCCGTATGTCGGCGGTGCCGCCGACGCGCTTGAACGCACGTTCCTCGAGGAAGCGCAGGAGCTTCGACTGGAGCATGGGCATCATCTCCCCGATCTCGTCGAGAAAGACGGTGCCGCCCTCCGCCGTTTCCAGCAAGCCGCGCTTCTGCCGGTCCGCGCCGGTGAACGCGCCGCGTTCATGGCCAAAGAGCTCGCTCTCGAGCAGCGGTTCCGGCAGCGCAGAACACGTGATGTTCATGAACGGACGCGCGGCTCGATCGCTCGCGTAATGAATGACTTTGGCCGCCAGATCCTTGCCGGTCCCGCTCTCGCCCGTCAGCAGCACCGTCGAGGCCGGACTCACCGCGACCTTGCGGAGCAGCGCGCGCACGCCGACCATGGCCTCGCTCTCGCCGACCAGGCGCTCGATGCTGTACGGCTGCGCCTGGGTCGCGCGCAGGACCCGCAGCTCGCGTCGAAGAGTCGTCGTTTCCAACGCCTTCTGCACGAGGAGCACAATCTCGTCGAGGTTGAACGGTTTGTTCGCGTAGTGATACGCGCCCCGCTTCATCGCTTCCACGGCCATATCAACCGACGAGTGAGCGGTCAGCATGATGACGAGGGTATCGCTGTCGGTCTCCTTGATGCGTTTCAACACTGACAGGCCGTCGTCATCGGGGAGCTTGAAATCGAGCAGGACCAGATCGACGCCTTCACCGTGGCGCGCGAGCGCTTCGGCGGCGGTGCCGGCTTCGAGCACACGATAACCTTCGTCGCTCAGGCGACTCACGAGCGCCCAGCGAATCAGCTGCTCGTCGTCGACGACCAGGATTGTCGGAGAGTGCATGCGGGATGAGTCAGTATAGGTCAGCCGATGTCGCGCGTCTAACGCGCCGCCGCGTGGGCGTCGGTGACGAGAGTGGTCAGGTCGTTCATGTCGAGCGGTTTTGCGACGACCCGAAACACACCGAGGTCGAGCGCTCCCTGCACGACCTCGGGGGTGCCGTACGCCGTCATCAGGACGATCTGAGTCGTCGGCGAAATCCGCCGCAACCGCGACAGGAGCGACAGATCGTTCGAGTCCGGCAGGCGCAGGTCGACCAGCGCCACGTCGAATGGTGTCAGCGCCGCCGACACCGCGCGGATCGCGTCCGCACCATCGATCGCCTCAACGGCCTCGTGGCCGGAGTCACTCAGCGTCTGCCCAAGCGACCAGCGGATGAGCGGTTCGTCGTCAACTACAAGAATCCGAAGCAATGGGGAATTTTTCGGCACGTCAGGAAAATTCCACGGTTGGCTGATGATATCCACGCCGATTACCTCGGTTCTGTCGTTGCGCAGGCCCCACGCTGAGGGCCCATCAAGATCTGCGCCAGACGTGCTCGTCGGGCCTGGTTGCTAGAATCGTGAGCGCGTGCCCACACGACCGTTGTCCTCCGTTGCATTCATGCTCCGCGCGCTCGGCTCGCGGAACTACCGTCTCTTCTTCTTCGGCCAGGTCGTCTCGCTGGTGGGCACATGGATCACCACGACCGCAACGAATTGGCTCGTCTACCGCCTGACCGGCTCCGCCTTACTCCTCGGCGTCGTCGGCTTTGCCGGACAGTTTCCAGCGTTTCTCCTCGGCCCCATTGCCGGCATCGCGGTTGACCGCTGGGATCGCCACCGCCTCCTGGTGGTCACCCAGACGCTCTCGATGCTGCAATCGTTCGCCCTTGCCGCGCTCGTACTGTCCGGACGCGTCACGCTCGAGTGGATTGTCGGCCTGAGCGTCTTGCAGGGACTCGTCAACTCGTTCGATATGCCCGCGAGGCAGTCCTTTCTGCTGACGATGATCGAGAACAAGGAGGATCTCGGCAACGCGATCGCGCTGAACTCGTCGATGGTGAACCTCGCGCGACTGATTGGTCCGTCAATTGCGGGTGTCGTGATTGCGTGGACGGGTGAAGGATGGTGTTTCCTGATCGACGGCGTGAGCTATGTCGCGGTGATCGTGGGCCTTCTCCGGATGCGGATCGTGCGGAGCGGGGCAGCGCTGCCACGACGCGGAAGCACGCTGCGAGAGTTCAAGGAGGGATTCACTTATGCCTTCGGGTTCCGCCCGATCCGCTCAATCATCATCCTTCTCGCTGTCGTCAGCCTCGTCGGCGTGCCCTACTCGGTGCTGATGCCCGTATTCGCGACGACGGTGTTTCACGGCGGACCCCACACGCTGGGCCTGCTGATGACGTCGTCCGGTTGCGGCGCTCTCCTTGGTGCTCTCTGGTTGGCGCAGCGGCGGTCGGTCATCGGCTTGGGACGCATCATCTCGCTCGCGAGCGGACTGTTCGGCGTCGGGCTGATCACCTTTTCTTTGGTTCACGTCCTGTGGCTCGCGATTCCATGCCTCGTCGTCGCGGGTTTCGGATTCATGGTGCAGATGGCCTCGAGCAACACCGTGATTCAGACCATCGTGGACGACGAGAAACGCGGCCGTGTGATGAGCTTCTACATGATGGCATTCCTCGGCACGGCGCCATTCGGAAGCCTCGTCGCGGGTTGGCTGTCGTCACGCATCGGTGCAGCACACACGCTCTTTGTCGGCGGTGCGTGCTGTATTGCGGGCGCGCTGTGGTTTGGAAGCGCACTCCCGGCGATTCGCGCAGCCGTGCGGCCGATCTATGTCAGGCTGGGCATTCTTCCAGAAATGGCATCCGGTCTCGAACACGCCACCGAGGTATCCGTTCCTCCCGAGCAAAGCTGACAACCGCTCATACCGCTCCGCACCGCTGACTCGATCTCGTTTCGAACTTCGGCGTCCGTATGTACTTACGCCCACGGTAAACCGCGGTGGCGTTTTCCGCACGATTTCACGGTCTCCTGGCGATTTCGCATCTGGCCGCGAACTTGCCTGTCGGCGGCCGGAACGATCCGACCAAACCGCGCGCCGAAATGATCCGGGACCAATCGCGTGACGAGTTGAGTGATCGCGATATGTCCGGATTGGATAGGAGGACCAAACGTGACGATGCGAACACTTGCGTTGAAAGTGACGTCCGTAATCCTGTTTGGGGTTGCCACTCTTGCCAGCTCGAACGCAGCACTTGCCCAATCCACCGCAGCGCCAAAGAACCTGCGTGTCACTGGAGTGACCGATTGGACAGTTGCCCTGATGTGGGATGCGCCCAAGGCCAAGGCACCGGCTTCCTACGTCGTCCAGTGCAGCAACGGCCACAGCATGATGGTGGCTGGCTCGCAGACCGCCGCCACTTTCTCCAGTGGCTTCGACTACAACAGAACGTACACATTCCGCGTATATGCGGTCAGTTCAAGCGGAACGTGGTCGAGCGCCAGCAACACGGTGACAGCAACGTTACTCAACGACACAACCCCGGCGGCCAAGCCGGTCGTCTCATCCACCGGTATCGGTCCCACCCATATGGATCTTGCCTGGACGTACGGCGATAGCGATCCAAGTCCCCGTTTCGACATCTACGTGAACGGCCAGCTCTGGTATGGGCAGGTTGCAGGGACGACGAAGAGAATCTCGTTCCTCAGCCCGAGCACGAGCTACACCTTCAGGGTGAGAGCGCGGGACTCGGCCGGTAACTGGTCGGAGCTGAGCGACCCGCTGGCAGCGATCACACCGGCGGCCGACGCGAACGATCACGAGCCGCCGACGACGCCGCCGGGTTTCTGGGGTGGAGTGATCGATGGCGCCACGGAGGCGATGGTTTTCTGGGGGAGCTCGGCGGACAACGTGACCTCGCCGGAGCACATCCAGTACTTACTGTACCTGAATGGCCAGTTTGACGGCGCGACCGTCGACCCTTACCCCCACCAGTTCACCATGTATCTCACACTCGGCATCGTGAACAAGATTGAGGTGTACGCGGTCGACGAGGCCGGTAACCGGTCCGTCCCAGCAACCATGACGATCGACCTGAGAATGCCTTAAGGGTGATCGGGGGAAGTGGAGCGACATCAATCACACCGAGGGGCTTTGCCCCTCGGACTTCCCTCGCTCGCCGCTTCGACGGCTCACTCCGGCCGCGTGGCTCGCTTCGCTCCGCTCGCTCGCGCCTTCCTTCTCCTTAACCGACGGCCCTCGCCCCGCGGACTCTCCTACACGCGCGCTCGTTTGCCTTTGTCCTCGAATTGACCACTTGTAGTATTCGACTCTGCCGACGATGATCGACAATATCCTGCGCTGGTTCATCGCCTGGGTAGGAGCGTCCTGGTCGACTAACGAAGATGACGTCGAGGAAGATCGCATCTCATTTCGCCGAGCTCTTGGATTTTCTTCCGGACGTGCTGGCGTGGGTAAAAGATCGGCAGGGCCGTTATCTGTGGGTCAATCGAGCGTTCCTCATTCAATACTCTCTCGATCACCCGACCGGGAATGAGTTCGTCTCCGTCGAGGATATTCTCGGCAAGACTGACTACGATTTATCGCCGGCCTTCCTGGCCGATCAGCGCGGAATGTGTATTTCCAGTTCGGACACAAACCCGATCTGTTCCAGAACAGCTCGTTCAAGACGCTATTCCTCAACGCCATCCGCTGGGCCTCGGAGCGGTAGCCGCAGGCGCGGGCCGTGGTCCAAGTCTCGTGAATGCGCGGTGTCCGCTTACTCGCCTCACCGCGCGTAGCGGCGGGCCCAGTCAGGAAGTTTCGTGAGCGGACGACCGAACTCACGTTCCAAGCTGCCAATGTCGGCGCTGTAGCCGACGCGCTCGAACCACTCCAGCATCGACGCCGTATCCTCGCTGTACTGTCGGACGGATTCGATCGGCGCCTGCGCGAAGGCAATCGGGTGACGCAACGCCTCCGTCAGGATCCGCGCCACTTCCGGCATCGTCCGTACATCACCGGCGAGATCGATCTCTCGGCGGTTCAGGCCCGCGGCGTCGGTGAACGCGCGCGCGCCGAACCAGCCGATGTCCTCCACCGCAATCATTTGCAGCTTGGTGTCCGGCCCGAGCGCCCAGGTGAGCGTGTCCCCCTGAAGGCTGTAGGGCGCCAGGAGGTTTTCCATGAAGAACACCGGTCGCAGGATCACGTGTGATGGGAAGCGAAGGCTGCGCACGGTTTCCTCGATGCGCCACTTGTTGTCGAAGTGCGGGATGCCCGTCCGCTTGTGCGCCGATCCGACGGATGTATAGACGTAGTGCTCGACGCCGGCCTCGCGGGCCAGCGTCGCCAGACGCTTGCCCTGGGCCTCTTCGCGCTCGACACCCGCCTCCCATGTGTTCTGCACGCCGAAGACACCCCACACACCGGCCAACGCACGGCGGAGTGCCGCCTCATCATCGAGATCCCCCTTGACGATGTCGACGCCGACGCCTGCCAGCGCCGTCGCCTGCTCGCTTTCCGGCTTGCGCGTCAGACCGCGCAAACGGAACCCGCTGCCCTGCAGGGTTTGCGCGACCGCGCCACCTTGCTTGCCTGTCACTCCGGTGATCAGAATCGTTCGATCGTTGGTCATGGCTGAAACCTCATCGCGTCATGTTTGAACAGCTGTCGATGATTTCGTAATGACCCCGAGGGGCTTCGCGCACGGCAACTCGGTCGTGCCGAGTCCTCACTGGGCGAGATGCGGCCGGACAGGCGAGCGAAATGAATGGAGTGACGTTGCTTCCCGTGTAGACGGGTGTGGCCTGCAGTTGCGCCCAGGGAGATGAGGGCCTGGAGTTTGCCTCCAGGCCCCCGATGATCACTTCAGGGTGATCTTTTGCACGCGCCAGTTCATCATCTCGGCAACGTACAAGGTGTTCGGATCGCGGCAGTCGATGGCATTGACCATCCCGAACTCCTTGAACTGATGGCCGGCCTTGCCGAACCGGCCAATCACCGTGCCGTCCAACTGCATCTTGTAGATCTCGCCGTTGAGGAACGGGTCCTCAGTCGGGTTGGAGTTGGAGCTGTAGAGAAACTGGTTCGCACCCGGCGAGATGCAGATCGCACGCGGCGCGCCGATGTTCTTGATCTCGCTCTTGAACGTGCCGTCGTTGTCGAACACCTGAATCCGGTTGTTGCCCATGTCGGCGACGTACACCATGCCTTTGGCATCAACGGCGATCGAGGCGGGAATATTGAACTGACCCTGGCCGGCTCCGGTCGCGCCCCAGGACTTGATGAACTTCCCGTTCTTGTCGAACTTGGCGACGCGGGCGTTGCCGTAGCCGTCGGGGATGAAGATGTTGCCGGCCGCATCCCAGGCCACGTCCAAGGGCTGGTTGAAGTTGTCGCCGGGAACACCCGATCCCGGAGGGCCGGACGCGCGGCCAAACACGCCGCTGCTGCCGAGCTCGCCGACCGCCTCGAGCCGACGGCCCAGTGTCAGCAGAACCTTGCCGGCCTGGTCGAACTTGACGACCATTCTCGACGCGCGGTCCACGATCCAGACGTTGTTCTGCGGATCGACCCTGACGCCTTGCGCAAACAGGAACGCGTAGGGACGGTCGTTTTCGCTCGTACCGATCTCACGCAGATACTTGCCGGTGCGATCGAATTCGAGGAGGCGCGCGCCACCGTTGATGTAGACGCGCGATGCGCCAATCGTGGCGTTCGGACCGCCGCCCTGGTAGTAGACCCACAGATTGCCGTTGGCGGTGGTGGCGACGCCGGCCACTTCACCGAGATGGATGTCGTCCGGCAGCTTCAGAAAATCGCCGGCGGACTCAAACGTAATTTCTTTCTGCTGGGCGACCAGTGAGCTGCCGAACAGTGCGCCGGCAAAGGCCGCGACCGAGCCGGCCAACACCAACCTGGATGCGAGACGTGCGGACGTCATTTCGTGCCCCCTTGCGCGGCGGTCGGGTGCAGGATGAACTTCTGCAGGCGCCATTCGACGATTTCGGTGGTCAGAATCTCGTTTGGAACCCGGCAATCGATGCCGTGCACCGTGCTGAACTGTCCCTGTTCTTTGCCCGGGACTCCGAACTTGCCGAGGACCGTGCCATCGAGCTCCATCTTGAAAATCTGGCCGCTGGCCTTGTGCAGCTCGGTGTCCTGGTTGTCAGGGTTGGAATTGGAGCTGTAAAGATACTGGTGGCCCGGTCCTGGTGTGATGCACAGCGACCAGGGAGCGCCGACGTGGTCGAACGTGGTCTTGTAATTCAGGTCGTTGTCGAACACCACGATGCGCTGGTCGCTACGGCTGCCCCCGTAGACATTCCCCTGGGCATCCACCGCGATGGCATGCAGCAGGTTGAATTGGCCGGGCCCCGATCCGCGACTGCCGACCTGTTTGATGAACTTGCCGTATTTGTCGTACTTGGCAATGCGTGAATTGACGTAGCCGTCGGCGACGAAGATGTTGCCGGCCGCGTCCCAGGCCACGTCGGTGGGGCGATTGAAAATATATGGCGGAGCCGGGTTGGCCTCCTTCACCGGCGGTTCCATCCCGTTGTAGGGGAACCCAATCCGGCGGCCCAGGATCATGACCGCTCGCCCCTGGGGGTTGTACTTGATGATCGAGCTGGCGCCCTCGTCGACTACCCAGATGTTGTCCTGGGCATCAACGCGGATGCCGTGACAGAACACGTTGCCGTACGAGTCCTTCCCAATCTCCCGGACGAAGTTGCCCTTCTCGTCGAATTCGAAATTGCGCGTTTGCTGGGCGCACGTGTTGACGAAGATGTGCCCTTTGGAGTTGCTGGCGACACCGATGCCTTCGCCCATGTACACGTTGGGCGGCAACTTCAAGAAGTCGCGCACGACTTCGTACTTGATGTCAGGCGCGTTTACGGCCTTCGGTAGCAGTCTCTGCGCCGCTGGTGTGAGCGTCACCCCGCCAGGCGCCTGGGTCTGGGCACCGCCAGGAGGTGCCTGGCCGCCGGCAGGCGGTGTCTGGGCGCCGCCAGCAGGGGTCTGCGCGAACAAGGTGATGCCCGTTGCCATCGCTAGCGCCACGGCTACCCCATAAATGCAATGTGTTTTCATAAGCCCCCTCGACAACGGTGCGAAATGTAACACAGGATCACGGCCGCCACACTTCCGCCGCGGCTTTGAACAACAGGTAAGTGGCCGTCGCGCCGGGATCCTGATGTCCGACGCTGCGCTCTCCCAGATAACTGCCGCGGCCCTTGCGCGCCTGCATGCTAATCGTCGCCCGCATGCCGGCCTCGGCCGCCGCCGCACCGTGCTCGAGAATTTCCGCCAGGCCACGTCCAGTGTCGAGGGCACCTCGCATCGCATCCACCGCCGGAAGCCAGGCGTCCATCATGGTCTTGTCGCCGAGCGCGGCTTTGCCCCGCTGTTGAAGGCCGTCGACGCCGGCCTGGAACAGCGCCACCACGTCGGCGGGCGCGAGCTCGGACTTGCCTGCGCACGTCGCTGCGGCACGAAGAAAAAACGTCCCGAGGAGCGGCCCTGAACTGCCGCCCATGGTCTTGATCAGGATCGTCGCGACATTCTGAAAGACAGCGCGGATGTCAGCCGGAGGGTTCGCGGACAGCTCCGACTGCACCGCCGTGAAGCCGCGGTCCAAACTGATTCCAAAATCGCCGTCCCCGACAGCTGAATCCAGGTCGGTCAGCGGCTGCCGGTTTTCGTTGAAGACCTTTTGCAAAGCGCTGAGCCACACCAGTACATCCTGCCTGCTCACCGCCATTTCAGATCCCCCAGCGCAGCGCCGGCGTAAGTACAGGGGCATCCCACAAGGAAAGCAACTCGTCGTCAACCTGCAACAGAGTGATCGAGCAGCCGGCCATGTCGAGGCTGGTGATGTAGTTGCCGACCAGGCGACGAGCGATCGTGATCTGCCGGCTGCGCAGGTGCTGTTCCAGTTCGCCGTAGACGAGATAGAGCTCGATGAGGGGCGTGGCGCCCATACCGTTGAGCATGGCAATGACGCGGTCGCCGGCGCGGAACGGCAGATCGGCCAGGATCGCCTCGGCCATGTGCGCGACCGACTCGGCTGCGGGCATCAGAGCCATGCGGCGCCGGCCCGGTTCGCCGTGAATGCCGACGCCCATCTCCATTTCGTCATCGCCCAGCACGAAGTTGGGTTTGCCGGCGGCGGGCACGGTGCAGGGGCTCAACGCCATCCCCATGGAACGAGCGCAGGCATTCACCCGGCCGGCCAAAGCCGCGACGCGCGGGAGATCGTAGCCGCGGGCGGCGGCCGCGCCGCAGATCTTTTCCGCCAGCACGGTGGCGCCGACGCCGCGCCGTCCGGCGGTGTAGAGGCTGTCCTGGACGGCGACGTCATCATTAATCACCACCGCCTGGACCTCGATACCGCGAGCCTGGCAAAGCTCGGCGGCCATTTCGAAATTCATCACGTCGCCGGTGTAGTTCTTGACGATGTGGAGGACCCCGGCTCCGCCATTGACAGCGTCGGTGGCTGCTTCCATCTGGTCGGGACTGGGGGACGTGAAGACCTGGCCTGGACAGGCGGCATCGAGCATCCCCTTTCCCACAAATCCGCCGTGCAAGGGTTCGTGACCGCTGCCGCCGCCCGAAATGATCCCCACTTGGCCGGGAACGGGGGCGTCCGCCCGAACCACGTACACGGGATCGAAGGAAACCTTGAGGATGTCGGCGTGGGCTGCAGCGAACCCGGCCAGCGATTCGCGCATCACATCCTGCGGGTCGTTGATCAGTTTTTTCATGTGCGCTCCCCGAAAATGAGCGCCAAAGATAACATCACTGTATGCGATTGCAGAATAAGACCATTGCCACCCTCATCGCCGACGGCGTGGAGGATTTGGAGTATTACGTTCCGCTGATGCGGTTGCAGGAGGAGGGAGCGAAGGTGCTCAGCGCCGGCCTGGATCTCAAGCCTGTGCGCGGCAAGAATGGATTGATGATTGCCCCGGACGCGAAGATCGAAGATTTGAAATCGAAAGATCTCTTCGCGCTGGTTCTTCCGGGAGGCTGGGCGCCCGATAAATTGCGGCGGTACGACGTTGTCAAGAAGCTCGTTCAAGAAATGAACGATGCCAAAAAGATCGTCGGCATCATCTGCCACGGCGGCTCGATCGCAATCTCAGCGGGCATCGTCAAGCACGGTCAGCGCGTGACCGGGTCAACGGGAATCAAAGATGATCTTCAGTGTGTCGGCGGAGTATGGGCGGACGAACCCGCCTTCCGCGAGGCCAACCAAGTCTGGGGGCGGGTTGTGGCAGATATTCCCGACTTCAACCGTGAACTGGTCAGGGCATTGGTCGAAGAATGAAGGGCGAATTCGAGCCTTAGAGGCCTGCCAGTGCTGCCTCCAGCCGTCGGACAACGGCCCAGACCTGGGCCGCCTGCTCCTGCGTCACTGCTACGCCGAGATTCGCGACGAGCGCACCCTGACGGGCATCGCGCGCGCCGCAGATGACGCCCGTGAGTCCAGGCGTCACGAGCAGCACGCCGACGCACAGCTGTGCGCAGCTCAGGCCGGCGGCGCGCGCAATCGCCTGAATCTCGTCCACGGCATCGAGATGGCGCTGAAAGCGAGGTCCTGAATAGTCCTTATGGGGGCCGCGCGCGTCGTCGGGACCGAACGTCTTGTCGCGCGACCAGGTGCCGAAGAGCAAGCCGCGAAAGAGCGGCGAATACGAGATGGCACCCACGTTGTGTGCCGCGCACCAGGGCAATACATCCTTCGCAGCTGCGGGGCGCAGAATGCTGAACGGCGGCTGATCAGAGTTCAGCGGTACGCCGGTCGCCATCCATTCTTCGAGCTGCGCGACGGAGAAGTTTGACACGCCAACGGCGCGAATCTTCCCCGACTTCAGGAGCTTCGCGCACGCCGAGGCCGTCTCGGCAATCGGCTGCGGCGCCGGCCAGTGCAGCTGATAGAGATCGATCCGCTCGACGCCGAGGCGGCGGAGACTGGCGTCGCACTCGGCCAGGGTTTCCTTCTCGCTGGCTGATTTTTCGGGCGCGTCGACGTTCACGCCAAGGCCGAATTTCGTGAAGACATAGGGACGACGCGACGCCGGAAGCGCCTTGATCGCACGCCCGACGACTTCCTCCGAATGCCCGGAGCCGTAAATCGGCGCCGTGTCGATCCAGTTCACGCCGTGATCGACGGCCGCGTGAATCGCCTCGATGCTCGCCCGATCGTCCTGGCCGCCGCCCCACTGACGTCCGCCGATGGCCCAGGTGCCCAGGCCGATGGAGGTGATTTCGAGATCGCTTTGTCCGAGTCGTCGTCTGATCACGGTGAGAAGCCCTCACGTCCAAAAGTTCAAGGATACATCGTTCGACCTCGGACTTACGCGTCCGGGTCGTCTCGCCGGCGCTCACGATTCGCGCGCACGATCCGGCGGGGTCTCTCGGATCTTCTGGTTGTGAACCTTAACCACGACGCCGGGAAAGGTGACCCGACACATGCGAAAGAATAGAATCCCGTCATGAAGACTTTCCTTGCCGGGATCATCGCCACGCTGCTCGCGACCGCGCTCACCGTGTTCGCGATCGCGCACCTCGGTCTCTATCCGATCGGCGCCGACAACCCGCCGGGCGGACTCGAACGGGCGCTCGCGAGCCGGGCGATGGACGTCTACGCCTCGAAGCACAAGCCCGAAGGCAACAATCCCACGACGATCACTGCCGCGAACCTCACCGAGGGCGCGAAAGAATACGAGGAACACTGCGCGTTCTGCCACGGAGGCGCGAAGGCCAAGATCAGTCCCATGCAGAACAAGTTCAATCCGCCGGTTCCGCAACTCATCAATCAGATTCCCCACGACGATGACGCGTGGCTGTTCTGGGTGACCAAGCACGGCGTGCGGATGACCGGCATGCCGTCGTGGGACGGCGTTCTGTCCGACGAAGAGATGTGGAAGGTCGTCGCATTCATCAAACACAGCGACAAGCTACCCCCGGAAACGCAGGCGGCGTGGCAGCAACTCGCATCGACACCCGGTGAGATCGAGGAGCACACACCCGAGCAGCACACGCACGACCCCGGCGGCGTTCCGAAATAGGCGATTTCTGCAACGGCTCATCCGTCACGCCGGCTGAAAGGCTCCTCGGCACATGAACCCACCGGCTCTGTCGATTCGTCTGAACTCTCGGCCAAGGCGTGCGTGTTCGGAAGCGCGGGCCGTCGTGAGTGAAGAGAAAGACAAGGTGGGAGCGCGAGATACCCGCGAACTGTGACGACACGGCGACCGCGTCGGATTTTTCCGGGTCGCTCGACCGACCCGCGTTAAGACGGCGGCCAACGAACGCGCCGACTCTCGTGCGATGGTCGCCGTGCCCACCCCGGGAAGGCCGTCGAGAACCATCAGCATGCGTTCACAGCAGCAGTCCAGCAGGCCAAGGCTTGACGTAGTCGAACGGCACGTGCCGGCGAATGCGTTGAAAGTCCCTCTCATTCTCGGTCACGAGCACGCAACCCGCCTCACGACATGACAGTGCCAGCAGGACATCGTTCGCGAACGACTTCGACACGCGGCCGACCTCGAGCCCCTCCTTTCGCGCCATGTCCGACAGCAGATCGCCCGAACGATGCCAGGCATCGGGAGAAGGCGCAAATGTCCGCCCGGCTCGCTCGAACACGCTGAGGACGTTGCGCTCGAGCGCCTTCCGGTCCTGCCCTCGCCTCACTCCGGCTCGCAGTTCTTGAGCCACGACGACGCTGAGATACTCGAACGGCGCGAACGCCCGATGGAATCGTTGGAAGGCCGCGTTGGCCGTGAGATCGCGAAACGCGTCGATGAAGAGCTGCGTGTCCAGCGCGTACTTGGGCGTCGTCCGGGTCACGGCGCGAGGTCTGGAGATGTGATCTCGACGCCGAGCATGGCGCGTGTCCCGTCGACGAGCTCGCGCTGAAAGACGGCGAGGTCGAGCGCTCGCTCGATAGCCTCGGTTGCCGTAGCTGCCCCGAGCGCTCGCTGGGCCGCCTTCAATTTCGACAACGGCAGGCGGTAGGTGCGCGACACCCGCTCCTCGCGGCGCATTGCCCGTTTTCGCTCAGTGCTGGTGGACATGAGTTCAGTGTATTTACATAACGTCAATTATGTCAATACACAACAAGCACGCGGAGTTGCAAGACGCAAATCGGGTGTGAGTTCTACAGTTGAAGTGGCTCGCCGGACTGGACGATTTCCGCAACTCGTCAACGATTCTGAACTCGCGGAGACCTTGCCCTACTTGGCGCGGCGCTTGGCGTCAGTGAGCAGCCCCGCGCTGTACACGAACGCCCAGTCAGGACGTTCAACCCGGCGATCGAACCGGACCACGACCTCCGGGCCGACGTCGTAGACGAACGGCGCACGGCGCTTCTGCGTGCCGCGGACCGCGCCATCCAGCGTACGGAAGCAGATCCGGTCGGCGCATGTGAACAGTTCGATCCGCCCCTCGTCAGAATCGAACGTGCCGGCGATCGCAAGCGCCTCGTCCGGCGGCACCGGTGAATCGACCGGCTCATGCGGCTCGAGTCCAAGCGCCGCGCGCGCCAGCGCGCCAGCGACGGAGGCGACCGACGCCGTTTCGGTATTTGAAAGCACCGCGATCATCACACCGTCGTCGGGAAAGGATTCGAGGATCGCCTTGTAGCCTCCGCCGCTGCCCGTGTGGCCGACCACCCGATGGCCTTCGAGCGTGCCCATCCGAGTGCCGAGGCCATAATCGATGGTCGTGCCGTCGTTGAGGCGCGACGGCGTGCGCATCTGGGCGACTCCTGCCGGCGAAATGACCCGTCCATTCTCGAGCGCCTGCTGCCACGTAATCAGATCGGCGGCCGTCGCACAGATCGCGCCTGCTGCGAAGGGCAGCGACCAAGTGATGTAGGGCGCCGGCTCGAGGGCGCCTTTTGCGACGATGTACCCGCTCGCCAGGCTTGCGACGGTGTCGTGCACGGTACACAGGGACGCCGTCGGCATTCCCAGCGGCGCAAAAATCTGGTTCTTGACGTATGTTCCGTACGGTTGGCCAGTTACTCGCTCGATCGCGACACCGGCCAGGTAGAAGCCCGAGTTGCTGTAGCGCCAGCGGCTTCCGGGGGCGAAGACAAGCGGCTGATCACGAAACAGTGAGAACACCTGATCATGCGTCCAGTCGCGGCCCTCGTTCGCAAGCGCCGTCGGCAGGTCGGTGAAGTTGTAGAGACCAGAGGTGTGGCTCAGAAGCTGCGCGATGGTGACGCGGCCGCCGTGTGTCGGCGCGTTCGGAACGTACTTGGTGACGTCTGCATCGAGCACCAGCTTTCCCTGTTCGGCCAGCCTGACTGCGACAGCAGCCTCGATGTTTTTCGAGATTGACGCGACGTGGAAGACGGTTGCCGGGGTAACCGGCGCGTTCGTGTCCAGGCGTGCGCGCCCATACCCGCGAACGAACAGCGGCTGTCCGCGCCGCGCGATCGCAATCGAGAGACCTGCGATCGGTTGCTTCAGGGCGTCAGCAGCAATGCGGTCGACAGTCGATTCGAAATCAGCCTGCGCGCCGACACCCGGCGCCAACAGGATAATAAAGACGACCGCAGCCAAGTGCCATCGCATGCGGCGCATTGTAGATCGGGGCGTCCGCCCCTTTCGTTTCTTGCATCCTCCGCGGGCGAAGTGCGCGTATCACCTCCCGCGTGGGGATGATAGCAGTCGTGCATCACCGTCCGTTCCGCAGCAATTCCCATCGCCGCGCCGAAGACCACGTCGCTCAGGTAGTGCTTGTTGTCATGCACGCGTGCCGTCGCCACATAGGCCGCGACCACCATCGGCGGCACGCCGGCCTTCCAGCCGTAATGTCGTTGCAGCACGCTCCGCCGTGGCAAGCGCCTCGAAATCTGGGGACTACCAGTCGTTGCGTGTCTCGCTCATTAGTCTGGAACGACCTCTCAGGACCGGTCGCGGACACATTCGCTGACCGACGCCGGCGGGATCCCTCGGCGGCAGGTCGTCGCCCACGAGCATCTCGCGGCGAGAAACCAGCGGGTGGTCCCTAGAACGAAACCAACCCCCCCGCCTTGAGCGACGATTGTCACTATTTGCGAGTCCTGCGCAGCGTGATTTTCCGCCACTCCGTTCCGTCAGAGCGCGTCATCGTGCCATTCAGCGAGTCGGCCTTCAGCTCGAAGCGGATGGTATAGCCGTTGGGCAATGGACACTTCAAAACATGACTGTCCGGGAAAAACGAACAGTCGCTCGTGCCCATACTGATTTCCCGCCCGTCGACTATCTTGTTTGCCGTGAGCGTCAGTTTCGTCTGCGACTGCGCGATGGCGGCGATGCGATAGACCGAATCTTCATCCCGGCAAGCGCTCGGCGTCACCAGACACTTGGAATCGCCACGCCACGTGCCGACAGGGGTGTTCCGCGGCACTGCCTGCGAAGACATCGCCACGGCTCCAACAGCCACCAGGCAACAGATCATTCGACACAACATGGGCGCTCCCGGCTAGGGTATCCGCGCCCGGTCGACGCGTCAACGCGACCGCGGCCGTCTGTCGTCCACGGTGTGTACAAGCTGTCCGACCCGTGCTTATGCTGATCACCGTCACGCTCACGGCGTGTTGTCCGCGGTTGTGCGTTGCGGGTAAATCCGGGGGGCGCCCTGCGTGAGTGACTTGTCGGCCGATCGAGGCGCTGCGCGACGAGTGAACCAGGAGGGCCCGCGTTACAATTCGCTCGATGCGCGCCATGATTCTTGCACTATTCCTGCTGCCGTTGGCCAGCGCCACCGATCGGCTCGATCGCGACATCCAGACTGCCATGGAACGTGAGCACGTGCCTGGACTGAGCTTCTCGGTCGTGCAGCACGGCCGGGTGGTGAGAGAAGGCGCTTACGGATTCGCGAATCTTGAATGGAACGCGCGGGTGACGCCGGACACGAAGTTCGAGATCGCGAGCATCAGCAAGATGTTCGCGGGCGCGGCAGTGCGCATCCTGGTCGAGGAACGCAGGCTCGATCCCGACGACACAGTAAGCCGCTTCATTCCGTCGGCGCCGGAATCGTGGGCGGGCATGAAGGTCAGGCACCTGATCACGATGAGTTCGGGCCTGCCGGAGGATTTCGCGACTGATCTGATCCCCTACGGGCAGGATGTCGTCGCGCCGGCGGACGAGTCGTCCATGATGCAGGCGTTCTTTCGATTGAAGATGGTCGCGCCGGTCGGGCGGCGTTTCGTCTATAGCAGTCCGAACTACACCATGCTCGGGACGATCGTCGCCAACGTCTCTGGCATGCCGTACCAACAATTCGTGCGCGAGAAGATTTTCAAGTCCGCGGGGATGACGGACTCGTCGTTCATCGACAACTCCGCGATCGTCGCGAGACGCGCGAGCGGATACCGGAGGACAGACGCGCGCGAACTCCGTCACGGATGGTATCTCGGTCAATACCTGCACTCGCGTCCCGATAACGGCATTCTGACGACAGCGCGCGACCTGGCCAAGTGGTTGATCGCGCTCGCGCAGCGACAGATCATCCACGCACCGGAAGCGTTGTGGGAGCCGGCGGTTTCTGACGACGGCCTTCCTCTGGATTATGCGTACGGCTGGGTCAGTGATACGTGGCTCGGCCATCGCCGGCAGGAACACGCAGGTGGTTACCGGACGGGTTTCCACGCCTTCATCGCCCGTTATCCGGAGGATGACGTCGGGGTGGTCGTGCTGACGAACTGTGATTACTCCGCGGTGCGGGACTACGTGAACATGATTGCTCGCGCGTACATCCCCAACGTGCTCGATCCGTCGGCGGAAAGACAGAAGACCGACGCAAAACCCACGGAAACGCGGAGACTCATCGCGGCAATGCAGTCGATCCGCGACGGACACGTCGACGAGGCATCGATGTACGCCGACGCGCTCGAACCCGAGGGGCTCGAAGAAGTGCGCAGTTTCCTCACAGCCGCAGGCCCATTCGAGTACGCCGGGCGGGCGACGCTCGGCGCCCGACCGCTGCGGATGCACGGACACGAACTCGTCGCGTATGAGACGCTGCAGACCGTCATCGACGGACAGCCCACGTACGTCACGCTGTATTCCGATGCATCAGGACGAGTCGCCTACGTGGAACTCACGAATTAACGGGACGTCATCGACGAGCGTCTCTGGTTCGTGGCTCGTGTGCTGGACGACGAAATGGGCCTGCGCTTCGTTACCTGTGGATCGCCGCTGCCCAGTTGAGCACGACGGTCAGCGGCGCCGCGACGCTGGACTTCGGTGGAGTTGCGTTGACGAGGAAACGCTGCCCGTCCTTGGTCACGGCGTAGACCTGGTTATACGTGAGGCTCCAGGCGCTGGCGTGAAAGAGGGCCCGCGGCAGTCCGGCATCGAACGAATGACCCGCTCCGATTAGGACGGACATCATCGTCCCATCCGGCCCGAGATAGAACAATTCGCGGCCGTCCGCTCTCCACACGGGATGGCTCCCACCGTTTCTCGACACTTGAGATTTCGCGCCCGGTCTGGGAAACGACTGCACGTAGACGTCCGACTGGCCACCTTCGTTGCTCGTGTAAGCGATCCATCGGCCATCCGGCGAGAACACGGCGGAGGTTTCGATGAACGGACTATCCGCGAACGCAAACGGCTTCCGATCGCCGAACAACGGAAGGACCCATACGTTCGATCCTCGAGTCGTATACGCAATGAACTGTCCGTCCGAGGACCAACCGCTCGGAGTCATCGTGAAGTTCCCCTGCCCTTCGAGGAGCAATTCATCCGTGTGTGGCTCACTGCTCAACGTCTGACGCAGGGCGATCGGCTGGCGGAATCGTGAGGATTGGAACGCGATTCGCGCGCTATCCGGTGACCACACCGGTGACCGTTCCTGTCCTGGATGGACGGTCAGGCGAGATCGAATGTTACGGGCGATATCGATCAGCCAGATGTCGACGTTACTCGGAGCGCCGGTTTCCAGCGTCACCGCCACGCGGCGTTCGTCCGGCGACAGCGCGAGGCCGGTGTAGAGAGCTGCGTCACTCAGTGTGCCGAGCCGGCGGCCGGTGCGATCGAACCAGGTCAACTGCCGTGTTACGTCGGCGCCGCTCTGTCCGTACACCAGCGTGCCGTTCTCTGACAGCGACGCACCGACGTAGCGGTTTTGCTCCGTGGTGACATGCTCGGCCAATGGAAAGGCATCACCGAGCAGTTGCCGTGAATCGAGGTCGAACGGGCGCGCCATCAAGGTCTGCTCTTGCGCGAAGATCAGATGACCGGAGCCGTACAACACCGCGGACTCCGCCTCAAAAAGGATCCGATCGGCCCCCGGCCTGTCGAGCGAGCCAATTCTGATCACCGACGGTGTGGAGGCCGGACAGCAGGGGCCGGTGACGGCCGTATAGAAGAAGTGCCGGCCATCGGGCAGAAAGTGAGGCCACCGGTGGACGTCTTCTCCGGCGGTCTTATCGAGGGTCGTGGCGACGGTCGGTACTCCGCCGGTGCTCGACACGCGCAGCAAGCCGGTTTGTGAAGGCCCCGGCGCGAACAGAATCACATTCTCGCGGCTCCAACTCCCGCCGTTCCCGGCCGGTGCGTCGGCCAGCAGGATCGGAGGTCCGCCGGTAATCTCAACCCTCTTGAGTTTGCCATCCGAGAAGAATCCGATAGAACGGCTGTCAGGGGACCAGAACGGGAAGGTGCCGCCGTCGGTGCCCTGAATTGGCGTCGCTTCCAGCGTGGCGACCGGTCGCAACCAGATCTGAAACGCGGTTGTGGCGCGCGCCACGAAGACGATGTGCCGGCCGTCAGGGGAGACTGCCAGTTGCGTGGCCGTGCCGCTACCAGGACGACTCGGACCGCCAAACGACGCATTCTCTGGCGGGGCGATGGTGAACTGCGCCGGACCCACGGCCGACGCGAGGCCGTCATCGCGGCGCAGTGCCATGACTGTGGCCGTGATCAGTCCTGCGGCGAGCACACCGGCGACCAGCCATGGGACACGACTCGATCGCGGCGGCGGTGGACCCGCCGGTACCCAGGCCCCGAGTCCGTTGCTCGATTCGGATGCCTCGCGAATGGGCGGCGCCTCACCGGGCTCCGTCACCGACACCACTTCACCACAGAACGCATAGCCGAAGCCGTGCGCGGTGCGCACGAACTTCGGAGCACGGGCCGGGTCACCGAGTGCCGCCCGAATTTCCGCCACGAGATTGGAGAGGTTGGCTTCGGCGACGAATGTGCCGGGCCACAGACGTTGCTGCAGGTCGGCTTTCGAGAGCGCCTTCGGCCGCTCGAGCACGAGCGCCGACAACAGCTCGAATGCTTTCGGCTCGAGATGAATTTCCCGGCCGGCGCTCATCAGCTGCCTGCTCTCGAGATCGAGCGTGAATGGGCCGAAGCGCAATCTCACTGCGGATCCTTGGACAAAAGCTGCACGATCCCTGGAAATCCCCTGGGACATGCTCGCCGCGTGGTGGCTATTTTACCTGCGCGAGTCCACGCGTCCGGAGGGCTATCAATGCGCTGGGGCCTAAATCTGGTGGCTGTTGTTTTTGCTCTTCCCGTCGTGCAGCAACAGGCATCTCAGCCAGTCTCAACAACGGTTCATACGCAGTCCGGGCCGGTGCGAGGCAGTGGGACCGACGTCATGGCGTTCAAGGGTATTCCGTACGCCGCTCCTCCAACCGGAGACCGTCGATGGCGCCCACCCGCAGCGGCCGAACAGTGGACCGACGTGCGGGAGGCTACGCAGTTCGGACCGCGATGTCCCGGTACGCCGCCCGCGCGCGCCGGTGCGCTGGGTGGGCCCGCAAGCGAAGACTGCCTCACGCTCAACGTCTGGACCCCGGCGAAGTCCAGCGGCGACCGGCTCCCTGTCATGGTCTGGATCCACGGTGGAGGATTCAACTTCGGCTCGGTCACGGGGCCCCGCGTGGACGGGACAAACCTGGCTCGACGTGGTGTGGTCGTCGTGAGTTTCAATTACAGACTAGGAGCGCTTGGGTTCCTGGCGCACCCCGCGCTGTCGCGCGAGTCCGAGCACCATGTCTCCGGTAACTACGGACTGCTCGATCAGATCGCCGCGCTCCGCTGGGTACGCGCGAACATCGCGGCGTTCGGCGGAAACCCGGAGAACGTGACGCTGTTCGGATCGTCGGCCGGCGCATCCAGTCAGATATTCCTCATGGTCTCGCCGCTGGCCCGGGGATTGTTCCACCGCGCCATCGCCCAAAGCCTGGGCTACTCAGCGGCCGGGCCGAAGCCTCGCCTGCGCGTCGCGTCTTACCGCTTCGCGGCAGCGGAAGCCCACGGACTCTCGCTCGCCGCCAACATCGCGACCCTCCGCGGGTTGACCGCCGACGAGGTGCTCGCGCGCGCGCCTAACACCAGTGAAACCTTGGGCTTGAGCCTGTACGTCCCGCTCGTGGACGGGCATGTGGTACCGGATGATCCTGCCCTTCTCGTGGGCACGAGCAGCCAGGCGAAATTACCGCTCCTCATTGGTCACAACGCCGACGAGGGTCTTTTCTATGTGCGGGACTTACCGAAGACGCTCGAGGACTATCGCGCGTTCGTCCGCGCGAGGTTTCCCGCAGAGTTCGTTGACACTGTGCTCGCGAGATACCCGGCAGCAACAGACGCCGAAGTCTCCGTAGTGGCGCCGTTGTTGGAAACCGAGTCGCGATTCGTCGCGACGGCGGCCCTGACCGCTCGTGCGGCTTCGAAGCTCAGCGATGTCTATATGTATCGGTTTTCGCGCGTCGCGCCGTCCAGCCGCTCGGCCTGGGGAGGCGCCGCGCACACCTCTGAAGTCCCGTACGTCTTTGACAACACGAGTGGCGACGCGTCGCAATTCGACGACATCGATCGCATGGTGTCAGGGACAATGGCAGCAGCGTGGGTGCGGTTTGCGAAGACAGGGAATCCAAACGGTGGAGGGTTGCCTCACTGGCCTGCGTACCGCTCACCCGACTATCAACTACTCGATTTCGGCGACGCCACAACGGTCCGTTCGAATGCTCGAAATCCTGAGATCGAACTCTTTCAGCGCGTCCTTGAAACGATGCGCAGGCAACGATCGTTGCCAAAGTAGACCGCAATTGCGCTGTAGGTAACGGCAGCTGATGATGCGCGGACGTGGCGCCGCGGTGACGGACCTTAGAACTCGCAAGGGCTTCGCTGTCGGCGACTTGGGTCAATTCTTTAGAGGTGGCTCGCCGCACTGGACGATTGCCGACCCTGGCTCGTCCCTTAAGCGGCGTGAGCGCAGATCAGACTATTCGTGACGGAGGGCCCGAAGCGGATCGACGCGCAGCGCTCGCTGGGCTGGGATCGCGGCGGCGATCGCTGTCGTCACGACGAACAGCGCGATGGCTCCCGCGTAGGCCGCGGCATCGAGGTGACTGACGCCGTACAGCCGGCCGCGCAGCACCTGCGACAAGGCGGCGGCGGCCGTCACTCCCACCACGAGCCCCAATCCCACGGGCCACGAGAGGTGTCGCAGCACGATGGCCAGCACGCTGGCGGGGCGTGCTCCGAGCGCCATCCGAATGCCGATCTCCCTGGTCCGCTGCGAGACCGCGTATGACACCACCCCGACGACGCCCAGGCACGCCAGCAACTGGGCGATCCCTCCGAGCGCAGTCACCGCGACCGCACTGTATTGCGGCGCCCGAAGACTGTCCTCGAAGGCGCGGCTCATCGCGTCCACCCTGGGAAGCACGCCGGGATCGAGCGCCGAGGCGGTCACGGTGACCGCCCGCGCGAGGCCCGCCGGCGCGCCGGCCGTGCGCACGAGCATGGACATCGCCGGCCATTGCTCGGTCTCGATCGGGAAGTAGGCCTGGCCGTTCTCGGGCTCTCCGAACCTGGCGACGCGCACGTTGCTCGAGATGCCGACCACCGTGAAACGATCACCGAGTACGAGGGTCTTCCCGAGGGGATCCTCCCCGGGCCAGGCCTGGCGGGCCGTCGACTCGCTGATGACGACGACGTGCCGCTCGTCGGGACGAAGGGCGCGGCCCCGCAGGATCGGGATACTCATCGTCTCGAAGAATCCCGCACTCACGTGGTTCACGCGCAAGTCGACATGACGCCCGTCGACCTCCGCCCCGGCGGTCATCGTCACGCGTCCGAGCGGCGGGCTGAGAGCAAAGGCGACCGACTCGGTGCCGCCGATCGCGCGGAGCCTGGCGCCGAGCGTCTCGAAGTACGCGCGTGCGCGGGACGGTGTGTAGCCGTTGCTCCTCAAGGCGGGAGACACGATCGTCGTTCGTGCGACGTCGAACCCGGGCGAGGTTGAGGTCAGGGTGCTGAGCGCCCGGCCAAGCAGCCCGGCCACGATCAGCAGGACACAGCTCGCCGCGACCTGCGCGCCAATCAGGAGGTGCCGGGCCGCTCGCGCGCCGTGCTGCTGGCGCCCGATCTGCAGCGCGGGTGTGAGCCCGAAGAGGATGGCGGAGAGAGCGCCCATCGCGAGGGCGAAGACCGCGACGCGCCAGTCCGGGCTCGCGTCCAGCCATGCCGGCGCCCCGGTGGTGCGCAGCAACCAGCGCAAAAGGACGGCACCGAGCACGAGTCCGCCGCCCGCGCCGAGCACCGCCAGGAGCAGGCTCTCCGTGAACAGCTGGCGCACCAGGCGCGCGTGACTCACGCCGACCGCGATCCGGATGGAAATCTCGCGTTGGCGCGCGACGCCTCGCGCGAGCAGCATGCTCCCGAGGTTGCCGCAGGCGACCGCGAGGATCATCAGCGTGAGGGCCGAGACCAGCGCGACGACCTGGTAGACCGGATCGCGCGCCTCGGCGCCGGTGCCTCTCCGGTTGCCCGCAATCATGCTGCTCACGTATCCGCCCGGCTCGCTCGGCAGACGCTCGTGCTCCCAGATGTCGGCTGGATGCTGGCGGCGGAGTTCGGCGGCGAGCGCGGCCAGCTCGTCCTCGGCCGCTGTCGGACTGAAGCCGTCGCGGACGCGGCCCCACAGGCTCACACCCGGCCCATCTACCGAGAAGTCCGTCAGCAACGGGCTCCCGCTCACAAAATACGGCTGCTGGGCGATCGGCGCCCATAACGCAGGCTCGCTCACGCCGGATCCCACTCCCCCGAACTCGCGCGCGGCCACCCCGACGATCGTCGCGGGCCTGCCGTTGATCTCGAGCGCCCGGCCGACGATCGACGGATCCCTGCCGAAGCGGCGCTCCCAGAACCCGTGTCCCAGCACGACGACGGGATCGGCGCCGGCGCGCTCATCGACGGCGTCGATGAGCGTCCGTCCGAGGCTCGACGCGCCGCCGAGCTCCTCGAAGAAGTTCGTCGTGACGAAGCTGGCGTCGACGGGCCTCGCCTCACCGTCGATCGAGACGGTGGTCGTGTGGACCGCCATCAGCGCGGAAAACGTTCGCGCGTGCAGCCGGAAGAAAGCGGCCTCCGGATACGGGAGGGCGAATGCGTACCGATCGAGGCTGCGACGATGAAAGCGGAGCAGCGACCCGGGCTCGCGGACGTTGACAGGCCGGAGCACCATGAGGTTGAAGAAGCCGAACACCGCCACGTTGGCGCCGGTGCCGACCGCGAGCATGATGACGGCTGCCAGGGTGAAGGCCCACGATCGGCGCAGCACGCGGGCGGCGTAACGGAGGTCCTGGCCCAGCCGGTCGATCCAGGTCCAGCCCCACGCGTCGCGCGACTCTTCCCGCAGTCGGAGCGGATTGCCGAGCGGGATGTTCCCGTGGCGCGCCGACATCTGCCGGTGAAACTCGAGGTCGTCGGCGAGCTCGCGGTCGAACCGGCCGCGATTGAGCAGGTAGTGCAGGCGGCGCAGCAGCGTCCTCATGGCGGCTCAGGCGCTCTGCAGGATGGCGCGGATGACCTCGTGGACGCGATGGTAATCGGCCATCTCCGCCGCGAGCTGCTTCCGGCCGGCGGGCGTCAGCCGGTAGAAGCGCACCTTGCGGTTCGTCTCCGAGATGCCCCACTCGGCGGTGACCCACCCCTTGAGCAGGATCTTCTGCAACGCCGGATAGAGCGCGCCCTCCTCGACTTGGATCAAGTCGGACGATAGCGTGTGGATGCGCTGCGCGATCGCGTAGCCATGCAACGGTCCAGATTTCAGGACCCGGAGAATGAGGAGAGTCAATGCCCCTGAAGGCATGTCAAACTTAGGCATAAAATTGATAGGGGTATCCTAGCGATGTCTGGTGCGGCTGTCAACTGCCTTCAGGCGCCTGTGAGGTCGCTGCCACGTGCTCGTATGGTTTCAACGGATTCGGAATTGTGTGTTATCGGGAGGTGTGACCGGTTTCTCTGAATGTGGCGTGCCTGCCGGAACCCAGTCATATGGCACAGGCTGCGCGCGGTAGAGCGCGTAGTTGGCCACGCTGCGTCCTGTGTTCGGGTCCCTGGCGTTCCGTGGGTAGGCGTTCACATATTCCCAGACGATTTCGCCATCCCTCGTCACCTGGAACACGCGCCCGGCCTGGCCTTCACAAATGAGTGTATTCCCGTTTGGTAGGCGGCGCGCTGAGCTGATATGCGTACTCCGAAATGACCAGCCCGGCCCCCCTGAGTCCTCACCCGTGTACTGCCAGACGATCTGCTGCTTGAGGGGATCGATCTCCAGGACACGCGAGCCGCCGGTTACTGTCACCGTCACGGCTGGATAACCAGCTTCGCCCTCGTTGTCGAACACCAGCAAATTGCCCGCGCCAGGTAGCCCTTCAGGGATGATTTGGGCGTCGTGTTGTCCGCTGGTTCGATCCAGGGGACGCGGTACTTTGCGTGAAGTCGGAGGCGTGTTCGCCATCGGATAATTCGGCCCTAGCCGCCAGACTACATTACCCGTCATTCTGTCTATGATGGCAATGAAGTTGGCGTTCCGAGAGTCAATAATGATGTTGTCGGGCGCAAATCTTGAATCACCGGCGGCGAACCAACGGTTGGAACCCACCGGTTTCATGCTGTTGAGGTGGAGATAATCGCCGTCATCAGTATTGCGGACCAGTTGCATTTGCTCGGCACTAAAGCCGAACTCAGCGAGATGATCCGAGGCAACCCAGCTCCATACAACGTCGCCCTTTGGATTTACTTCATACACGACATCGTCCAGCAGGTATGGCATTTTGAAATTCTTCACTGCATGAACGAGATTCGACAGCACCAGCGTGTTGCCGTTTGGAAGCCGTGCCCAGTCATGGTGCTGACGCGCTAAGCCGTCCGGCATTTTGTCGCCGAACGTCCACACCGTCTTACCGTCCCAATCAAGTTCGGCGATGGTCTTTGCGATTCGCGTGGTCACTGCTCCAGGCACAAGATCGGTGCCCTGGCCCTCGACCATGCTCAAGGTCACCAGAGCGTGGCCTCGCTTGCCGCCCGTTAGCGCGGGGTCAATCGACGTGGTCAGGGAGACACTGGCGTTCTTCCACTCGTGCACCGAATTGCCGTTCATGTCAATCAAGTGGCCGAAGCCGTCGCCCCCAGTGATCACCACGAACGAATTGTAGGCTTTCTCCGGGTTGTAGAGCGTCGTCCCAGTCGGAAACACGCTCGGCCCGGCGATCCCTGATATCTCGAGGCCAATTAGGAGAGCGATGATAAATGCTGCGCTCCGCTTCATACGTTCAATCCTCCAACCGTGATTTCAGGGCCTGTCAGAGAATAACCGATAGAGTCGCCAGATCGCGTTTCAGGCCGATCGCGAGGGCGGTCGCGCGATCTTCGTGCAGCCGGCGGACGGGAGCGGCGCCGCCGTCGGTTTGACGAGGCCGACCGTGGGTGAAACGCACGCACCAGGGATCCTGGCCCGGCCGCCAGCCCGTCCTATTGACATTCTGTAGGTGGGCGCCTACTGTCCTACAGAACATCTGTAGGAGGGTAGCGTTACGTCAAAGACCGATCTGCTACAAGGAACGCTCGACCTTCTGATCCTGCGTGCGCTCTTGCTCCAGCCAGACCACGGCGTAGGCATCACACGTCGCATCCAGCAAATTACTCGCGGCACGTTCGACGTCAAACCGGGATCCCTGTTCCCCGCTCTGCATCGCTTGGAAGAGAGAGGGTGGCTGGCCTCGCAGTGGGGCGAGTCAGAGAATCATCGTCGCGCGAAGTACTACAAGTTGACGGCTGTAGGTCGACGCGAGATCGATGCGGAGCTCACCAATTGGCAGCGTATCGTCGCGGCGATCGGCTGGGCCATCAAAGCCACTTCAT
>JBKPNQ010000078.1:0-12049 GCA_046732715.1 Acidobacteriota bacterium | reverse complement strand
CCCCACGGCTTAATTGTCGTCGGCAGCGTCAGATGTGTATAAGAGACAGGCGTGGTGCTGCTGACCGGCGATCAGGAATCTGCGGCCAAGACTCTTGCTGAATCGCTCGACCTCGATGGCTACCGCGCGGCGTTGCTGCCTGAAGATAAGGTCACAGCAGTCGAGGACCTGCGGCGGAGGTATGGCGCGCTTGCGATGATTGGCGATGGCGTCAATGATGCGCCTGCGCTCGCCGCCGCTGATGTCGGCATCGCCATGGGCGTGGCCGGCACGGATGCGGCGCTTGAAACTGCCGATATCGCATTGATGGCCGACGAGCTCCTGAAGATTCCTTACGCGCTGCGTCTCAGCCGCGCGACGATGCGCAACATCAGGGCGAACATTGCGTTCTCAATCGTTTTGAAAGCCGCATTCCTGATTCTCGCGGTCGCCGGTGCGGCGACCTTGTGGATGGCGGTCGCAGCAGATATGGGAGCTTCGCTGATCGTGATTGCTAATGCGCTTCGCTTGTTAAGAGAGTAACAAGTCGGTTTTTCGGTTTTCGGGTTTTTGGTTTTTGGCCTCAGGACCAGAACCGAGAAACAAAACCCAGAACTAAAAACTAGAAACCCAGAACTAAAAACCAAAAACCCAACAACCGACTGAATTCACGCTTTTCTATTCGTAAAAAAGTGCTGATCGACGAACTCGTCGATCGCAGCCTGATCCGGCGGTTCGACCTTTTCGAACTGCAGTCCCATGCCCACACGGCGATCGCTCCACGCGACGCGTGATTCTCCTTCGATGTCACGCTTCGATCCCGGCAGCCGAAACCGTGCGCGAACTTTCGATCCCTGCGGCAGTGGGCTCATCGTGCGGATTGCCAATCCGCCCTTGCTCAGGTTCAGCGTCAAGGCGGCCGCAATCGTGTTGTCGAACCGGTAGGCGACGGGAATGCCGAGGACGACTCGTGGGCTGCCGCGGCGGTTGAAGTTGTCGGGAAAGAGGTGCGGTGCGAGCGATGGAAGAATATGCTGCACGGCACTGTACTCGTTGACGTAACCGGCGACGCCAAGCGCGGCCAGATCCCGCACTTCTTCGGCGGTCGCAATCGTTCCGCTGAACACCAGAATCGGCAGCCGGCCGTCATCGAGCTTGCGGATCGACCGGACCAGCTCGACGCCGCCCGCGTGTGGCAGACGAAGATCGAGGACGATCAGATCGATGCGCGCCAGGTCCGCGCGCACCCGCACGAGGAGTTCCGCCGCGCTCTTCACCGTGAGCGCCGTGTGCCCGGCGCTCAGCAGGGCGGTGGCAAATCGGTCCCGGACGAATGCGGTATCGTCGGCGACGATGACGGTTTTTGTGGTGGTCACGATGGCCGCAGTCACGTGAAATCGTATCGGACGAGCGTCTTCTGTGCGTTAGGCTCGTTGCAGAATTTATCAGGTTCTCGTTATAATCCGAAGGTTATCGCGATTGGACATGGGCGCGCCGTGCGTGCTCTGCCATCGCCAGCCGCGCGGAGGAAGCGACCGCCGCCAGGAGCATGTATGGCCACCTGTCCGGAATGTGATGCCGAAATCGAAGTCGACGAGTTCGATGTCGACAAGGGCGATCTAATCAGCTGCCCCGACTGCGGATCCAATCTCGAAGTCACCGGTACTTCGCCCGTCGAACTCGAGTCGGTTGACGAAGAAGACGACGAGGACGAGGAGGAGGACGACGACGACGCTGATGAGGACGACTTCGACGACGACGGTGACGATCTCGACGACGAGGACGATACGACGGGGGAGGATTTCGACTAGAGGACTTGACCGAGCCGAATCTGAGATGTTGAGTCACGTGTTGATCGGCTCGGTCAAGTCCGTCCGCGCGTCAGCGCGGCGTTATCAAGCTTATGACCTGGCGAGGCGAAGCGTCGACGGTCTGACGCGCAGCCTCGCGAGATGTCTTGACCGGCTGAAGTGAAACGAATGACTCAAGAGTCCAACGGTCAAGACCGTCCGCGCGCCAGCGCCCATCGACAGCGCTCACGGCGCCTCGAGTTTCCGTCGAGGGGCGCGGCATTATCAAGCATGTTGCCTCGCGAGGCAGAGCCTCGACGGTTTCAGGTGGAGCCTCGCTAGTGTCCTGCGCCCCGAGCGCGGGCGATGCGATCTCTCGGCCGGACGCCGGCTCGCTCGAATGGAAGGAGGCGGCGCTCGATAGTGCGCTCCGCGAGCTTCCGTCACTGATCGTCGCCTACAGCGGCGGCGTCGATAGTGCCTATCTCGCCTACGCGGCTCACCGCGCCTTGGGTCACGCCGTCCTGTGCGTCACCGCCGACAGCCCCAGCTATCCCGAGCGCCATCGAACTATCGCCCGGCGGGTCGCCGAGCAGGTGGGCTTCAGCCACATCGTCATCCAGACGTCGGAAATGGCGCGGCCCGAGTATCGCGCCAACCCGGCGAACCGCTGCTACTACTGCAAGCACGAGCTCTACACGCATCTGTCGGCGATCGCTCGAGAGCGCGGCATTCCCGTGATCGCCGACGGCAGCAACGCCGACGATCGCGGCGACTACCGGCCGGGCCGGCAGGCCGCTCGTGAGTTTGGTGTCCGCAGCCCGCTCGACGCCGCAGGCTTGACGAAAGACGATATTCGCGAGCTCTCGCGACGCGCTGGCCTGCCGACGTGGGATGAGCCGGCGTCGGCGTGTCTCTCGTCGCGCATCCCCTACTTCAGCGAGGTCACCGACGAGAAGCTGCGCATGATCGAACGCGCGGAAACGGTGTTGAGAGATCTCGGTTTTCGCATCTGCCGCGTCCGCCACCACGACACGCTCGCGCGTCTCGAACTCGGACGCGACGAAATTGCCCGGGCGCTCGAGCCGGCGACCGCCGAGACGATCGATCGCGAACTCCGAGCAATCGGGTATGCGCACGTGACCGTGGATTTGCGCGGCTACCGGCTCGGCAGCCTCAACGACGCGCTTCGCCTGCGCGAGGTCTGAACTCACAACCATCTTGCGAAAGTCCCTCGCGGCGATCGCGGTGCTGTTCCTCGCGGCGCACCTCGTGTTTCTGCCGCCAGCCCTCGAAGACATCGACTCGATCAATTTCGCGCTCGGCGTCGCCGACTTCGACGTCGCGAAACACCAACCGCATCCGCCGGGCTACCCGGTCTTCATCGGGCTCTCCAAAGCGTCCACGTGGCTGCTGCGGTCGGCGCATATCGCCAACCCGGAAGCTCGCGGTCTCGCGATCTGGAGCGCGATCGCCGGCGCCGTGCTGGTATTTCCGCTGTGTGCGCTGTTCCAGGCGTTGGTCAGCGTCAGGCCGGGCCGAGCGAGTCGATGGCTGCCGTTGTGCGCCACTCTGGTTGTGGTGATGTCGCCGCTCTTCTGGTTCACCGCCCTTCGTCCGTTGAGCGACATGACCGGGCTGGCAGCGGCCGTTGCCGGCCAGGCGCTGATCGCTTCCGTGCTGACCGGGTTGAGCGGGCCGTCGGCGCTGATGTGGGGCGGCCTTCTTGCCGGTGTGGCGATCGGCATTCGATCGCAGACGGCGTTGCTGACGCTGCCGCTGCTGGTCCTCGGCCTTCTGCTGCCGCGAAGTGGACTGCGTCCGCAGAATCGATTCGCCGCAGTCGGCGCCGCGGCCCTCGGTGTCCTGGTCTGGGCGGTACCGCTCATCGTCGCCAGCGGCGGGCTGTCCGAGTACGGGAGAGCGCTCGGATCGCAGGCGGGCGAAGACTTCTCGGGCGTCGTCATGCTGTGGACGACGAGAACGAAGACGGCCGCGTTCGACGCCGCGATGTATTCGTTCTTGTGGCCCTGGGGACATCCGGTCGCCGGTGCCGTCGTGATCGTCATCAGCTGCCTGGGCGCGCTGCGCCTGCTCTGGACGATGCCGCGTGCGCTTGCGTTGTTGCTCGTCGGCTACGTGCCCTACGCGGTGTTTCATCTGCTGTTTCAGGAAACCATCACGGTTCGGTATGCGCTGCCACTCGTCGTGCCGATTGCGTTCCTGGCGATCAGCGGGCTCGACTGGGGCCGCGGCACGGCGACCATCCTCGGCACCACCGCGATCATCGCCTGGTCAACAGCGCTCTGGGTACCAGCGACGACGGCATACGGCTCGCGGAGCAGCCCCGCGTTCCAGGCGCTCATCGAGGCCGGTCGATCGGGCAGTACCGCGAATCAGGCAAGGATTGTCGGACTCCACGCCGTCGCACGGCGGGCGGTCGACTGGCTTCAGCGTGCAGGCTCGGTGAACGGAGAGCGGTTCGAGCCGCGGCGAGTGTTGAGGGCTCCGCACGGGCAGGAGTGGCTCACGCTGGTCGAGCAATGGCGCGCCGAACCGTCGAGCGCCGTCATGTTCGTGGCCGATCCGCGTCGTACGGATCTGGCGCTGATCGATCCAACGTCAAGACGGGCTCCGCTTCAGTTCCGGTGGGGCTTTCTGGAGACCCCCTTCGTCGGTGGGACCAGGCCAGGAGATTCCGATCTCTACGCCATGTCTCCTCCCGGGTGGATGCTCGATCGCGGATGGGCCCTGACTGCCGAAGTAGCGGGCGTGACCGCGCGGGATGGTTTCGGCCCGCACCGAAAGCCCAGCGTCGCATGGATCCGCGGGCGCGAAGAGGACGCCATATTGCTCGTTGGTGGACGACACCTGGGCGGCGTCGGCGATCCGCCAGTGAAGGTCTCGCTCTCGTTGAACGGCACGCCGATCGACACCCTGGAAGTGAAGCCAGGATTCTTCTTCCGTCGTTTGTCGCTTCCGCGAGGCGCACTCCCCGGCACTGGCTACATCCCGCTCGAAGTCTCGTCGTCGGCCACCGACGATTCGAATCGTGTTATTTCCGTGGGCCTCGAGCAGTTCGATGTGCAGGGGCCCAATGTCCCGATGCTCGGGCTCGAGGAGGGATGGTTCGAGCCCGAGTACAACCCGCGGACCGCGCGCTCGTGGCGCTGGACTGCCGAAAAAGCCGTGCTCTGGGTACGGCCGATCGGACGGAACGTGACGCTGACGCTGTCGGGAGAGTCTCCGCTGAAGTACTACGACTCAGCGCCGGCGGTTGCGGTCGCGGTGGGGGATCGCGAGGTTATTCGATTCAATCCGTCCTCGGACTTCACCCAGGAGATTGTGTTGCCAGCCGATGCCCTCGCCGGTGCGGACGGGCGGGTTGTGATCACCAGCGACAAGTTCTTCGTGCCCGCCCAGAGAGACGGGTCACTCGATCAACGGCATCTTGCGTTGCGGATGTATTCCTATTCGGTGAAGTAGCGGTTCGCGGTTCGCGGTTCGCGGACTAGCGGGTGAATGGTTTCTGCGCGAGCGCCATCAGGGAACTGCCAAACGGCATGTTGACGAAGCGCAGGAGCCCTGCTTCAAGGGCGAGCGCGCCGGCCAACGCGGCGTTGATCGGAGCGGGCGGGATCGAAATCTCCTGATTGGATTCTTCGTGGCCTGACGCGCGCTGGGCGAGGCGCACGGCGGCAACAATCGGCAGAATCGTCGCGTTCGTATAGGACATGCGGCGGACTTGAAACCCCGCCGTGGTCAATCGGGCTCCCAAGGTTGACCGGCTGTAACGCCGGATCTCGTTGGAGAGCACCGAATGATTCCCTTTCAGGACGTCCATTGCGGCGACGTTGATGACGAGGTAGCCGCCGGGCTTCAACACGCGAAACATTTCCCGAAGCGCCGCGGACTCCGTCGCCTCGTCCAAGGCATAGATGACGTCAAACGATGTGACGACGTCGAAGCCGGCGTCCGGAAACGGGAGGCTCGCAACCGTGGCGCGGGCAATGGCCCGCTCTCCTCGACTGCGCGCAAACGCGAGACCGGTCCATGTCAGGTCGATTCCCACCGCGGCGCCGTAGTTTCGCAGCAACCCGAGATTGTGGCCGGTGCCGCATCCGCAGTCGAGGATGGTCGGTGATTGACGGCCGCGTACCGCTTCGGCGAGAAGCGGTGCCATGAAGCGGCGGAATCCCTTGAACCAGAAATGATCGCGCTCGGCGAGCGCGGTGGCCTGCAGAAGTCGATCCATCATGCCGATACGGTCATTGACAGCGCGAAAAACGGCCGGTAAGCTCCGGGTCGATCCAATTCTACGTGACGTTTACGTCAGCTCCGCGGAACGACCCGTGAGAGAGGGCGGGGGAGAGAGTATTGATGATTCGCCGATTCGATGTTTGCGCTACCTTCGTGTTGATCGCCGCGCTGAGCGGCGCTGCCTGTCACAAGACCAAACCGACGCCTCCGAATCCGGCTCCACCTCCCGCAGCGCCGCCAGCGACCAAGCCGGATGCGCCGCCACCTCCACCGCCCGCGCCCGCACCGACACCAGCTGCGGCGCCGAGCGAAGAAGAGGTCTTCAAGAACAAGACGCTCGAGCAGCTGAACGCCGAAAAGCCCCTGGCGGACGTGTTCTTTGGCTTAGACTCGACCGAGCTGACGGCTGAAGCACGCACGGCCCTGCAAAAAGATGTGGACTGGATGAAGAAGTGGACCAGCACCAAGGCCACGATTGAAGGTCACGCCGACTCGCGCGGCACGAACGAATACAACCTGGCGCTTGGTGAACGTCGCGCTGACACCGTGCGGAACTACATCGTCAGCCTCGGGATCCCGTTGGATCGCATGACGATCGTAAGCAAAGGCGAAGAGCAGCCCTTCTGCGCGGAGGAGACCGAGGCCTGCTGGCAGCAGAACCGTCGCGGACACTTCATCATCACGGCGAAATGAACGTGAATCGCTGAATGCTGAGTGCTGAAGTGAATGAGCAACTTCAGCATTCAGCATTCAACGTTCAGCATTCCCTGATGATCGCCTCTGCCGCCGCTTGCGGGTCGGCGGCGGCTATGATCGGCCGGCCAACCACGATGTAGCTGGCGCCCGCCTTGATCGCCTCGCCGGCGCTCATCGTTCGCTCCTGATCGTCACGGTTTCCCGCCACCGCTCCGCCGCCCCGAATCCCCGGCGTCACGATCGCGAAGTCCTGTCCGCAGCTTTTCCGGAGCGTTGAGGTTTCCTGTGGCGACGCCACCACCCCGTCCAGTCCGGCCGATTCAGCGAGGCGCGCAAGTCGGACGACATGTTCCAGAAGGGACGGAGCGTGCCTTGCGGCACTGTCGCTGCCGGCCAACCCGGTCTCCGCCAAGGCTTCGGCCGACATGCTGGTCAGCACCGTGACGGCGATGACGAGCGGCGCCGTTCGTCCTTCGCGGGCCGCTGCCTCTTTCGCGGCATCCCGAGCCGCGGTCATCATCTTCGCCCCCCCTGCGGCGTGCACGTTCACCATCCAGACGCCCAGCGAGGTTGCCGCTGCCACCGCTTGTGCGACGGTATTGGGAATATCGTGGAACTTGAGATCGAGGAACACGCGGTCGCCTTTTTCGACGAGCGTTCGCACAATCGAAGGGCCTTCCGAGGTGAAGAGCCGGCTGCCAATCTTGAATCCACCCGCGAGTCCCCGGAGAGCGTCCGCCAGCGCGACGGCCTTTGACGCCGTCTCGACGTCCAGGGCGATCAGGAGCTGATCCACGCCGTTTCCCGCTTGGTTGTATCCAGCGTCCCCGTCAGGGTCGCGAGGCGTTCGATGCGGTGGGATGTCATGTAATCGCGGAGTCCGTCGAGAATTTTCTTCCAGACAAACGGATCGACGAAGTTTGCCGTGCCGACCTGTACCGCCGTTGCCCCGGCAATCATGAATTCGAGCACGTCGTCCGCCGTCATGATGCCCCCCATTCCGACGATCGGGAGCTTCACGGCCTGACGGCACTCGTACACCATGCGGACGGCAATCGGCCGGATCGCGGGCCCGCTCAAGCCGCCGACGATGTTGGTGAGCTTCGGTCGACGCGTGTGGACGTCGATTGCCATCGCTAGGAACGTGTTGACCAGCGATACCGCGTCTGCACCCGCATCCTCAGCGGCGCGGGCAAAGGATGCGACGTTGGTCACATTCGGCGTCAGCTTCGGAATGACCGGGAGCGGCGTGACCTTGCGCACGGCGCTGACGACCCCGTGCGTGCCGCTCAAGTCGCATCCGAAGGTGATCCCGCCTTCCTTGATGTTCGGGCAGGAGATGTTGAGTTCGATGGCGGCGACGCCCTCGTGATCGGAAAGGATCCGGGCGATTTCACAGTATTCGTCGATGGTCGTGCCACAAATGTTGACGAAGACCACGGCACGACGATCGCGCAGCTCCGGCAGCTTTTCGCGCACGAAACGATGCACGCCGATTCCCTGCAGGCCGATGGCGTTCAGCATGCCCGCCGGCGTTTCGACGATACGCGGCGGCGGATGGCCTTCGCGCTCGTTCAGGAACAGGCCCTTGACCGCGACGCCGCCGAGCGTCGACAAATCGACGACATCGGCGTATTCCACCCCGTAACCGAAGCAGCCGCTGGCGGCGATCAGCGGGTTCGCGAGCGTCAGCGATCCGATTGAAACAGAAAGGTCCATGCTCAATGTACGACTGCGTCCCAGAGAATGCGTGTCGCCTCGAAGACCGGGCCATCGGTGCACGACCGCACGAAATGCGGAGCGCCGCCAGGCGTTCGCGTGAGGACGACGCAACTGTAACACCCGCCGAGGCCGCAACCCATGACCTGTTCGAGCGACACATCACAGCGGCGGCCGTGTGAGGCGGCCAGTTTGGCCACCGCCCGCATCATCGGGGTCGGGCCGCAGGCATACAAACGAACCTCCTGCGACGGGGCTGTCGCACGAAGCGCAGTCTCGAGCGCCGCGGTCACGAACCCGTGCGTACCTCGACTCCCATCCTCGGTGGCCAGAACAGGCTCGACACCGAGGCGTTCGAACAGATCGACGTGGGTGAGATCTGCGCTCTTGCGGGCACCGTAGAAGAGCCGTGCCTTCGCGCCACGCGCCCGGAGCGCCTCGGACAGCGTCACAAACGGCGCAAGGCCGACACCACCGGCCACCATCCAGGCTTCAGCCGGCGGCGCCACCGGCTCAAAGGGACGTCCCAGGGGCCCGAGGCATCCAAGCCGGCTGCCCGGTGTGGCCTCGTACAACAATGCGGTTCCGACGCCGATCCGCTTGTTGAGCAACGAAATCCCGATCGGGCTTCCACTCGTGTCGCGCAGGATTTCGAAAATCGAGAAGGGGCGACGAAGCAGGGGATCCACACCGGCGGACGGCTTGATCATGACGAACTGACCGGGCTCGGCGAGCGACGCCACTTCCGGGGCCTCGAGGGCGAGCACGCTGTAGTCATCCGAGAGCCGCGTGTTGGCGATCACTCTCGCGTCGATGTCGATGGGCATCCTGACGAGTATACGTCGCAACCACGGCCAGGCTTCGCTCGAGGTTCCGCCCGCAGCCTGTCTCGCCGACGCGCGCTGGTCGAAGCTGCGCGAAGGCGGAGCTACACTGAAGCGTGCGTTTCCTCCGCATGCTCACGAATTCGTTGCTGGCCGGCGCCCTTGGCGCGGCGTATCTGACGATCCTCGTGCTGCAACTGAATCCGCAGATACCCGTCGTATCCGACACGACGTGGCGCTGGTTTGCAACGCTGGCGCTTCTCTACGGTGTCCACCTTGCGGTCACGTTCTACTTGATCATCGTCGTTCGGGAGTTTTTTGCGCTGCGCATGTTCTCGCCGGGCTGGGCCAGCGTCCGGGTACTGGCGTGGATGGGCGCCGCGTCGGCGGCCGTCGCCTCGGCCCTGATGTGGCTGAACGTCCGAGGGTTTAACACCGCCCTGACCGACGATACCGCGAGACGTATGACCGTTGGAGCGTTCGCGACCACCGCGTCAGCTGGTGTGCTGCTCCTCATCGCGATCGCCCATTACTCGTTCGGTCGGCGAGGCAGCCGCGTTGGCGCTTCTCTCTTCGTGCTAGCAACGTTCGCGTCGCTGGCACTTCCACTCGCCGCCCGCGGCGACGCCGTCGATCCACCGGTCGACATCTCGAGGAAGCCGGCGTATCGGGCGTCAGCGCCTGTCGCTGCCCAGGGTCCCCGCGTGACGATGATTCTGCTCGACGGTGCGTCACTCGAGTACGTCCTGCCGCGGGTGGCAGACGGACGGCTGCCGGCGTTTGCCAGGCTTCTCGAAAAGGGCGCCCTCATGGATCTCGCGACTGTACGGCCGACCCAGTCCAATCCCGTATGGACGGCAGTTGCGACCGGCATGTATCCCTCGAAGAACGGCATCCGTTCCGCTGCGTTCTACTCGGCCAGAGGAGACGATGGCGTGGTCGACCTGTTGCCGGATCACTGCTTCTCCCATGCGCTGGTGCACCTGGGATTCATTCGCGACCAGCCCAACGCGTCGATGACATGGCATGCACGCCCGCTCTGGCTGATCGCATCGGATGCCGGCTTGCGAGTAGGTGTCGTGCGCTGGCCGCTGACGTATCCGGCCGAAGACGTCAACGGCTTCATCGTCAGCGATCGGTTCCATCAGCTGGTGGGGTCGATTTCCGAATTCGACGGCGCGGCGACCCCCCGTGACATTTTGCCGTTGCTTGACGCCGCCTTCTCGCAGGCTTCCAGTGCTGGTGAGCCGGCGAGTGCAGGTAGCGGAGCCGTCGGGACGCCAGAGGAGTCGGCGCTTCGCCGCGACCGTGCCTATAGCGTTGCGACGCACGATCTGGTCGCCGGCATGGCGCCGCGCCTGACCGCCGTCCGCTACGAAGGACTCGATACCGTCGGCCACTACTACCTGCGCTACACACAACCGAGGACGTTTCGCGACCTGCCCGAGGAAGAACGCCGCCGCTTTTCGCAGGCCATCGATCGCTACTATTCGTTCATCGACGGCGAGGTGGGTGCGACGCTCGAAGCCCTCGCACCGGACGATCTTCTGGTGATCGTGTCGGGCTTTGGGATGCAGCCACTGAACCCGGTGAAGCAGGCGATCGGGCGGCTGCTCGGAGACCCCGACCTCAGTGGTACCCACGAGCGCGCCCCCGATGGGTTTCTGATGGCGTACGGCGGCGCGGTGGAACGTGGCCGCAGACCGCGCGGCTCGATCGTCGACGTTGCGCCAACCGTCCTTTATTTCCTCGGCTTGCCCGCCGCGCGCGACATGGATGGATTCGCCCGTGCCGATCTCTTTACGCGCGCCTTTACTGCGGATCGGCCGATTGTGTTTATTCCGAGCTACCGATAATAGTTGCCAGTTGCCAGTTGCCAGTTGCCAGTTGGCAGTTGTCAGTTTCCAGTTCCCAATCAGCGAGGGATCGGTCCGCAGCCGCACCCCGATTCTATTGAGGTTTTGGTGAGGTTGCCTGGCGTCGCCCGGAAAGATGGCGGGAGCGGGTGAGGGATTGCGTGACGGCAGCAGATTCATCGGCTGAAGCGCATCGTCCAGATGTCCGACTCGATGGTCGCGCTCGTGAAATACAGACGCCGACCGTCCGGCGCAAGTACTGCCGTGCCGATGAGGCGGGCTGGCTCTTGATAAATCTCGCGAGCTGCTCGTGTCGTCGTGTCGACGAGCATGACGCGTGCGCGAGACGTCGCGACCAGACGGCGGCCGTCCGGTAGCCACCGCGGCCAACTCCCGGCACCGATTCGGTCCCACGATTTTGCTGCGACGTCGAACACCCATAGCACACCCGACGTATCGGCGGCAGCGATCCGCCTCCCATCCGGTGACCAGTCTCGCAGGTAGACCGGACTCTTGGTCGGCGGGGACGGCAGACGATCCGGTGGCTTCGTCCAATCGTGCGCGTCGAAGATGAACTGCTCGCCGGTGTTCGGGTTCGAGCCGCCAACCCAGCTGCCATCGCGAGACGGCACCGGATCGTTCAGGACGGTTTCGGCGTGCGTCAGTTGACGGATGCCGCTACCGTCGGGTTGAATCGTCCAGAATTGGAAACGGTCGTTACGCGCGGAATAGAACAGCAACGAACCGTCCGGAGCCCAACGTGGCCCACGGTCGCGTGGAGGATCGTTCGTGACCGGCCGTAGCCCGCTGCCGTCCACGCCGACGACCCAGACGTCTTCCTGGGCCTTGAATGACCTCAGCGCGAGGAAGCGGCCGTCGCGCGACACGTCCGGGTGCAGCCACGCGCGCTGGCCCGTGACGATGT
>JBKPNQ010000077.1:0-8422 GCA_046732715.1 Acidobacteriota bacterium | reverse complement strand
GCGCCGCTCGATCAAATCGCGAGCGGAGACCGCTGACGCGCACGAGGCGGAGCCGCCATCACGGAGGCTCTGACTATCGATGGGCACGAACTCCCGGTCGTAGCCCCCGCCTTTCAGCGTGAACTTGATTACCCCCCACGTCCGGTTCTCCCACAGCTCACTGTTTCGCTGCTGGCTGACGCGGTCGTACAGCGAGTAGCCGCCGGTGCCGACGACGAATTCCCGGATCCCGTTGGGAGTGGGGCGCGCATCGGCGTCCTGAGGCGCATAGCGCTCGTAATCGTGGTCGTGCCCGTTGAGCACGACATCAGCGCCGGACTGATTGAGGAGGCGCCACGCTTCGCGCATCTGTGGAGAGTTGCCGTTCGGCCCTGAACTGAAGAGCGGATGGTGCCACATGGCCAGCGTGCAGCGCCGTTCGACTGCGCAAGATCTGCTTTGAGCCATTCGTATTGAGGCGATCCCGGATCGGCTGAGACGTTGCTGTTGAGCGAGATGATGTGCTTGTGCCGGCCACTTCGCGGATCCAGTCGACGACACGTTGCTTGTACGACATCCACCCGGGATGACCTTCCCAGTTCTCCATGCCGTGCGGCGCCTCGTCGAGCGCGATGACCTGGTGCTCCACACCGAGCTGACTTAACCGCCGGTCATAGGCCTGGGCCTGAGCCCAGAGTCGCTCGCCCGTGCCGTTGACCAGAAGCATTGGCGGCATCTCACTCCGCGCGTTGTACAAAGGCGAGTATTTCAGAAGAACTTCGCGCGATTCGTCATTCAATACCGTCCGACGGAACAAACGCACGAGAAGCGATCGCGGAGAGGCGTCGGTCACCATCGCATTGAAGTCGTAGACGCCGTAAAAGGACACGACGCCCGCGAGCGCGCGATCCTCGGCGGCAACAAGAGCGACCATCTGCCCGCTTGCTGACTCGCCCAGCAGAACGATCCGTGCAGGATCGATATTGAACCGCTTGTGCTCGGCGCGCAGGAATCGGATCGCGTGCCGAAGATCGTCGAGTTGTTCAAGGTGCGTGAACGCCGGCGTGAGCCGGTAGTCGATTGAGAACCACGCCAGCCCGGCGCGGGCGAGCGGCTCGAGAATGGGTGTGATGTAGGTGACTTTGTCCCCCGCCTCCCAGCCGCCGCCGTGCGCGACAATCACGGCGGGCACCGGGTGGGATGACGATGGGACGAATGCGTCGAGCGTGAGTTGTGATGAGGGACTATACAGAATGTCTTTTTGAATCACGCCGGCGATAGGCCGGTGCGGTGCAGCCTTTCCACCCGGTAGACTCGTCAACCAGCGGACCATTTCGACCTTGTAGTGCCACTGGTTGGGCCACCAGTTCTCGCTGCGGTGGCTCGCACCATCAACCTCGACGAACCGGCACCGGCCTTTCGACCGCGTCATTCGATCGCAATACCGTCGCGCCTGATCGCTCGGAGCTTCAGTGTCGGCACCGCCGTGGATCACGAGCGAGGGGATCGTCGCTGCCCCGGCCCTGGAGAGCGGCGAGGCGCGTGCCAGCACATCGCGATCGACGTCGCGCGTCAGCGACGGAATCGCCTCGAGGTCATAAGTCCCGCCAATGAGAACTGCGCCGACGATGCCGGCCGGTCGCTCGCTGGCGAGTAGCGCGGCGAGATGCGCGCCGGAATCTTCACCGAGGAGAACGAGTCGATCCGCGTCAATCCGGAGCTCGCCAGCGTGACAGCGAATGAACGCCAGGGCAGCCCGGATGTCCGCCAGCGAATCCTCGAATCGAGTCAGACCGCCGAGCCGGTAGTCGAGCGAAAACCAGTTGTAGCCAGCGCGGGTGAGCGTCTCCAGGATCTGTCCGACGTGCGCGATGCGACTGCCGGAAGACCAGCCGCCGCCATGAACGACCACCACGGACAGCGCACGTGCGGAGGCTTGCTGCACGTACGCATCGAGTCCGAGGCTGCCGGAATACGGAATGTCTCCTTTGACCCCGGGGATGAAGTAGTTGCCCGCGGGGTTCCGAACGTGCAACGGCGGGCAAGGCTGGGCGAAGGCTGGCTCAGCGATCGGCAGCGCTGTGATGCAAAAGACGAAGGTGCGCCAGAGTGTGAGATTCACTTCTCCTTCGCAAAGCGCGCTTGTTCCTGCTGCAGTTCCTCGCGTCCGAGGTGCGCGTCGCGGATGAGAATCAGGTAACGGAACGTTGCCGATTGCCCTGGTTGCAAGGTCAAGGTTCGTTCCGGCTGTTTTGGATCGTATGCATGGCGGCCGATCGGGTTCGCGGCAAAGAGGCCGTAGCCGCGCGCGTGCCAGTAGGTTGGATAGTTCGTGCTTGATGGATGATTCAGGATGGCAATCGTGATCGGCTTCCCATCCACGTCACCGGTAAGCCCCATCCACGGGCCGGTTGTTCCCCACACATTGTCTCCGGTCTTGCCATCGCTGCCAAGGTAGCGGCCGGTGACGCCGACGTTGTCGTCCGGTTTCGGCGCGCCACGTTTGCCGTCAGGGCCCACGAACGCGTCGCGCTGCTGCACGGGTGAATCGAGCGATCGCGCGACCCTAATCCCGAACGCGCCCTCTTTCGTGTCGTTAAACGTGAGCGTCTTGCCTGCCGCCGTCCACGTCGTCGTGCGATCGATGGTGCGTGTGCCTGCGCCACCGGCAAAGATGAACCGCGTCCGCTCCTGAAGGAGGACCGATCCGTCAGGAATGACCCAGTCGGCGGTAATCGACAGCTCTCCCGATTTTTCGCCGCCGGCCGCGCGCGCGATCGTCTTCTGCACGATCACGCCGGTCTTGGGTTTCAGGTTAGCCGCCGTCTCGCTCGAGTTCCCCCAGAAGTCGTAGCCGTTGACGTCGCCGTAGTTGAACCAGTGGCCGACGTGATGCGGGTGATCGGCTCGTTCGCCAGGCCGCGGGTCAAGCGGATACCCACGCGTCACGAGCAGCCCGGCGGCGCTGCGGATCGGATAGAGCACGGGTTTTTCGAACGACTCCGGGTAGATGTACGACGTGAACGGCTGGCCGTCGATTGAGATGTCGACCCGACGGTCGGCTGGCCGGTTTGCGACGGCGACACCATGCGTATCTGGCGCGTCCGCCCTCGAAGCGAGGCCAGACGTCGCCACCGTCACGAACATCACGCACCCGAGGAGCTGCTTTGACATGGGCGTATCATCCGCGCGCCAGGGACAACAGACAAGAAAAAAGTCAGGCGAACGGTCGAACGGCTTAGACGAAGCTCGTGAGCCACCCGGCGGCTCGCAGCCAGGCCGGGTTGTTCTTCAGGACGAGCCGCGCGATGTACGAGGCGAAGAGAAGCAACGCGCCCACCGCAAAAACGACGTTGAAGCGGCCGGAGCGCCACCTGTCGAGGCCGATGCATGCGAGCATCAGCACGGTTGGCAGGCCGAAGAACCACAGCGGCCCGAGCGCGCGCAGGGGCGCGATCGGAATGCGGGCGATCGCGGGCGGCAGGAAGTTGATCGCCGTCAGCAACATCAACATCTTGTGGTAGGCCGGCCTCTTTCGGTAATGGATCGCCGCGGCGAAGAAAATCGTGAACAGGACCAAGTCGAAGAGCGGCACAATCATGAACCCGAGTTGATTGACGCCGGGCGGTGCCGACGCCGACCCGTACTTGGCGGCCCGCGCGGCGGTGACGAAGCCGAGCGGGAGGATCAGCAGGGCGAGACCAATCGCCGTGTACCCAAGCCGCTGGTGTACCCGTACGCGTTTCGACGCGATCAACCACACTTGAGCGACAAACAGCGCCACCCATGCGGTCATTGTCAGCCCGTGGACGTGGACGATGAGCGACGGCAATGGCGGTACGTCGAAAAGGCCGCGCAGGTAGTAGGTCCGCGCGAAACCAGCCAGCACCACCAACGGAAACACAATCGCAGCGACCTTGAAAAGCCGTCGATCGAACAGGCGACGGTCGACCGGTTCACGTACAGCAGTGTGGCCAATCATCGATACTCCGCGCAGCTCTGCATCCCTGAACGGGAAATGTCAGTCGTTGAGGCGCGCCATGGTGACGGTAGATGAACTGTTTGTCAACGACATCCCTTGGCCCGTACCGCAGCGGCGGCCTGCGTGAGAGACTTGGCGCACGAGAAGGGACTGCGGCCGCGCGTCAGCCCGAACGGGACTGCCTTCCACGCCTCAGCAGGGGCGTGATCTCGCGGGTGAAGACGCCGATGCCGGCGGGAAACGTATGGCCGGCGCGACGTTGTACGCGACGCCACGCTTCCCACACGTTGCCGATGAGCACGGCCGCCATCAAGTAGTACACGGCGCCTGTCCACTCGAAGATCGCGAAGCTCGCGACTGCCACGATTGTCGCGAACACGAGCTGGTCCGGATACCTCACGGGCGAGGTGGGCGGGTCGGTCAGGATGAACAACGCGAAGAACAGGACCGCCTGCAAGTCGGGCGGCCGGAACACCTCGCAAACCCATGCCGGATCCTTGATGAACGCGCTGATCGTGAACAGCAAAAAGTACGTGGCCAGGAATGCGAGGACGAGCGGCATCTTGTTGACTCGATCGGCGATGAAGATGCCAGTCCCTAGAAGTGACAGCTGGACGATGGGCGCGACCTCCGGCAGCGCACACCACCAGCTCTGACCCTCGTGAAAGAGCGGGAACGTCGCGACGATTGCGAGAGCCGCGGGATTGAAAACATTTCCAGCTCGGGTGCGAAGGATGTACTTCGATCAATGACTGCGTCTGCGCCTGGACGCACGACTTGAATGGTCACGAGCGTGCCCATCAGCGCCTCGGTGCGGCCCGGCACGGTCGTCACTTGGCTTTCGAAAGTGCTTCGACGACGGCGTAGTAGAAGGCGTGGTGCTTTGAGTTGCCCCGGAGACGTAATCGGTCTCCGGACTCTGCCGTTCGGCGACCTGCGGCGGCAGCTTGGCGATGACGGAACACGAGTATCTGGTCAGGCACTGTGCGATCGTCGCCGACAGGACGCGGCCATCCTGGATGCCGGCGTCGACAGGTTCTGCGGCCCGCTCGTCGCTGAAGCGGGTATCACGGGACGGCTGCGGCGGCCTGCACGGCGAATCGATCGGCGGCGGTTTTCGTCCGAAGATATCCCGCGGTGTAGACGGCAAGCACTGCCGCGGAACTCAGCGCAACCAGGCTGTTCGATACCTTCTTGTGGGAACCGCTGTCGGACACTCGCGGCAATTATAAGAAAGGTAAAAGGCAAAAGGGAAAAGGCAAAAGTGAGGCAAAAGGGGCAAACGCAAGGCTTCCCTTCGGCTGAGGTGGGCCGGTACGGTTCCTGCCTTCTTGAGATGTAGGAGGCAGTCATGCGACCTCAGGTATTCGTGACGGCACTCGTTTTGGCGTTTCCGTTGATCGCGGCGCCCGTGGCGCACGCGCAGGATGAGGATCAGCCGCGGTCTCGCAGCGCGCAATCGCGCGAGACGATGCGGTTTCAAGGAATGGATACAAATCGGGACGGCGTCATCACCAGGCGTGAATGGCGGGGGAGCGACACGTCCTTCCGCGCGCACGACTGGAACGGCGACGGCGTTCTGTCCGGAGATGAAGTCAGAGTCGGCGCGGTGAGACAGATGAACCGGAATGATGACTACACGGCGGCTCGCCGGCCGTCCTTCTATGACTGGACCCAGTCGGGGTTCGACCGTCTCGATGCAAACCGCGACGGCCGCATTTCCCAGGACGAATGGCGGTATGACTATCAGTTGTTCCGCCGCGCCGATCAGAACGACGACAACATCTTGTCTCGCCGCGAGTTTCTGAATGCGGACACTGACATGGACCGGGAGGACAATTTCGACAATCTCGACACCAATAACGACGGCCGCATCGAGCGGTCGGAGTGGCACAGTAGCATCGATGCGTTTCGGTGGCTCGACCGCAACCGCGACGGTGTGTTGAGCAGGGCCGAGGTGGTCGGCGACGGGCCGACGCGTGAGACGGATCGGTTCGACGCGATCGACACGAACAACGACGGGCGCATCACACGGGACGAATGGCAGTGGTCCCGACGAAGCTTTGATCAATACGATCGAGACGGCGACGGCATCCTGCGGCGCAACGAACTGGCATCCGCTGACGCCAGTGTCGGGGCAGTCGGCACCAGCGGCCGGTCGTCAGTCGAAGTCATTGTCCCACCGACACAACGCTGGTTTGATACCGGCATCGATGTGCGCGCAGGGGAGACGATTGAGTTCCAAGCGAGCGGGACCATCCGCATGTCAACCAGTAACGATAACGACGGCGCCAATCCGGCAGGGGCATGGAGCGGACGCCGGGCAGACAACGCGCCGTTCAAGGATCGGCCGGCAGGGGCGCTGATTGGCCGCATCGGCAATGGCAGCCCCATCTTCATGGGTGAGGCGGGACGCGTCAGGACTGCCACCACCGGGCGCTTGTACCTCAGCGTCAACGACGACTATCTGCAGGACAACAGCGGCGAGTATCGGGTCAAGCTGACCGTGCGGTAGCCCGCCTTCGCACCGTCAGATCGGTCGTGCGACGAGCCGACCATGCGGCTCGCGAGAGAGCATGCGAGGGAATCCGAGGGGCCCTCATCGGAGCCCCTCGGATAAGAATAGAAGCATGGTACCTCTCTCCGTCCTCGATCTCTCACCCATCACTGACGGTAGCACGGCCGCGGTCTCCTTCCGCAACTCGCTCGATCTGGCGCAGCACGCCGAACGCTGGGGGTACAAGCGCTACTGGATCGCCGAGCACCACAGCATGCCCGGCATCGCCAGCGCGGCCACCAGCATCGTCATCGCGCACGTCGCGGCAGGCACGAAAACGATTCGGGTCGGCGCCGGGGGCATCATGCTACCGAACCATGCGCCGCTGGTCGTGGCAGAGCAGTTCGGCACGCTGGAGTCGCTGTTCCCGGGTCGGATCGATCTCGGTCTTGGTCGCGCGCCCGGAAGCGATCCCGTCACAGCGCGGGCCCTCCGTCGCACCCTTCACAGCGATCCCGACGACTTTCCGCACGACGTGCTCGAGCTGATGTCGTACTTTCATCCGGAAGACGGCCAACTGGTCCAGGCGGTTCCAGGGAGCGGACTCGACGTCCCCATCTGGATTCTCGGATCGAGTCTGTTCGGCGCCCAGGTCGCGGCGATGATGGGGTTGCCATTCGCGTTTGCCTCGCACTTTGCAGCTGTGCAGATGGTCCCGGCCATGGCGATTTACCGCGAGCGATTCCGCTCGTCAGGGGTGATCGACAACCCGCACCTCATGCTCGGCGTCAACATCGTCGCGGCCGACACCGATGAAGAAGCGCGCTTTCTGGCGACCTCTGGGCGCCAGTCGTTCGCCAATCTCCGCCGCGGCATGCCGACGACGCTGCCGCCGCCGAACCGTGAGTTCGAGAAAGACGTCACGCCGTTCCGGGGAATCCCACTGCAGGAGATCCAATCGGTATCAATCGTCGGATCGGCAAAGACCGTGCGTGATGACCTCACGGATCTCCTCAGCCGTACGCACGCAGACGAGCTGATCGTCGTCTCGCATATCTACGATCACTTGGCCCGGTTGCGGTCGTACGAGATCGCGGCCGAAGCAGCCCACCTGGGCGTCCTCAATCGGCCGACTGAGACGACCTATTGACATTCGATACGTCGACCGCTAGACTCCTATCAAGCTTCGATAGGAGTCTCTGGTGGGCACAGCAAAAACCGCGCTCTTACAGGGCACGCTCGATCTGCTCATTCTCCGCGCCCTGTCCCTTGGCGCCAATCACGGGCTCGGGATCGCGAGGCGCGTCCAGCAAATCACGAATGGCGCGTTTGAGGTCAGGCCCGGTTCGTTGTTTCCGGCGCTGCACCGGCTGGAGGAGCAGGGATGGCTTCGGTCGGAATGGGGAGAGTCGGAGTCGCGTCGGCGGGCGAAGTACTACGAGTTGACGAAAGCCGGACGCAAACATCTGGACGTTGAAACCGCCAACTGGGATCGCGTCGCCGCGGCGATGGCCTCGGCGATTGCGGCAACGTCGTAATCAGTCCGAGGGGCGTCGCCCCTCGGACTCCCCGACACGCTCGCTCGCGAGCCGCTCGCCGGCTCGCTTCCGCCTTCGCGCGAAGCGCTGCGGCGAGACCTCGCCGGATCCTTGGCGGAGGCGGGCCGTTCGCGTGGCTCGCTTCGCGGCGCTCGCGCGCGTCTTTGCGTAGTCTTGGCGGAGGAAAACATGTCAATCCGCTCTCGCGTCACCAGCTTCCTGAGGAACATCGTCCTCCGAAAGCGGGTCGAGCAGGACCTGGACGATGAGTTACACGCGTATCTCGAGATGGCGGCTGACGAGGGGCGTGGGACGGGCCTGAGCGACGACGACGCGCGACGGTCGGCGCTCGTCGAGTTGGGCGGCGTGGAGCAGGTTCGGGAATCGGTCAGAGATGTCAGGGCCGGTGCCCTCGTCGAACAATTT
>JBKPNQ010000076.1:0-11328 GCA_046732715.1 Acidobacteriota bacterium | reverse complement strand
GTTGATAAATTGGACGTCCGCGCCGAACCGTCCGCCCAGGGCATCCCACGTCACCTCGCGCGAATCAGGGGCCAATACGGCAACACCGGCCTCGTCCGGTGCGGCACCGAGACGGCGCAGGATCCGCTCGCCACTACCGGTTGCGCCATGCAACAGCACGAGAAGCGGGAACGGTGCCGCCGCCTTGCGCGGCATCCGAAGGATCGCATCCCGTTCAGGGTCGAGCCGTAGCGGTCGTTCGTCGGCCGCCGATGTCTGGATGTCGGCGCGCGGCCGGGCGGCGAGGCGGCCGTCGCTCGGATAGCCGGGCGCCAATCCGTAGCACCCGCCCAGTGCGACTCCGGCGAACACGCCGCTGGTCAGCCTGGCAAAGTGCCGGCGAGTCACGTTGGCGGTCGGCGTGTCGGCCGGGTGGAATCGTGTTCGACCGCCATCCGATCTTGTCATGCCCACTCTTTAATCACTCCGAGGAGCTTTGCCCCTCGGACTCCCCCACACGCCCACTCGTGGGGTCCCGCACGCCCCACTCCGCTCGCGGGGCTCGCGCGCCCGGTCGTTCGCCACTTTCATAGTCCGCTTTGAAAACAGTCATTGTCCGACGGGCTGCCCAAATGATACCTCCCCCGTATTCTCTCGGGACGTGTTCGGCGTCAGCGGATTTGTAATCCGCCGCCCGAGATCGTAATCGCGGGACTGCCGCGCGAGCGGTTTCAGCGCGAAAACGGCCCGGTATCGCGCTTGCCATACTCAGCCGTGCGATGGTGCGCCACAGTTCCTCCAGGTTTCTGCTCATTCTTCTCACGTCGTCCGTCTCCTTCGGCCGACTGCACGCCCACACGGTGACGGAGCCTGCCGCGGTTACCCAGGAACTGAACCGGTGCCTGACGATAGTGCGAATTGCGGCCACGCGCCGAACATCGTCGCAGAAGGCGGATGCTCGACCGACCGCGGCGAAGGCTCGCGGGCGATACGACGACTATCAGGTGCCCGCGGGTACCCCTCTGATTGTCCGATTGCGAACAACCATGGACTCCGCATCCGGGCAGGTGGACGATCAGGTTCGCGCGACGCTGCTATCTCCGGTGGCGCAGGACGGCGCCGAGCTCATTCCGAAGGGGTCGACGCTGCATGGCAAGATCGTCGAGGTGCAGCCGGCATCGAAACAGAATCGCGTCGGGCGGATTGTCGTGGCATTCAACGTGATCGAGCACGTTGAAACTCGAAGCCTCGCAACGATCCAGACTCGCTCCATTCCATTCGAGGCGACGCTGGCGCCGAAAGAGAAGTTCCGTGACGTTCGCGTTGAGTCGGGCGAGCAGTTGACGCTGACGCTCGCCACCCCGCTCAAGGTCCGACTGCCGCGACAATAAGCGTCAGTCTCCAGTTTCCAGTCTTCAGCCCTGCGAGACGCGAACCCCGAGCGCGAGACCCCTATATACTGTTAGGCCAGTCCCGGGGAGCGCGCGTCTCCACTGCATGCACCAGTCCCTTCCCTCCACCACGAAAGGTCGCGCTCGACGTGTCAGGAAAAACCTGCGTCAGGGGATGGCGCTCGCGTGGGCGGCGTCGCCAAGCTCGCTGGTCAGGTACTCGCTCCTCGGCATCGTGAATGCCGCGATGCCGCCGATCACGGTCTATCTCGGCGCAGCCCTCGTCAATCGAATCGCAGAAGCTCGGCTTCACACCATTCGTTTCACGGACATGCTACCGATCGTGATCGGATTGTGGGTCGCGACCGGCGTCCAGCGTGCCATCGGCGCCTATTCCGGTTACGGACGAAACCTGTTTGTCCGCCGCGTGCAGCTCGAGGCCGAGCGTCGGCTGCTGGCGCAAGCATCGAAGCTCGATCTCGGACACTTCGACAACTCGGACTGGCACGATCGACTGGCCCGAGCCAAACGCGACATCTCCTGGAGGCCGGGCGATCTCACGTGGTCGGTCCTGGGCCTCTCCGGCAACATCGTCACGATTTTTCTGATGGCGTCGCTGTTGGCCAGCCTGCACTACGTTCTCGTGATTCTTGCGCTTGCCGCCGCAGTCCTCTCGTTGATGCTCGAACGCCGGGTCACATCGCGACTGTACGAATTCTTCTATAAAGAGACGCCCGAAGAGCGCGAACGCGACTATCTGGGCGATCTCCTGGTCCAGCCGAGGACGACGAAAGAGATTCGAGCGTACGTGCTGGCTGATTACCTGCTCGGCCGGCACAAGAGTATGTCCGAGTCGCTGTTTCGATTGCGGGAGGAGATGTATCGATCGGGAACTCGCATCTCGATTCTCACCGGCCTGGTGACGGGAACGGCGCTCGCCCTCGCCTACGTCTTCGTCGCGCTCAAGGGTGCCGCCGGCGAGATCGATCCCGGCGGCGTCGTCCTCGTCATCGGTGCGTTTACGTCGGTCTCGAGCACGCTCGCGAACATCTCGAGCACGTTCGTGTCAGTCGATCAACACACGACGTTTCTCGACGACTACTTCTCGTTTCTCGCCATCGATCCGCTCGTGCCCGTACCGAACCCGCCGCATGCGATTCCTGACCCGATCACGTCCATTGATTTCGACGACGTCACGTTCACATATCCGGGCGGGCGAGAGCCGGCGGTCTCCGGACTGAGCCTGCACATCGGTGCCGGCGAGCTGATCGCGCTGGTTGGTGAAAACGGCGCAGGGAAAAGCACGCTCGTGAAGCTGCTGCTCAGGTTCTATGACACCGATCAAGGGGCCGTGCGTGTCGGCGGCGTCAACCTCAGGGAGATCGATCCCGAGGATCTTCGCAACCGTGTCGGCGTGCTCTTCCAGGACTACGCGAACTACGAGCTGTCCGTCAGGGAGAACGTGATGATGGGCCGCCCTGATGGGCCGCCCGACGATGCGCGCGTGATCGAGGCCTTGACGCGCTCACGCAGTGACTGGCTCGTGAAGAAGATGCCGCGCGGGCTCGACTCGAGAGTCGGCCGCCTGTTCGAGGGCGGCCACGATTTGTCGGGCGGCGAATGGCAGCGACTCGCGCTTGCGCGCATCATGTATCGCGACGCCGACATCTGGATCCTGGATGAACCAACGTCATCGCTCGATCCGGAAGCCGAAGCGGCCATCTTCGCTGAGCTGAAAGAGAACTTGAAGGGTCGAATCGGAATCGTGATCTCGCACCGGTTCTCGACCGTCCGCATCGCCGATCGCATCGCGGTCATCGCGGACGGTCATGTCACCGAACTGGGGACCCACGAAGAACTGCTGCGCAGCGATGGACGGTATGCACAGTTGTTTGAATTGCAGGCGGCAGGCTATCGCTGAGAGCTGGCTTCGCCCGTGTCCCGACTCAATTCAATAACCGGTGATATCGCCCCATCCAGTACGGCAGCAGAAAGTACGCGCCGTCGTCTTCGCTGCGGCCGCCATTGCCCCCGTCCAGGTTGTATGGATTGCCGTTCCACTTCCACATCGGGATCTCGTCGTAGGGCAGGACGATGAGCGCTTGTTTGTGGTTGAAGCGGTCGCTGAGTGGATCGACGGGAACGTCGAGACGGGCGGAGTTCTTCACCGTCCACGTAATCGTGTCGAGCGGGATCTCCTGCAGCGTCCGAGTTGATTCCGCGCGATCGAATTCCTGTGCCCCTGTGCCAACGGCGTAGATGATGTTCCACAGCGGGTTCCGTTCCGGCCGCTCGACCTGCCAGCTTCGCTCCAGGCTCTGCGTGTAAACGGCAAGAAGGTCCGCATTGGTCTCGTATCGGAGCAGCGGGTAATAGGAAAGGAACGCCAGCTCGTCGTCCGAGTGATTGATGTGCCCGGGGATGGCGATCTTCTGGTTGCGCGTCAGGAGGTGGTACTTGTGCGTCGTGATCAGATCCTCGTAAGCGGCCCGGAACTTTGCCGCCGACGGGGTACGCTCCACGACGTGGATCGCGACACGGAGATGCGAGAGCATGTGCAAGGCGCGCAGCCCGGTCTCGCCGGGCTCGCGCCAGATCGCATCTGGCGCCCACCATCCCCATCGCGTCCGTTGGCCATCGACGTCGATCAGCTGGTAGTTGTGGTCGAGAATGTGATTCGTGATGCGCTCGAGCGCGGCCTGCAACTCGACCTTCTCCGAGTCGTCCGCAACCAGGTCGTAATAGATCGGATAAACGAAGTAGTGTCCGACGATCTCGTCCGAGCTGGTGTCACCCTTCCATCGCCACGCTTGGTCGCGCGTATCGTGCCATTCGCCGTCTGACGGCTGCGCGTCCTCGCCAACCTTGATGAACGAGCGCGCCGGGAAACCGGGGATCCCGGTGATCGACTCGAGCCTCAGGATCGCCTGCATTCCGCGACGCGCGTTCTCGCGAGCATCCGCCTCGCCCGTGACCTTGTAGCGAAAACATTCCGCCGCCACGTACATCGCCGTCCACAGGCCATCGTTGTCGGTCGAGACCGTCCGATTCGACCTGAGGTCGCCGGGGACCCGCAGCTCCGAGGTCGCGGTCAGCCCCCAGCGATTGTGGCGCCTTTGAATGCGCTCGACGAACACGCGGGACTTCTCATCGAGCGTCATCGGCTCGTACTCGATGCGTGCGAACCCTTTTGGCGTCTCGATCCACGTCGCCGATCCGTCGAACCCGAAACCGGTGACGTGGTCGTCAGGGAGCCACCGTTCGCCGGCGAAGTACTCGATCCGGCGATCAGTTGTGTGCAGACGAACCGCACCTTGCGCTGACCCGATCCACATCACAGAGGGTGATTCGACGGCGATGACGGTGAACTCGGAAAAGGGCAGATGGACGGGCAGCCGGCGAACCCTCAACTCCTCCTGAGGACTGTTCTGGTGCTGTATGCGGACCTTGCCGCCGGTTCGCTGCTGGAAGTCAAGCTGTGTGTGGAACGTGCGAGATTTCTGCAAGTAGGTTGCTGGTGTCCGATCCTGCGCATTGAGCAGAGACCATGACACCAGCAGACCAGCACCGATGACGGACGACGATTGACGGAACGTTCGAAAGAGGCCCAGCAAATGCTGAGAACTCTACCACTGACTTCCTCGTTCGTCTCCGTTCACTCCGTTCCCTCGTTGTGAACTCCGTTCGCTTCGTCCGCTCCGGCGATAGGCGACTGTCCGCTCAATTCTCCAGGCTGAACTGAACCTTCACCGTCATCACGACTTCGACCGGAGTGCCGTTCAGCAGCGTGGGCGTAAACTTCCACTGTCGAACCGCGTCCGCGGCGGCGATGGCAAAGTCGGGATGCACCTCTGCGCTCACCACGCGAACAGATGTGACCGAGCCATCGGGGCCGATGATCGCTTCAATCGGGACAACTCCTTCGCGTCCGGCCTCCCGCATCGTTTTCGGATAGATGGGTTTGACGTCGAGGGTTTTCGTCGGCACCTTGATATTGCCGCCCACCCTGAGTGCCTTTGGCAGTTGCGGCTGGGACGGACCAACCGGCCCGGTGATCCGGCGCTCGCGAACGTTGATGCTCTCCTTCAGCTCGCCGACCTGCAGCGTGATCGCGCGATCCCAATCGCGAGCCGTCTTCAGCTCGAATTCCTGCCGCAAGGTGCGAAATCCCGGCAGCGAGGCCGAAAGCGTGTACTTTCCAGGCGCGACCTGGGGGAAGTCGAAGCGGCCGTCTGCACGGCTGGTCGCCTGATGTTTCTCTTCCTGCGCGTTCTCCAGCGTCAGTGCGACTCCGGGCATTACGCCACCGGTCGGGTCGTAGACCGACCCCGTCAGCGAGGCGGGGGAAGTCTGAGCGGCCCGAAACGCCGCCGTCGGTACTGTGATGGCGAGCAGCAGCAGCACGATCATGATGATTGATTGTCGCGAAGGTGTGGCCCGATTGATTGCGGGATTGAGCATGGCGGCGATTCTCCTTTCGAGTGTTGACGGACGAGCCATCGGCACCGCCGATGCCCATGTCGATGTGGGTTTCCGGCATCTCCTTGCGAGATCCAGCAGGAGGCCGGCATATTCGCGGGCGGGAACGTGCTGTCCCAGCACCGCGTCGTCGCACGCCTGCTCGCTGTCGCGGCGCAGCCGGGTGCAGGCGATCCAGATCAGCGGATTGAACCAGAGAGCAATCCTGACGGCTTCCGCCGTCATTTGAACGAACCAGTCGTGACGCCTGACGTGCGCCAGTTCGTGGCACAGCACGATGCGAATGCGATCGTCGGGCCACTCGCGTGCGTGGAGCGGCAAGAGAACGCGCGGCCGCAGCAGGCCCCAGGTGGCGAGCAAATCCGATTCATCGGTTAAGAGCAGGCCGATCGGCCGTCGCAGGCCATGCGACCCGGCGACCTCGAGCGCGATCGAGGTCCAGCGAGCGTCTCGGAGAACGTGGGCGCGACGAGCCGTGCGCCACAGCCTCCAGATGCCAACCAGCAGGAATATCCCGGTGATCGCGGATCCGGCTGTCCACCCAATCGCCACCATCAAGGCAGGGTCGATGGCGGACGCACCGGCCACCGAAGCGTCCTCGACGACGGTGACGGTGGCCGCGGCGGTTGCTGGACCGCCGCTGTCGCTCGGCGTCTGAGCCGCAATCGGGACGGTCCATTCCGGGACCCACACGCTGAGCGGAATGACCGCGGCGGCGGCGACGATCGTCGCGGCGAGCGTGAAGTGCCGCAGGGCGGCCGATTGCCGGGCGAGGGCCGCATTGACGAGCAATCCGATCGCGAGGATCACAGAGGAGCGAAGCGCCAGGTCGGTCAACAGCATCATCGCGATTCACTCCTTGCGTTGTCGACGAGCTCGGCGATCCGCTCGAGTTCCTCATCGGTGACGCGCGCCGCCTCGCCGCCGAGCAGCGCGGCAACGGCCTTCGCGCTCGATCCGTCGAAGAATGTATCGACGACGTGGCGGAGCGCTGATTTGCGGGCCGAATGGCGGGGGATGGTCGGCATGTAGAGGTAGCGCAGGCCCACCTCTTCGTGCTTCACGTGTCCTTTTCGCTCCAGCACCCGAAGTTGGGTCCGGATGGTGGAATTGCCGGGAGCGCCCGGGACGCCGTCCATGATTTCGGCGGCGGTGGCCCGTCCGAGCCGATAGAGCACGTCCATGATCTGACGTTCCCGTTTGGTGAGCAGATGAGGGGTGCGGGACGGCATGTGATTTTTATAACACCTCTGCGACTTTAGTAACACATTGGGGGTCCCGTGTCAAGCGAGGGGCATTCCTCACCAGGGGGAACGGGTTTCGCGGAGGGAACGGAGAATCCTCACCACAGAGCCAACCGAGATAACAGAGAACAATTGTGCTCCGTTATCTCTGCTATCTCTGCGGTGATGTCCCTCAGTTCCCCCGAGTCCTCCGTTAACTCCCCCGACTCGCTTTCTGCGCCGACTCCCGGTATTGTGTTGCGGCAAACGAGGAGGATCACCGTGGATCGCCGAACCTTCTTCAGTGCTGTCGCGACAGCGCCCGCTCTCGGCCTGCTCGATTCACGTCCAGCGTCGGCGGAGCTGCCGAAAGCCAAGGTCACCCGCGTTCGAATCTATCGTCCGCCAAACCTGAACCCGCTCTTCAACCAGAGCAACATGGTGGCGATTGTCGAGACCAATATCGGCATCACCGGCATCGGTGAGGGCGGAACGAAGGACACCCTCGAGCAGTGCGCAGGAACACTGATCGGTCAGAGCCCGTTCCGGACCGAAGCGCTGTGGCAGGAAGCCTACATCGCCTGGTTCTATCCGCCCGGACGTGAGAAAGCGCATGCGCTCGGCGCCCTTGACCTCGCGCTCTGGGACATCAAGGGAAAGGCGCTGGGCCTGCCCGTCCACGAACTGCTGGGCGGCTCGGCCCGCGATTACTGCGAGTGCTACGCCACTGGAGGGGCGCCCCCCCCGAATACGGCGCCGGGTACGCGCCTGAGTCTCAAGGAACGGGCACGCGCGACCATGGAAGCCGGCTATCGCGCGTTCCGGATGGCGCCAGCGGAAGTTCCCGTCGGTGGTGTGTACGACACCCGTGCATTGGTCAAGCAGGTCGAGCAGGAATGCCGTGACGTCCGCGAGGCCGTCGGGCCAAACGGCAACTGGTGCATCGACCTTCATCAGCGTTTCGACCTGAACGACGCCATGCGGCTCTGCAAGGTGATGGAACCGTTCGAGCCGTTCTTCGTCGAGGACCCGGTCCGCGACGAGAATGCGCTCCAGGACATCCCCAAGCTGCGCCAGATGACCAGCGTGCCGCTGACCCATGGCGAAGAATGGGGTCTCAAGTGGGACTTCAACAAGCTGGTCGAGGCGCACGACGTCGATTTCGTGCGGTCGACGCTGCCCAACGTCGGCGGCATCACCGAGCTGATGAAGGTGCTCGCGATCTGCGAAACCCACGCCGTCGGCATCATCCCGCACTTCACCGGGCCGATCGCGACCGCGGCGCTCGTCAACTGTCTGTCGACATTTTCCGGGCCGGTGCTGATGGAGTACAACTACGGCGGCCGGCCGATTGACTACTTGCCCGAGTGCCTGGATTTCAAGAACGGCAAGGCCTATACGAACCAGCGACCCGGCCTTGGCGTGACGCCGGAGATGAAGCTGCTGACGCAGATCGGCGAGGTCACCGAGCCAGGACGAAAGAACTTCTATCGGCGCCCCGATGGATCGTTGACGCATTGGTGAAACTCGCGACTCGCGGTTCGCGACTCGCGATTCGGCCGTGTCGACGGTTACAGGCTTGCCGATACCCGTAGGGCGGGGGCTTCAGCCCCGCCGAAGGAGACAGAGATGAAACGTCGCGATGCACTCCGTTCACTGTCGATGGCCGGCGGCGCGTCGCTGCTTTCCACGCGCCAGGCTCAACTGAAGGACGCGCTGACGCCCGAGATCCCATCGGGCCTCCTGCATCCTGGCTTCGCGCAGGCCGTCGCCGGCACCGCGCCGATCAAGATCCGCGACATCAAGACGATCCTCACCTCGCCCAACAACATCCGGCTGGTCATCGTGAAGGTCGAAACGACCGAGCCGGGACTGGTGGGCTGGGGGTGCGCGACCTTTACCCAGCGGGCGCTCGTCGTGCAGACGGCCGTCGATCAGTACCTGAAGCCGTTTCTCATCGGCCGCAACGTCGATGAGATCGAGGACATCTGGCAGTCGTGCTACGTGAGCTCGTACTGGCGCAACGGCGGCATCCTGTTCAACGCCATGAGCGGCGTGGACATTGCGCTCTGGGACATCAAGGCCAAGCGCGCGAAGATGCCGCTCTATCAGTTGCTCGGCGGCAAGGTTCGTCACGGCGCCGACTGTTATTTCCATGCCAGCGGCGCAAGCTTCGAGGAAGTGGAGCAGAGCGCGCGTGGCGCAATGCAGCGTGGCTTCCGTCACGTTCGCGTCCAGGTCTCGACGCCGGGCTATGCCGGCTACGGCGCGCGCGCGACGACGGGGAATGCGGTGTCACCGAACGAAGCCGTCGGCCCGATGAACCCCCGCGCGACCTGGGAGCCGGCGCCGTACGTCCGCATGCTGCCTAAATTCTTCGAATACCTGCGCAGCAAGCTGGGAGACGAAGTCGAGCTCCTGCACGACGTCCACGAGCGCATTACCCTGAACCAGGCGGTCAACCTGTGCAAGGCACTCGAGCCCTACCGCCTGTTCTTCCTCGAAGACCCGTTCCCGCCGGAAGAGAACGATCACTTCCGGCTGCTCCGTCAGCAGACGAGCATCCCGATCGCGATGGGCGAGCTGTTCAACACGCAGCACGAGTACGTGCCGCTCATCAAGGATCGGTTGATCGATTTCATCCGCATCCACATCTCCCAGATCGGCGGCCTCAGCGCGGCGCGCAAGGTGAACGCGCTCTGCGAATTCTTCGGCGTGCGCACCGCCTGGCACGGACCCGGCGATGCGTCACCGCTCGCGCACGCGGCGCAGCTCGCGCTCGAACTGTGCAGCTACAACTTTGGCGTCCACGAAGGCAGCAGCTTCCCGCAGCAGACGCAGGACGTGTTCGTCGCCTGTCCCGAGGTCAGAAACGGCTACATGCTCGCGCAGGAGAAACCGGGCCTGGGGATTGAGGTGGACGAGAAGGTCGCGGCGAAGTTCCCGATACCCGCCGGGCCGCCAAACTTCGATTACTCGTGGGGCACGACGAGGAGGTCGGATGGGACGGTCATCCGACCGTGACATTGTTGATTGTTGATTGTTGATTGCTGATTGAGAGGCCTCGGCCTGTTCCGACGCTCGCAGCTGCCACGTCACGACGCATTCGGAGGTTTCGATGCTGACAACACGCCGGCGGTTCATCCGGGCGTCCACGGGGAGTGCCGCTTCGGTGAGCGTTCTTGGGAAGTCGGCCTTCGCGCAGGTGGAGCGCGCCAGCATCGAGGTCCCGACATTCCGCGACCTGTTCAACGGCAGGGACCTGACCGGCTGGATTCCGCCCGACGGCAGCGAAAAGACCTGGTCAGTCCGTGACGGGATCCTCGTCTGCTCCGGCCGTCCCAACGGTGTGATGCGCACCGATCGGTCCTACGAGAACTTCGTCCTGCAGGTCGACTGGATGCACCTGGAGCCGGCGGGGAATTCAGGACTGTACGTGTGGAGCAGCGCGCCACCACGGCCGAGTGGCATCGAGATCCAGATCCTCGATCTCGAATGGATGAACCTTCAGACTCCCGACGCGGTCAGGCTTCGCGAGAGCAGTCCGCCGCCGTCGATCGCGTTCGTTCACGGCGAACTCATTGGCGTTGGCGGCGTGAAATTCGTACCTGACAATCCCCGGGGTTCGCGCAGCATGTCGATCGAGAACCGGGCACGAGGACGAGGGCAGTGGAACACCTACGCCGTGGTCGCCATTGACGGCATTCTCAAGCTCGCGGTAAACGGCACGTTCGTCAATGGTGCCAGCCGCGTCACGCAGAAGAAGGGGTTCCTGGGTCTGCAATCCGAAGGGGCCGAGATCCACTTCCGCAACATCAAGATCCTGGAACTCCCGCCAGGTGTCGCGGTGCCAGAACCAGCAGCGCCCCGGTTGCCCTGAGACGCGCGGCTCGGGCGCCTGCAGAAGGAAGGAAACGGCCGGATCTCTCGACCCGGCCGTCATTTCAGGAGACCAACCTCACTAGAACCCGAACCGGATGTACGCCTGCACCGTGCGCGGATTCTGCCAGGCGTTTGCAGCGCCAAAGCCGGCGTTCTGTGGCTTCGCCCTCGCCTGGTTGAGCGTGCCATCGGCGTTGTACTGGTTGTTGACGATGGTCACCGGGTCGCTCGGACTGGTGAGCGTCAGCGAAGCGGCGCGGCCTGTGATGATCGCCTGGTTCGGGGCGTTGAACATGTCGACGCGCAGCTGGATCGTCCGGTTGCCGCCCAGCTTGATGTTGCGCGCAAGCGACACGTCGAGTGCGCTCTGGAAG
>JBKPNQ010000075.1:0-40131 GCA_046732715.1 Acidobacteriota bacterium | reverse complement strand
GCCCAGCTCCGCACCGCGTCGACACTGGCGCCACGACATCCTGCCGTCTGGTATGCGCTCGGCCAGGCATACAACGCGGTGAAGCAGGACGCGCTCCGAAGCTTCGGCCAGAGCGACACGTCCTGGCGCGCCCTGCTCTCGGCCGACGCGTTGTCGGAAAATGGCCACCTCGTCGATGCATTCACGCTCTATCGCGGCGTGCAGGGGGAACTGCCGGCGATGGCCAACATCCACGACTCGGTCGCGCGCATCTACGACCGGACCGGACACACAAAGTGGGCGACGACCGAGCGTGCGAGGGGGCGGCTCGACGCAGCCGCATGCGGCACGCGAAAAGCACTGTGCGAGTTTCGACTGGGACGATTCAGGACATCGCTCGAAGCCGCCCTCGCTGGATCCGATCCTGAATCACGGTACTGGCAGGCACGCGCGGCGAACGAGCTGGCCCTCGCGGCGTTCAACCAGCTGGATACGCTCCCCGATTCACCGGAGCGCCGGACCATCCGTGCCGCCGTGGCACAAGCGGAGGAACGTTACATCGATGCGGTTGCCGAACTGGAAGCGGCGACAAAGCTGGCGCCGCGACAGCCCGAGCTCCTTTTTCAGCTGGCATCGGCGTACTATTCGGCTCAGGATTTCGACAACGCGATTGCGACGCTGGCGCCGCTGCTGAAGTCGTACCCCAACGATCCGAGGCTGCTGAGTCTCCAGGGACAGTCGTTCCTGCAACTCCAGCGACCTGACGAGGCGGTGCCGATTTTTGAGCAGTTGGTGTCACGGACGCCGAGGGATCCGCGCATCCGCCTCTTTCTCGGCCGGGCCTATTTTCAAGGCGCCTACTACGCCGAGGCGGTGCCGCTGCTCGAGGAACAATTGCCTCACGACAGCGACGGAAGTGTCCACGTACAGCTTGCTCGCGCCTACACCGCGCTCGGCCAACGGGACAAAGCGGCGCCGTTGCTGACGAAGTCGCAGGAGCTGCAGAAGGCTGATGAGCAACGGCGGGCAGCGCTGGCGCGGAGAACGATTACGGCGCCGAAGTAAACGGACCGGTACCTTTGGACTTGCTGAGGTGACGACTTCGGCGTAGTGTGCCCTCGTCCGCGCCCGACGTTCGAACTGTAGTGATCGACTGAGTGGCGAAGGATGGAGGGTATCGTGATGACCAAGGGCTTATCGCGGTGCACCGTCGTGATCATCGTGGTCGGGATCCTCACGGCGTTCCCACGCGCCGGCCAGCAACCGGATTCGGCGAAAGCGTGCGCGCCCCTTGTGGGTACCTGGAAGATCGCGTCGGGCGTGTACGGCGGCGAGGAGCGCAAATCCACTCCTGGGAGAACCACCCTCAAGCACGTTACGCCGACACAGTTTGCATGGTTGACGTACGGCACGGATGGCATCGTCACCCGCGCTGCAGGCGGAGGCTACACCGTCAAGGGCGCGACCTACGAGGAAACGCCGGAGTATGGCTTCAGCAGCGACTTTGATGTGGTGAAGGGAAAAGCGCAAGCATTCGCCTGCCGCATTGAAGGAAACAAATGGTACATCAAGGGCTCGCTCAGCAACGGGTTGACGATCGAGGAGGTGTGGGAGCGCGTCGAGGCCAAGTAGCGATCGCGTTCACCGTACGGAGTGGCAGGCGCGGACAATCGTGGCGGCCTTCGCTGAACTACACGGCGAAGGCCGCCACTCATGCGACGACTGCGGAATGTGAAAGCCGCGGGCGAAATGTGAGATTGCCTATTCAGGCTGATGTGCTCGCAAGTCACTTTTCAACGATCTCAACCACCTGATCCGGCTTGACATCCTCGACGACCTGCTTCGCCCCAGACGGCCACTCCACTTCAACGCGGACCGGGCCACGCGCACCCCCCAGTCCAAAATGGAGTCCCGCGTGCGAGGACGATGCGTAGCCCATCGACGTCGTCATCGTGCGCACCTGATTGCCAACCTTGACTCGGGCGCCAATGCCGTCGCGATTCGACTTCGTTCCAGCGAGCCGCACGATCAACCATTGATCGTCTGCCGCACCCGCGCCTTGCCACAATTCGACGGGCGTTCCGAGGGTCAGGACGATCACATCAAGACGGCCGTCGCCATTGACATCGGCGACGCCGCAGCCGCGATGGATCGCCACCGCGCTGTTCAGTCCGGCCGACTCGGTCGCATCACGAAAGCGTCCTTTCCCGTCATTGACAAAAAGACTGTTGCTCTGCTTGAACGCAATCGACTGAAAGTCACCGATACGATCGTTGACGTGCGAGTTGGCCGTGAAGATGTCCTTCCAGCCATCGTTGTTGAAGTCGGCGACGACCGTGCACCAGCCGGAGAGTTTGACGGTCATCCGGGCGAGGCCGGCAGACCGCGTCTCCTCGATGAACGCGCCGTGACCGTCATTGCGGAAGAGCGGAAAGGTCTCCCCCGCAAGCGCCGTGACGTGAATGTCCTCCCAGCCATCGTTGTCGTAATCCTGCGCGTCGGCGCCCATGCTCGAAATCGGCCGGCCCGACTCGGTCACCGAAATGCCGGCGAGCAGCGCGTCCTCCTTGAACGTGCCGTCACCATTGTTGTGAAACAGAAAGTTCGGGACGGTGTCGTTGGTCACAAAGGCGTCAACCCGGCCATCGTGATCGTAGTCCGCGAACGCGACGCTCATGCCCTTGCCAACGTGCGAGGCGATCCCGGCGCGTGCCGAGACATCGTCGAACGTGCCGTCACCGCGATTGTGATAGAGCCGGTTCGGCAGGCCGTCGAACGTCCGGGGATCGCAATAAATCTGGAGGCCCTTCGCCGCATCGCCGCAGGAACGGTTTGTCTCCGGTGACCACTGCACATAGTTCACGACGAAGAGATCGAGGCGTCCGTCGTTGTCGTAGTCAAACCATCCGCCGGCGACTGACCACTCCCCGCTGGCGATGCCCGCCAGCTTGGTGACATCCTCGAACCGGCCGTCACCGCGATTTCGCAGCAGCTGGTTCTGCTTCGCCCCGGCGACGAACAGATCCACATGTCCGTCGTTGTCGTAGTCGGCCGCAGCGGCACCCATGCTGTAGGCCACGCCGCGGACACCTGCGGCGTCGGTGACATCGGTGAACCGCATGGCGCCGTCGTTCCGATACAGGCGATTGGAGTAGGCGGCTGAGGTCTTCTGGAGCGACGGCGTCTCGGCGCCGTTCGTGAAGAAGATGTCCGGACGACCGTCGCCGTTGTAGTCGAACACGGCAAGCCCGCCTGGCGCGCTCTCGACGAAGTACTTGCCGCCGGCGGCGGAATAGTTGTGGGTGAAGGTCAGGCCAGCGGATGCCGCAACGTTGCGGAAGCGAACAGTGGTGTCGTCATTCGGCTTCGTCTGTCCGAACCCCAGGCCCACCAGCGCCATGGCCGCCGCGAGTCCGGCAACGCTGCGCACGTCGATCACATTTCAGGCCGGGACGCCTCGCGGTCCAGCGCGCGTTGGTAATCGTGACGAGGATCGCGCCCGGTCGCTTCGCGGTACCACGCCGGATGATGCGTCCACGCCCAGCGCCGGGACACGGTCCCCCGCGTCATCGCCCGGAACGTGCCTGGCTGCTGCGCGGTGCTCTCGTAAATGTGCACGATGAACCCGACGAGCATCACCAGCGCGGCAACGTCATGCAGAACATATCCAATCGCCACCGCGACGCGGCCGAACAACTCCGGAAACCACATCGGCAGGCCAGAGATGAGGAACACCAGGGCACTCGCCACGATGGCCCAGAAGTACGCCTTCTGACCGCCGTTGAAGAACCCGACGTCCTCCGCCTCGACTTTCTCCTCGTTTGTCACATAGGTCCTGATGCGCCTGACCCATCGCGAGTCCGCCGGCTTCCAGGTCATCGGCACGAGCCAGTTGAGCAATTGCAGCGCAAAGAACAACACGAAGGCCAGGCTGAACCAGGGATGAAGCAGCCGCGTCGTCGGTCCGCCGCCGAAGATCGGAGTGAACGCGTGATAGAGCCACGGCGTGTAGAGAGCGAATCCGGACAGAAACGCGAGCAGGAAGAAAAGCGCAACCGCCCAATGCAGAAGGCGCGTGTAGACGGGATGCCGCAGCAACTCGCCCTCGCGAACGGTCGTCCGTCCGTGCGCGTTGACTCGACGACGGGCCTCGTCGTCGAACCGCTCGACGGCTGTCGTCATGGTTCCCGCTCCTTGCGGATCGGCGGCTGCGCGTCTTTCGGTCCCTCCGCGATGTAGTGGAAGAAGGCGACCGGCGCAGCGAGCAGCGCCAGGAACAACCCGACCGGTTTCGCAAACGACTTCCACATCGTGAAGCTTGCTGGAATCCTCGGATTCGCCGGCAGGCCGCCGTACATTTCCGGTTTGGTCGCGTCGTGGAGCACGTAGACCACGTGCGTGCCACCGATGGACGACGGATCGTAAACCCCCGCGTTCGGCAAGTTGGAGTGCTCACGCAGTTGGGCGGCGCGCTTCTCGGCAAGCGCCAGCATGTCGACCTTGGTGCCGAACTTGAGACAGCCGGTCGGGCACGCCTTGATGCACGCGGGCTCGAGTCCCTGGCCGACGCGGTCGGAGCAGAGCGTGCACTTGTAGACCTTCTTGGTCAGCGAATTGAACTTCGGAATGTCGAATGGGCACCCGGTTACACAGTACTGGCAGCCGATGCAGTTCTCCTGGTTGAAGTCAACGATGCCGTTCGTGTACTGGACGATGGCGCCGTCGGCGGGACAGGCGCGGAGGCAGCCAGGATCCTCGCAGTGCATGCACTGGTCCTTCCGCATCGTCCACATGAACGAGCCATCGTCTTTTGGGTGCTCGTTGAACTTGATCAGGTTCCAGTAGTTCCAGGCCGTCGACGGCATCGTCTGATACGTGTTGTCGAAGGTCGTCTGGGCGAACGGCATGTCGTTCCACTCGACACACGCGACCTCGCACGCCTTGCAGCCGATGCACGTGGTGGTGTCGACGTACTTGCACACCTCCTCTTCACGGTGCGCGCCCTGGCCAGGGACTGAGCCTGAGTGGCCGGAGATGGCTCTGATTTGAAGGGCTCCGCTAGGCATCTTTGAATCGCTAATCGCTAATCACTGATCCTGAATCCCTGATCCTTGAATCCCTGATCCTCGAATCCTCGAATCCTCGAATCGTCGAATCGTCGAATCGTTCAGTCGCCGGAAGCCAGGAGGCCGCGAGCCGCGAAGGAGTCTCATGCCTTCTCCACCTTGACCAGAAACCCCTTGAACTCAGGGGTATACGCATTCGGATCGACGACTGCCGGCGACAGCATGTTGATCGGATCGAGCGAAGTCTTTCCCGCATCCTCTGCGATGCCACGATAGCCCCAGTGAATCGGGATCCCGATCTGGTATGTCTTCTTGCCGTCGATCGTCATCGGCTTGATGCGGTGCGTGACCATGGCTTTCGCGACGTACGCGCCGCGTGCACTCGTCACCTTGATCTTGTCGCCGCCCTTGACGGACAAATCATTCGCCAGATCGACCGGAATTTCTATGAACGGCTCCGGCACGAGCTGCACGTTCATCGGGTTGTTTTTCGTCCAGTAGTGATAGTGCTCCGTCAACCGATAGGTCGTGCAGATCACGGTGAAGCCGTCGGCGGGCGTGCCGTACTTCTCACCTGACCCGGTCGGCTTCTTTGCGACCGGATTGTTCGATCGCTCGGGATGCAGCGGGTTCGCGATCGGGCTCTCGATTGGCTCGTAGTGCTCTGGGAACGGTCCGTCATGGAACGCGGTGAGCGGGCCGAACAGCCGGCCGGTGCCCTCGGGATTCATGATGAACGGGCCCATGTGATCGGCTGGCTTCGAATCAGGTTTGAAGTCAGGAACGTCATTGCCGACCCATCGGCCGGCGCCTTCGTTCCACCACACCTGACGACGGGTCGCGTCCCATGGCTTGCCCGATGGATCGCACGACGCGCGGTTGTAGAGCACGCGGCGGTTCGCCGGCCACGACCACGCCCAGTTCGGGTAGACACCGAGGCCCGATGGGTCCTCTGTGCCGCGCCTCGCCATCTGATTGCCGGCCTCGGTCCACGATCCAGCGTAGATCCAGTTCCCGCAGAGCGTCGTGCCATCGTCGCGGAGAAACGCGAACCCGGGGAGCTGTTGTCCAGCCTTGATGACTTGCGCGGTCGCCGGATCGGTGACGTCGCCAATCGCCTGGCCGTTGATTTCGCGCGCAACCTCGGACAGCGATGGATTGAGCGGCCTGGTGTACGGCCAACGCAGGTTGAGGATCGGATCGGGGAACTTGCCCCCCTCCTTCTGATACAGCTCGCGCACGCGCATGAAGATCTGTGCGAGGATGTCCTGATCGAGCCGGGCATCGCCGGGCATCGGCAGGGCCGCGTTCTTCCACTGCAGCCATCGCGCCGAGTTCGTGAAGCTGCCGTCTTTCTCGGCAAATCCAGCGCACGGCAACCGAAACACCGTCGTCTGGATCTTCTTCATCCCGTCGGCGGTCGTGCCAGGAGCCTTCCAGAACTCGCTGGTCTCGTCGGGGTAGATCTCACCGACGACCAGCCACTCCGCCTTTTTCAGCGCCTCGATGTTCTTGCGCGAATCGGGGCCAATCTGGACGCCGTTCATGCCGATCGCAAACATGCCTTTGACCCTGCCCTCGTGCAGGCCATTCCAGATCTCGGTCCAGGAATAATTGCGATCGATCTTCGGCAGGTAATGAAACGCCCAGTCGTTGTCCTTTCGCGCGGCGTCGCCGTAAAGGGCCTTGAGCAGCGACACCATGAACCTCGGCGTGTTCGACCAGTAGTTGAACGAATCCCAGTCAGCCGGCTTGGATACGGTTGGCGTCGTGCGCTTCAGATACGTCGCCAGGTCCAGATCGTCGGGTGCGGCCATCTTCAGATACCCGGGCAGGATGTCGAAGATGCCGGCCATGTCGGTCGCGCCCTGGATGTTCGAGTGGCCGCGCAGCGCGTTGACGCCGCCGCCGGCACGGCCGACGTTGCCCATCAGTAGCTGGAGAATTGCCGCCGCGCGGATGATCTGCGTGCCGAACGTGTGGTGCGTCCAGCCGACCGCATAGATGATGGTCGCGGCCTTCTTCATGTCGCCATCTTTCCTGATCGACGTGAAGAGGTCTGCCGCTCTTAGAAACTGATCCTGGGGTATTCCGGTTATGCGCTCGACGACTTCCGGCGTGTAGCGTGAATACTGCTTCTTGAGCAGCTGAAACACGCAGCGCGGATCCTGAAGCGACGCGTCGTGCGACACCGTTTCCGGCAGCTTCGGAGTGGCGACGGTCGTCGCGCCAGCTGGCCCGCCAGCCTGATGGCCGCCGCCTTCGGGCCTGGCCGGGCCCTGCGCGTGACTGCTCGCGCTGCCGCCGCGACCTCCGCCGCTCGCCGATTCGTAGTTCCAACTGGATCGATCGTATGCGCCGGTCGATGGATCAAACCCTGAATACAGTCCGTCCTCGGGCAGCTTGAAGCCGTCCTGGACGATGAACGACGCGTTCGTGTAGTTGACGACGTAGTCGTGAGCGATGCGGTTCTGTTCGATCGCGTATTTGATCAGGCCACCAAGAAAGGCAATGTCAGAACCCGCCCGGATCTGCACAAACAGATCCGCGTTCGCCGCCGTGCGGGTGAATCGCGGATCGACGACGATCAGCTTGGCGTTGCGTTCGAGCTTCGCTTCGATCGGCCACTTGAAGCCGCAGGGGTGATTCTCGGCCGGGTTCCCACCCATGATCAACATCATGTCGGTGTTCTTGATGTCGACCCAGCCGTTGGTCATTGCGCCTCGTCCGAATGTGGGCCCCAAACTGGAGACCGTTGGCCCGTGTCAAACCCGGGCCTGGTTTTCCAGGTAGCAGACCCCCAGACTGCGCATCGTCTTGACGACGAGATAGTTGAATTCGTTGGTGTCGGTACAGCCGCCGGTGAAGGCGATGCCATCGCAGCGATTCACCACGCGCCCGCGCGGGTCCTTTTCGACGAACGTTTCGTCGCGCGTCTTCTTGACGAGTCGACTGATCTCATCGAGGGCCTGCTCCCAGTCGATGTCTTCCCAGCGATCCGATCCAGGCCGGCGCACTTGCGGCTTGAGCAAGCGGCGATCGTTCAGGATGTCCTGCTGGAGCGATGAGCCTTTCGGACACAGCGTTCCGCGATTGATCGGATGATCCGGATCGCCCTCGACGTGAACGACCTGGGCTACCGCATTCTTGGCTTTGTCACCAAGGGTGTGAATGATGACGCCGCAGCTCACCGAACAGTACGGACAGGTGCTGCGCGTTTCGCTCGTGCGTGCGATCTTGAGTGTCTTTGCTTGTGCGTAAACCGGCGTCACGTCAAACCCGAACGCCGTCAGCGCCGTGCCTCCGGCGACCGTTGTCTGGATGAATGCTCGCCGCGAGATCTGCATCAATCACCCTCCGTCCGAACCCGATCGGTCGAACGATAACATAATCACTGATATTAATCGGGTTCCGGGATGCGGGATCCGGGATCCGTTAGCTGATCCACATCCGGGAAGAAATAGTCAGATCCAGCTATATCGAATTTTCGGATCCCGGATCCCGAATCCCGGTTCCCGGTTCGTCACAGCCCCACCAGATTCAATTCAATCTTCTGATATCCCCGATCTCTCGCCCACAAGTCGAGCGACGCGCCAGCGACTTCATCAACCAGCGGGATTGCGACACCGAGGCGCGTGAGGTCAACGCTCTTCAGGTAATGCCGGCATGTCTCACACGCGTCGACGCGGAGATGCTCGAACGCTGGCGATTGAAAGTATCCGAGCTTGCGCTCGTCCTCTTCGCCGCAATGGGCGCACAGCACGCGACGGAAGGGCCACACAGTCAGGCATGTGGCGCACTGCAGCGCCCGCCCTCCGCCTTCGAGCGAAGCGCCACTGCTGTGCAGAATCGAAAGCTGAGGGGCTCCGCCGCAAAACTGACAACGGTTGTCGGGTCTGGATGCCGGTCGATCGACGGGCGTGACGCCGGTGTGAGCCAGCGTTTCAGCGTACGGCTGAAGAACAGCCTTCGCGACGAATTGTCGATCCGACGGATTGCTCCAGATGACGGTCAGCAACCCGTCGCGCGCCGACGCCGGGCCAAGCAGGAGCGCGCGAGCTTCACGGGCAAGCAATGCCGGGCCGGTGCGTTCGATCCCCTCGAGGAAAGGGGGAAGCGCGGGACGCAGCCGGTCTAAATCGCGATCAAGCGAACCGGTCAGCGGACTGTCACTCACTGTCAGGGTGTTGGCGATGTCGCGCTGCAGGTCGAGCACGGCGGCGTAGAACGTGAGCAGCGGCCGCGCCGCCTCGTCCGCCAATGCCAACCGCTTCGCGCGCTCGATGCGCCTGTCCCATGATTCGCGCATTCCCGTCTGGTATGAGACGATAACGCAACTTCAAAGCCTTCGTGCGATCGGAGAAACGCCCATGATGAATCGCTTTCATCCATTTCGAGCAGCGGCACTCGGGTTTGTTCTGACGACGGCTGCGATTATTGTGTTCTCCGTGTCAGACGCTATCACTCAAACCACCGCGCCTGAACCTCGCAGCGTGCCGGCTCGAACGTTGCCGCCGCCGTCGACGGTGAGTCCAGAGATGCAGGCACTCGCCAGCGGCCCGCCGGCTGGCAACTGGGATTCGGCACCGACCACCACCGAGGAATGGCGAAAGTTGTCAGCGCCATCTGCCGGCCGAAACCTGCCGGCTCTCCGTGAGCACTTCGGCGTCAAGACCGAAGCGATGACCGTCAACGGCGTCAACGCCTTCATGGTGACGCCGCAAAATATTCCGCCGGAGAATCGCAATCGGTTGCTCGTGCATATGCACGGCGGCTGCTACGTGCTGCAGGGCGGCGAAACCGCAACCAGCGAAGCGATCTACATGGCCGGCTTCGGCCACTTCCGCGTCCTCTCGGTCGACTATCGTCGTCCGCCCGATGCTCCGTATCCGGCGGCACTGGACGATGGCATTGCAGCGTGGAAGGCGGCATTGAAGATGGCGGATCCGAAGAACATGGCGATCTTCGGGACTTCCGCGGGAGGTGCCCTGACGTTGTCGATGGTGCTTCGCGCGAAGCAGGAGAAACTCCCTCTGCCAGGCGCCATCGCCCCAGGCACACCGATGTCGGATCTGACCGGCGCCGGCGACTCGTTCGCCACCAATCACATGGTCGACAATGTGCTCGTCGGATACGGCGGCCGCTGCGATGCGATGGCAAAGCTCTACGCCAACGGTCACGATCTGAAAGATCCACTGCTGTCGCCGGTCTACGGCGACATGGCCGGGTTCCCGCCGACCATCCTCACCACCGGCACTCGCGATCTGCTGCTCAGCAACACCGTGCGCGTGCATCGCAAGCTCCGCCAGGCCGGCGTCGACGCAGAACTGCATGTCTACGAAGCACAGTCGCACGCGCAGTACATGCGCGACGTGAACGCGCCGGAAACGAAGGAAGCCTTCGAGGAGATCGCGAAGTTCTTCGACAAACACCTGGGGAAGTGAGCGCCAGAGAGAACCGACGGAGGGGACGGAGGGAACGGAGCTCACAACGAAGGAACGAAGACGAACGAAGACTCGGCCAGTTCACGTAATCAGGGGGTTGTCGGTGTCCCGCCAGGCACGGATGGTGCCGATCGAAATGGTCAAGGCGACCTGGCGTCTGATCCTCGATTCCTCTCAGCGATCGATGCTCTCTTCGGGTATCACCGTCAGCGGATCACCCACAGATTCGGATGGGAATCCGGGATCACAGCGCGCCGGTACGGTGCGGGGGAGAACTGCGGCGCCCAACTCACTGCGCCGCTGTCGGCGCCGCCGGACGAATCCGATCGAGCGCCTCGAGCGACGCGCGTTCAGTCTCGTCGGGCGGACGCATGGTGCCGAGGCTCTTGCGCCGCAGTCCCGCGGATCGGGCACGCCAGCTCTCTTCGCGCAGCGTGAGGTACTCGTTTGCTCCAGCCAGCAGCGGAGCCTGCGCGTAGGGAACCCGATCGAGTCGCTTGATGCGCGCCTGCGCGGCAGTGAACTCCGGCAGAATCGTCCGGTCGATGACCTCGATCAGTTCTTTGAGGTTCATTTCGCCGTTGGTGAAATGGCGAACGGCCACGTCATAAGCGCTCGCCGTCTTCTGCTCGACGGTCGAGAGCTGTTCGATCTCCGGCCGCACGTCCGACATACCGCGCTGCGGAATGCATGCCGCGATCGCCATGAACGCTACCACGCCGCTCGTGACCGCCACCCGTCGTGCAGGCGGAGTCTGGACCGACAGGTCCTTGATCAGCACGCAGCCGTACACGAGGCCGATGATGAGCCCGGTCATCTCCGCTGGCCCGGCAAACCCTGCGGCGAGGCTGTAGAGCAGGAACACCGCCGCTCCGGGGGCAAGCTTGAGGAGCGTCGTGGGCGGAACGCTCAAGTCTGACGGGAACGCCACGCCCGAAATGACCGCTGCCGCGAACAATCCGTAAACGGCAAACACGCTGGCCGATGCACCGGCGCTGACGCTCACCGGGAACAGAAGAAGATTGATGACCCCCGCCAGGAGACCGGCGGCCAGGTAAACGTTCGCCATCGCAACACGCCCGAACAGGCGTTCGGTGAGCAAACCAATCTGCACGAGCCCCGCGACGTTGGCGATGAGGTGCAGCAGGCCGGTATTCACGAACATCGCCGTCAGGAGCCGCCACCATTCGCCGTTTGCCGTCTTTGGGCCGAAGCTCGCGCCCCACCCCAGGAGCGATTCCTGGCTGCCAAGCGCGCCGGGTGTGGCCAGCATGCAGATGAAGATGCCGACGTTCAGCGCGACGATGGCCAGGGTGACGACCGGCCGTGGCGTTCGCGCATCAAGGGCATCGTCAAACGCCAGCCGCTTCGGCCAGTAGCGTGATGCGGAGCCAAAGAGATCGTCGGTCCGAGTCACTACTTCTTTTACGAAGCGCTTTCTCTCCTCGGGCTTCGAGAAGTAGGCGACCGCAGCGAGCAGAATGATCAGCGGAAGGAACGACATGCGTCGCAGGGTCTCAAGACCTGTGCCATGAGACCTCGCGATTGTGGCGGGATTTCTGCATTCCAGGTGGGAACGAATCCAGATCAGCGATCAAAGTTTGGAGAAAGAGGCGAAGGATGTAATTGGGTCCCGGCGACTCGCGGCTAGCGGCTCGCTCTTGGGCCGAGAAACCCCGGAACCAAGCCGGTCGTGCGTCGCCAGGCGCTAGTCGCTAGTCGCTAGTCATTTTACTTCTTCGGCTTATCGGCCACCGCCGCCTTCCAGTACGCCTGCTGACCGATATACGACTTCGTATCCGGCATGGCCGCGAGGATGGTGCGGCGGACGTCGAGGATGTCGATCTTGCCTTCCTTTTGGTACAGCACCTTGCCGTCGGTTCCGATGACCATCGTGAGCGGCGTTCCGATCTTCCATTTCGTGCCCCACGCTGCCTGCAGCGCCGCGACGTCGGTCGAGGCGAACTGCTTGTTCGGGCTCGAGGCGTACTGCTTTTTCAAAAACGCCAGCACCGCCGCCGCCTTGTCTGGTCCATCGGTCGCAACCGTGACGAAATCGAACGCGCGCAGCCGGTACATCCTGTAGGTCGTTTCGAGATCGAAGAACTGGCTCTCGCAGGCCGCACAGCCGGTTGACCAGAAGTTGACGAGCAGGACTTTGCCGGTGTTGTTCTCTCGTAGCTTCTTGAGATCATCCGGGCCGACGGTGTCGACCGTGACCGGCTCGGCCTGAATCTTCGTCCACTCTTCTTCGACCCCGGTCGCCTTCGACATCCACTTCGTCGTGCAGCCGAAGGCGTTGGTGTCGGTCACTGGAACCGGCTTGCCGGTCAGCATGGCTTCCAGCGCGTTCCGCGCGTCCTGCGTCTTGACGAGCTCCTCGCGCTGGTTGTCGTCGATGCGGCCTTCGTACTGAAGTTTGCGTGCCTGGTCGAACAGATAAATGTGCGGCGTCGCGACGACGCCGAACTTGATCGAGACGCCCTGGGTTTCACCGTCGTAGAGGTACGGCCACTCGATGTTTCGGTAGGCCGTCCGGATCTTCATCTCGGCCAGCGAATCTGTGACGTCGGTGTATCCCAGTTCGTTCAACCTGATCGACTTCGGGTTGTTCGGGTTGATCGCGACGAACGCGACCCCCTTGTTCTTGTAGTCGCGATACAGTTTTTCGATCCGGCTCTCATAGAGCTGCGACACGGGACAGTGATTGCACTCGAAGACGATCGCGAGGATCTTCGCGGCAGCGTAGTCGCCCAGCTTGTGAGTCTTGCCGTCGACGCCTGGCAGCGCGAAATCAGGAGCCGGCGATCCGATCGAAAGAATCGGATGCTCCAGGTTCGGCTGGATGCCACGGCCGCGCGCCGGTGCTTGTCCCTGCGCGTCTGCGAACAACCGGAACGCTCCCAATGCCACAAGCGTTAGAACCACGGCGAACGTCTTCTGCCAATCGCGCGATGTGCTCATGATGTCTCCAAGAAGGCAGCCCTAAAGGGCTGCGCTACATTATCAGAAAGACGCGAGCGAGCGCAGTGAAGCGAGCCACGCGAACGGAGCGAGCCACGCGAACGGAGCGAGCCACGCGAACGGAGCGAGCCACGCGAACGGAGCGAGCCGACGAAGCGGCTCGCGAGAGAGCGTGTGAGGGAGTCCGAGGGGCGAAGCCCCTCGGAGTAATTAATGTCCGGACCAGTAGGCCTGCTGGCCGGGATGTTCAGGATCGTCGGGCAAATTCGCCAGGATCGCTCTGCGAAGCTTCAGAAAGTCCAGCTCCCCCAGCTGCTGAAACAGGACGTCGCCGTTGGGAGCGATGAGAACGGTGAACGGAACCGCCGCGGGCATCGCCGGATCGAAATCCGCCTGCAGATCGAACGTGTCAGACGTCGCGAACTGGTAGTTGGTACTGGACGAATGGTATTTCTGCAAAAACTCGATGACCTGGGGCTTCTCTTCGGGATCGTTGGACGACACGGACACGAAGTCGAAGCCCCGATTGCGGTACATGCGATACGTGGTCTGAAGCTCCGGGAACTCGGTGACGCAGGGGCCGCACCACGTCGCCCAGAAATTCACGAGCAGCAGCTTGCCCGTGGGGTTGGCGCGGAGCTTCTTCAGCTCCTCCGAGCCTGCCATCTTGAGCGCGACGGGTTCAGCCTCGATTTTTGCCGCTTCCTCCTGCCGGCGCGATGGGCTCGACGGCACCGCGCGCTTGCAGCCGACGGCGGCCGTGCGCTCGACCGGGACCCGGGAACCGGCAAGCGTCGCGTCGATCGCGTTGCGAGCGTCACGCGTCTTCACTTGCGACTCGTTGACGTTGTCGTCGATCCGTCCTTTGTATTTGAGCTTCCGCTGCTCGTCGAACACGAAGATCTGCGGCAACGTCTCGACGCCAAATTTCGTCGAGACCGCCTGGGTGTCGCCGTCGTAGAGATATGGATACTGCAGCTGCCGATAGGAGGCGCGTGCTCGCATGTCAGCAAGCGAGTCGCCGCCGTCGGAATAGGTCAGCTCGCTGAGCGGGATGGCGTCGGGATTGTCGGCATTGATGGCAACCAGCGTGACGCCTTGGCTCCGGTAATCCTCATCAATCTTCTTGAGGCGAGCCTCGTAGCGCTGGGCAACCGGGCAGTGATTGCACGTGAACACGACCGCGAGGAGCCGGCTCGACGCATAGTCGGCGAGCGAGTGCACCTTGCCGTCGATGCCCGGAAGGGAAAAATCCGGGGCGGATGAGCCTATCGGCAACGATCGATCGGTGTGCGCGCGGCATCCCGCGACCATCAACAGAGCAATGGGCAACCACCGCCACATCTTGGAATTCACAGCCTCTCCAGTACCGCGCAGCATAGCATTGGCAGGATCAGAGTCGTGATCCGTGATCCGGGCCGCCGGTAATATTATCCGGGCGGCCATACCGATGCGAATCTGCACCGCGCTTGTGATCCTCTGCCTGACGTCCACGGCCGCGCTTGCCGGTCCCAGGCTCGATCTCATTCGAAAACGGGGCTACCTGATCTGCGGCGTCGAACCGGCGGTGGCGGGATTTGCCGAAGTCGACCCGCAAGGACGCTACCGCGGGTTTGACGTCGACGTCTGCCGGGCAGTTGCCGCGGCAATCTTCGGAACCGCAGAGAAGACCAGGTTCATCCAGATCTCCAACGTTGCCGACTTCCTGAAAAACGATCAGATCGACGTCGTCTCGCGTCGGCTCACGTGGGAGTTGCAACGCGAAGGCTCGCGGCCCATCCTTTTTGGCCCCATCACCTTCTATGACGGCCAGGGCTTCCTGGTCACCAGCCGCGTGAACGCGAAGTCCTCACAAGCGCTCGCTGACATCCCGCTCTGTGTCGCCGGCGGCACCAACTTCGAATTCACCGTGGGCTCGCATTTCCAGTCCCGCCAGCTGGCGCTGAAAAAGATCGTCCTCGAGTCGGCGATGGATTTTGGGGCGATCGCGACGGCGCTCTCGTCCGGCCGGTGCCAGGCTTACACAGCGGATGTCTCCGAGCTTGGAGCCATCCGGGCGCGGCTGCCGCGGCCGGCCGAGTATGAAATCCTTCCCGAACAGATCTCGCGTGAGCCGCTCGCGCCGCTCGTCCGCCAGGACGATCCGCAATTCTTCGTCATCCTGAGATGGACGATCGCCGCGCTCATCAACGCCGAGGAACTCGGCGTTACGTTGGCCAACCTCGACGCGATGCGCAAGAGCGAGAACGTGGACGTGCAGCGTCTGCTCGGGGTGGTTCCTGGAAATGGAAAGGCTCTCGGACTGAGCGAGTCGTGGGCATACGACGCGATCAAAGCGGTAGGAAACTACGGAGAGATGTTCGACAAAAACATCGGCCGCGGCAGCTCACTCAAGCTGGACCGCGGCCTGAATCGACTCGCGAAAGACGGCGGGCTGATGTACGCGCCGCCGTTGAGATGACCTGCCGCGCCGAAGCCTGAAGGCCACGGCGGGGCTACTTCCCTGCCGGAACCGCCTCCATCACGATGTTATCGAGCTGAACGGCACCAAGCTTGTTCGGCACCTTCGGAGCCGACACCATCTTGTAGCCCGCCTTCGTGATGGTGATTTCGATCTGAGACGGATCGACAGCCTTGCCGAGCCCCTGGATCGCGCGGCCGACATCAGGGCTGCGGAAGTGACCCGGGCTGTCGTTGCGGAACGGAAAGTTCATTCCGATATTCTTCGCCGCGACGGTGATCATCAGCTTGTCGATCACGTTCCCATTCGTGTCCTTGACGTGTCCGAAGTAATACAGGACGGGCGGGCCGTCGGTTTGAGCATTGAAGAACTCGACGCCGTTGGCCAGAGCTGCGGCCGAGGCAAAGGCGGCAAAAACGGCAATCGCGAGGAATCGCAAGGGGGCTGCACCGAGCTTCATCTGGGCCTCCTGAACGGCTATTCTGCCATAGTCTGCCCACCCGAAGCCAACCCGCACGACTCAGTAGAACCACCGTCGCTCGTAGACAAAGATGACGACGAACAACGCGGCGGGCACGCCCCAGATCCATGCCTGCCCGAGCCGCTCCGCCACCGAGCGTGGCACGATGGCGGCGACGACGGCGCTGATGATGGCTGCACCGAACAGCCAGCTGTACCACAGGATCGCCGGCCCGGCGTTTTCGAGCGAGCGATCTTCCCGGGAAAACGTGCTGAGCACGGGATAGTAGCGAAACAGCGCCGTGTGATAGAACTCGTTCCAGAAGAACATCCCCATGTAGGCGAGGCCGTACACGATCGAAAAGACGTTGAAGCGTGCGGGCGCCATCATGGAAACATTCCCTTGATGTTGTTGAGCAGCTCGCCAACGACAAAACTCCACCAGGCTGTGAAGGCGAGCAGCCAGGTCAAATATTTGCGAGCGGCAGCTCGCTCCAGCGCGAGTGGCGCACGCCAGGCGAGCCAGTAGGCAGGCAGCAACCCGAGCGCGACCGCCGCGAAGTGCTCCTTCATCTCGAAGACGCCATTGGCCGCGCGCAGTTGCAGGTCCTCGAGCGCCGGCCGCACGTCAACGCGATAACGGGGATAGAGCAACCCGCCCAGCAGCACGTTGACGGCAAAGAGCCAGACGATCACGTTCGTGAACGTGGGCGAATTGACACCGCGAAAGCGATCGACGAACGAACGTGCCGGCGCCGTGTGCTGTCTGGCCACGCTGAACGATTGATGCGTCAGCGCGCCGAGCAGCGCCGCGCCGATCAGCACGTGCAAAACCAACAGCATCTGGATCATTTCGTCTCGAGCACCTCGCGTGCAGCCCGCTCCCCGCTTTCAAGCGCTCCCTGCATCCATCCCATCCACGACGAGGTGTGTTCGCCGGCAAAATGAATCCGGCCCTCGGGGCGCGCGATGTCCGGCATGATCGCCGACATCTGGCCCGGATGGAATACTGCAAACGCACCACGCGCCCACGCGTCAAGCGTCCACCGGTACACCGATCCTCGTTCAAACTGTCCGGTCAGCGTGGGAAACGTCTGCGCCACCAGTTGCGTGCCGAAACGCATGGCGCGCGAGCGCGTCATCCCCGCAAGCTTCTGACCGAGTTCCCCGCCAACCGTCGCGCCCAGGATTCCTCTCGTCGCATCGAAATCGTAGGTGCAGTCCCACATCTCGGCGGGCTGATCGCCTCGGGCCGTGCCGCTGAGACCCATCGGTTGCCAGAAACTGCTCCGACACTGCAATAGAAGTCGCGTCGCCGGAAAGTACGGAAGCTCGGCAATCGCTTTGGCCTTCTCATTCGAGAAGCCAGGACGAACGTCGATTTCACGAAGGGTTGAAAACGGGATCGCCAGGATCACCCGGCTGGCGCGAACGGTCTTTTTCCTGCTGCGCTCGAGGTAACCAAGTTCCACTCCTGCTTCGCCCTGCTCGATTCGCACAACCGCAGCGTTGTAGCGGACAACCGCGCCAAGCGCTCTCGCCATCGCCCGTGGAAGCTGGTCCATGCCGCCGTGAATCTTGTAGAACTGGGTAGCCTTCTGCAGCAGCGCAAACTGACGAAGCACATAGAGCGCAGACAGCTCCCGCGAATCCCCCCCGAGCGTCATCAACGCGATCGCGTCGTCTGACGCGCCTCGCGAGCGAAGCCATGCCGGCCACGTGACCTGATCGTAGCTGCGCCACTCCGCGTACGCCTCCGCCGGCGGATTTGGATCCGCGAGGTTGGCCGGCAGATCGCCGACGTATCGTTGCAGCAACGCGCCCTGGCCGAGTCCCTGTTCCTCGGCCTTCAGAGCAAGCGCGGCCGTCGCCTTTTTCAATTCATCGGGCACCTGCGCTGTGACGCCGCGGATCGTGATCAACGCCGAGCCACCGAGCGATTCGAACGGCACAAGATTCAGGTTGTGTTCCTTCGCAAGCTGAATGACGGTTTCGTGCTGCGGTGGGATACGGATGGCGCCCGCGTCCGCATAGAGCCCTTCGGAAAACGGCGCGCGAATCGTGTGCACGCGTCCGCCCGGACGGGTTCGCGCCTCGAGCACGACGACGCGCGTCCCGGCTTTGTGAAGCACTTCAGCCGCTCGGAGTCCCGCGAGGCCCGCCCCGACCACCACGACCGGAGACCCGGTCGCATCCCTGCCTTGCGGTGCAAGCCCGGAAAGCCGGGACACGAACGGCACCGCCGCCGCGGCTGACAACCGGAGAAAGTCGCGACGGTCGATCGCGTCTGCGCTGCACGCCATCCGGTTCAGGATCTCCTGTCGTAACGCACTCATGCCGCTACTTGGTCACGGGATCGAAACTGAGAACGGTCGACGGCGGAGTGGTGGGAATCGCCGGGTGCAGGTACGGAAGCCCGGACGCGGTATGACAGGAATAGCACGCGTCGAGCGCGCTCTTGTACGACGTGACGAACGCGGTGCGATCTTCGTCTTCGAGCGCCAGCTGCACGGCAGCAAACGCGCTCATGTCCACGGCGGTGAAGATGCCTTTGACGTCAACCGCCTTGCCGTCTGGAAGCTGCCGCACCGGGCGCAGGAGGATCGTCCATCTCATCGACTGGCGCGCCTCACCAAAGAAGTAGCGCGCGAGCGGCCAATTGTTCTTCTCCGCCGCGAACCACAGGTTCGACCAGTGATACGCGACGTCGATCATCGAGTGGGATTGTGTCGGGACGACGCTCTTCAAAAACGCGGTGTCGGTGGCAGTCGCCGCGGTCGGCGCCGCTTGCTGCGCAGCTGGTGCCGGAACGTTCCGCGTCATCCAATACTCGACCGCCATGCCGCCGATAATCGCGCCCAGAACGAGCGCCACAAAGACGGCAGGCTTGTTCATTTTTTCTGCGCCAGAGACTTGATGTAGTTGACCATGTTCCAGATCTCCGCGTCGCTGATGCGGCCGTCCCAGGGCGCCATGAAAAAGTCGGGGGTCACGCCCTTTTTGATCACGGTGAAGATCTCGCCGTCGCTCGATCCGTGATCCCATTTCTCGTCGGTGAGATCAGGTGGCTGATTGCCGCCTCGATCTTCGATCACCGAGATCGTAATGCCACCTTTCGCGTCCTTGCCGTGACAGCCGGCACAAAGCGTCTGAAACTGCTTCTGGCCGGCGGCGATCGACTCAGGCGTCGACGCGACCGGATTCTTGATCTTCGCCGCTTCGGGATCGCCCGTGCCCGTTGCCTGCCGCGCCAGCACCGTCACCGCAAGACACACCACCCCGCACAGGATAACGAGAGCCCGACACGCGTCCCCCCGATCGTTCACTTGGCCAGCGGATCCGGACGAACCTGGAAATGGATCGCCATGCTGGATTTTCCCTTGCCGCCTTCGTTGTGCCAGGGATTGCGGTTCGACCATCCGGTCCACAGTCCCCGGCCCTTCCATCCAGCTTTCGGATCGTCGATGCGGCCGTTGATCGACTTTGCATAGAAGCCGAGCGGATACGGGACGCGCAACACGACCCACTTGCCGCTGACGAGCGCGAGGAGCGCGCCGGAATCGTTGCCCGTCGCAATTTGCACGTTCTCGCCAAGTCCGAGCGAGTTGAACTTGTCCGACCAGTTGTAATAGTTCGAGTCCGTGGCCGCCGCGTCGGTGTCACCCGGGAAGTTCGGCCCTGGCACCTTGTAAAGGGTCCAACCTTCCGGACAGAGCTTTCCATCCGCGGCGGTTGGACCATTCAGCGGCCCCTTGCACTTCCGGCGATCGAAGCTGGCAAGGTGACCGCTGCCAAGCACCGTCCACGCGACGCCGTCCTTGTCGACATCCATGCCGCGCGGCGAGAAACCCTGGCCCGACGCCTTGGGTTCATTCCACGGCACCGTGTAGATTTCCGCCATCGCAGTTGCGGGTGGATTCGCTCCCGGATCCATCCGTACGAGCGCACCAGGGAAGCCAAGCACGGATCCCCACACCGAATTGTCCGCCGGGCTCGGCATCACGCCATAGAAACTCGAGCCAATGCGCTTGTCTTTCGCTGGATCGACGGGCTCGTTCGGTTCGACATATGCGTCGCGCTTGCCGTTGCCGTTCGTGTCGACGATGAGCGGCACCCAACCCTGGGCCTTGCCCGCGTCATGCGTTTCGTCGAGCACCTTCGTGTTGACCCAGCCGACGAGGCCGCCGCCGCCGCTCCAGATTGTGTTGTCAGGATCGTTGTCGAAGTTCAGATGGAACGTGCTGAAACAGGTATCGACGATTTCGATCTTCTTGGTCTTGGGATCGTAGACGGTGTACTGCCTGCCGCCGCCCCCGCGCCCGCCGCCGCCAATCGGATACGCCTTGGCGGACGGATTGTCCGACCCCGCTTTGCAGTAATCCGGAAGCTCCGCAGCCGTGCGAGTGCGCGTCGTATTCCACACGCGGCCTTTCTGATCGATCTCGTTGCTGTGCCCGCTCGTGACCTGGTTCCAGATAATCTCCTCGCCCCAGTACGGCGACGGTTTCGACATCGGTCCAGGTCCCGGATTCAAGGTCGCTTTCGGATTCGACGGAATGGTGACCTGGGTCCACGAGTTCTTCACCGGGTCGAGAATCGTCAGGTTGTCGGAGGAGTTTTCGTGGAGTCCGTAGACCGGGCCATACGGCATGACGAGCGGATTACGTTTGTCACTGGCGATCACGTCGTGGAAATACTCGCGAGGATCCGCCCAGTCCCATTGCGTGATGACGACGTTCCGCTCCGGGCCTTCGGGTCGCGGCGGCGCTTCCTTCGGATAGTCGCCCGCCGCGATCCGATCCGTCCAGTCAGCGAACATCTTCAGCGCGCGCTGACGTCCGAGCTGGCCCATCTGCTGGTCCATCTGCGAGCCGTCATGTCCGGACGCGATGCGGCGCGCCCACGCCGACACCCCCGAATCGAACTTGCCGAGTGCGGCCGGGATTTCACGCGTCGCCTTGTTGCCGAGCTGGTGGCACGACATGCAGCCATCGGTCTTCAGCGCCTTCAGGAATTCGCCCTGACTGCGTCCCGCAGTGGCTCCCTGCTCCTCGAGTGGGAACTCGCTCTTCTCTGGCACCTTGAGCAGCGACAGCCAGTAGTTCGCCGGGTAGTACTCGGCGGCAGCGCGCGGATTTGGCGCGATGACCGCCTTCAGGTTCAGTTGTTTCCCCGGCGCGGCCGTGACCTTCGGCGAGTCAACGAGACCGTAGCCCCGGACGAACACCTGATAGCTGGCCTTGGGCAGGTCCGGGACGACGTAACGCCCACGATCGTCGGTGACGACGACACGGGTGAAACCCGTCGGTAGTTCCTTGGTTTCGGCAATCACCCAGACGCCGGCTTCCGGTCCCTTGCTGCTCGTCACCACGCCGCCGATGTCGTCGGCATCGATCGCCACGGTGTTGCCGCCGGCCTGCCGCGCGCCCATACCCGCGATGGACGAAGCCAGCAGAACGGCGACGCAGATTCCCGGATACAGAGTTTTTCTCATGGACGAACTCCCAATCCTCTAAGGTTCTACCCACCTACGGAACCTCGCAGAACCCGAACGAACCTCGTAGAACCCGGTAGAACCTTGTTGAACCCAGCAGAACCTGGACCGTGCGACTACTTCAGCGTCGAGAGAAACTCCAGGAGGTCCGCGAGCTGCTGTTGTGAGAGATTGCTCAGCAATCCCTCGGGCATGAGCGACACCCGCACTTCATCGCGCGAGGCGACGTCAGACGGCTTCACTCGCTGTGCAGCGTCCGGTCCCGTCTGGATGACAATATGATCCGGTGTCTCGTCCGAGATCAACCCGCTCAGCTTCTCGCCGCTCTTCATCGTAAACGTCGTCGGCACGTACTCGGGACCGATGGCATCGCTCGGGTTCGTGATGTTGTCGAGCATCGCCTGCCGGCCGTACTTCGCGCCAATCGCTGACAAATCCGGACCGAGCTTCTTCTTGCCGCCAAGGCTGTGGCACGCGGCGCACCCTCCGTCGGCCTCGAAGATCTTGCGACCGTCTGCCGCGTGCCCGGCGTAGTTCTGCTCGAGCTCGAACGCGGTCGGCAGCTTGCGCGCGGCGGGTATCGGCAGGACCTTCGCGGCGCGGGCTCGGATCGCGACGTACGCCGGATCGGCCGGCGCTGCACTGCGCGAGACCCGCATCGCCACCGGTGACTGTCCTGCAGTCCGCGGGCGCGGAGCGCCGGGCGGCGTCGCGTAGTTGGTGAGATTGCGCGCGAGGGTCTGGAACTCCACCGGGATCTTGCCCTGCTCGGCAAGATCGAGGATCGCGGTCAGCCCTGGTAGAGTGCTGCCAAGCAGCCGCAACGCTTCGGCACGGACCTCGTTCGGCGCGTTACTCATCAGGATTCCCTGGGCCCACGATTCCAGGCCCGATTGGCCGGCGGTGGTCAGCGCACGGATCGCCGACACGCGGACGCGCGCCGGCCCCTGCTGCGCGATCGACTGGAGGTCGGCTACGTACTTGGCATCGCGTTTCGTGCCGACGGCGTCCATGGCAGCGGCACGCGATTCCGGTGTCGCAGACTCCGATTTTGCAAGGTTTAGAAGATCAGGAATGTAGGCGGGATCCTCCAATGCTTCGGCGACTGCCGCCGCCTCTGACTGGGTCGATGGCGTCGCGAACGCCTTTCGCATGACGGCCGGCAGTCCCTGACTCGTGCGCGCCTCGGTCCACATGCTGAACAACTGATGGCTGTAGAGACCGAAGGCCCGGTCGCTCAGTTGCGGAGGTGCGCCGGCAGACACAATGAATGACTCGAGCGCGCGCGCCGCTTCAGGCCACTGCATGGCGCCAAGCGACTCGAGCGCAGTCGTGCGCTCGGGCAGCGATGCCGAGGCGTTGTTCAGGGTGGCGACCAGATCCGGCAGCGCCGACTTGGGACGAAGCTCCCACACAATCTGGCTGAACGCGACGCTCGACAGCGTGCGCTCTGACTTCAGCTTCGCGTAGAGCGCATCCTCACGCCCGCGCGCAGCGATCCCCATCGCTTCGAGGTACCAGCGATCCTTGCCATCGAACTGCGCGGCGAGTTGCGTCATCGCGTCAAGCCACTCGGTAGAAGGCTGACTCTGGTCTTTGTACAGGTAGGGCGGCAACATCAGCGCCGGATTCGCGTCCCGGAGCATCAGCGCAATTTCACGACGGACCTGCGGTGACTCGTCATGCAGGACAGGCTTCGTCAGCTCGAGCATGTCCGCGCCGTTCTGTCTGGCGACCCGCAATCCGAGAACGCGGAATCGCGGATCGCGATCGTGCAACGCTTCCTGGATAGCAGCGGCTCCCGCGGTGCCGAGAGTGCCGAGGATCCACAGCGAGCGCGCTCTGAGGTACGGATCGTTCTGGTGCCACATCCGCTGCAGGGCCGCGGCTGCCGATGCTCCCTGAGCAATCAGCGCGGTCCGCGCGACGAATTGCGTCGACTGGTTCGGTGAGGCAAGTGCAGCCGTCAGCCCTCCCGGCGACGTAACATCCAGTTTCGGAACCGAAGGCTTGTTCCCCACCGGTGCGAGCCGATAAATGCGACCGCGGCCGTCCGAGTCACCCATCTGATGACCACCGACGCCGGGGTCGTACCAATCAGAAAGGAACACAGCGCCATCGGGCGCGGCCGCCACGTCAGTCGGTCTCGACCACGTATCGTCGCCGCCATTGACGACTTCCTGAAGCCGGCCGGTAAACCCTGCGCCGGAAACGGTCAGCGGATACATCGCCACCAGGCGTTTGCCGGCGTCCGCGTGCAACAGCTGCCCGCGATATGCGGCCGGCAGCAGCGTGCCTTCGTAGACCAGCAGGCCGCATGGAGAGCCGGGGCCGAGGCGCTCGACCACGGGCGCGATGCCGGGCAATTCGAGGTGCCAATGCGTACCGCGATCCTCGAGCCACGAACGGTTCATCGGCCCGCGGAATCCGTAGTTGCCACCCTCCATGTTGTAAAGCAGCCTGGTCCACGCATTCCCGTCATCGTCGTTATCCGTCTGGAAGACGTTGCCGAATGAATCGACGGCGACCTCGTATGGATTGCGGAAGTTCTGCCCGATCACCTCCAGGCCGGTGCCGTCGCCGTTCATCCTGAGCACGACGCCTTCGTAGTAGCCATTCCCGGGCCTGGTATTCGCGCCGGTTCCCTGCGTGAACACGCGCGTGCCGGATTTGTCGGTCACGTCGAGGCCGGTGTTGCCCTGGTTGAAGTAGTACTTGCCGTCCGGACCGAAGACGACCGCGTGCACGCCGTGATCGTGATCGATACCGCCGAAGCCGGTGAGCAGGACTTCCTTCTTGATGATCTTGTCGTCGGCATCCTTCGTGTAGACGATGATGTCGGGCGCCTGCGAAACGTACACCTTGTCGCCAAGCACCGCGATGCCGAGCGGCACGCGGATCTGCGTGTTCTGATCGAAGACTTTGACGCGATCGGCGCGGCCGTCTTGATCGGTGTCTTCGAGGATGACGATGCGATCGCCGGCGGGACGCGGGTCGGGCAGGTTGCGCTGGGTACGGCGATAGTTGACGCCTTCGAGCACCCACACGCGGCCGCGTTCGTCAACCGTGATGTCGGTCGGATTCGATAGCATCGGCTCCGCGGCCCAGAGCTTGACCTCGAGCCCTGGCGCCGTCTTGATCGCGGCGAGACTTTTTTCCGGGGGTTGCTGGCCGCGAACCGCCACGCCGACGGCGATGGCAATGGAAAGGATGAGGCCGAACCGCACGAGTCGGGTCATGGACACCGCCTTCAGAGAAGATCGCGCGGTATCCTACCTTGGAATCGCTCATCGCTAACCACTGATCCTGAATCGCTAATCTTGAATCGCTGATCCTTGAATGCTTGAATCGCAGCCTGTCCGGCCGAAGCGCAAAGCGTGACGGCGGAAGTACCGCGAAGCGCGAAGTTAGGCGTCGAGTCGCAGCCTGTCGTTCGCCGCCGCACCGAGCGCGCCGCCGATCGTTCCCAGAATCAGACCATCCACGACCAGGGTGATGGGCAGCGTGAAGACTTCCGACAGGCCTCCGCTTCCTGCAATAGCCTTCATCGTTTGTGGATCGTGAAAGATAGCGAGCATCCCAGCTGCAGCGATGACACTGATGAGCGCGCCGATCGCGGCCGCGAGCACTGCCGACAAGGCACCTGACCGCATTGAGCCGGATCGATATGCCGACCAGAATCCAGTGGTCAACAGGAGGCCGAGGCCGACGTACGTCGAAATCGCCGAACGGACAGAAAAGTCGGCGGTCGGCACGAACCAATCGAACGCGGTCCTGGCGACAACGGCGAGGCCTAACAGAGCGCCCCACACCGCGACGCTTCGCATCGCGAACCCGACTATCTGGACGATGTACCAAAGGTCCGCTCCGTGCTGACCTCGAGCCGGGTAGACCGTTTCTCTGTACTCCTCCAGGAGATCCCCGGACACCGTCGCGAAGTCGGTCGACGTCAGCACGGCGCGCAGAATCCCCTCGGCCCATTCGGGCGGGGTGGCATCGGTTGTCATACATGGCCTTTCAATGGAAACTCCAACCCGCGCCAAAGCGTATCGACGGCCGCACGCGCTTCGTTGAGCGCACGCACACCGCCTGATTTCATTCGGTAAAAGCGTCGAGGACGCCCGCCACGGATCGGGGTGCCGGTTCCAAGCCGCGACGCCACCAGTCCCTTACGCTCGAGACGCTCGAGCGTCGCGTGAACGGCTCCAGCCGCAACGGCGCGCCCCAGCCGCACCTGCACTTCGCTCAGCACGGCACGCCCGTAGGCATCGTCGCCGAGCCGAAGAATCGCCAGCAGCACCGCCTGTTCGAACGAGCCCAGCGTGTCAGCCATCGGAATTTGCCTACATTGTAGATTATGAGTTGACGCGTGTCCAGGAGCGGGCGAAGGAATCGAAGTTCACAACGAAGGAACGAGGTTAACTTCCTCCTCTCCCACTTGCCAACAAGTCTCTGTTCGAAGATGCTTATGCTCCAACCGGGAGGCTTTCACGCATGACATCCCTCTTCAGTCGCGCCTCGGCAGCGATCTGCACGGCCGTCCTCATCCTTGTTGTGGGAACGTCGTTCGGCGGCGCATCGATTCGCGCGCAATCGCCGGGCCAATGGAAACAACTGTTCAACGGAAAGGACCTGACCGGGTGGCAGGCCATCGGGGGAGGCGGCCGCCGTGGTGGCGCCCCTGCCGGCCAGGCACCGGCCACCCCGCCTGCTCCTCCGTCCACGAAACTCGAGGACCGGGGATGGAAAGTCGAGAACGGGGTGATCACGAGCGCCCCCCCTGCCGAGGGTCAGCGGCAGGCCAGCCTGGCGACGGCCGATTCGTATAAGGACGTCGAGCTCGAGTTCGACTTCATGCTCGCGGAAGCGGGCACGAAGTGCACGCCGAAGCTCGACGACAAGCAGGCGAATCTCAGTGAGGACAAGACCTGCACGTTCAACAGCGGCGTCTCGCTGCGGAACGGCTATCAGCTCAATCTCGGACGCCGTGAAGCCGGCGAATACATCGGCATTGTCGTCCACCGAACCGAGCCGCAAGCCATTCGAGGCAACGTCGACTGGCTGTCGTCGGGTGACTGCGGCAGCACGCCCGGATACCTGGAGGACTGCGACAAGTTTCCGATGATCCGCAAGAAGGGCGACTGGAACCACGTGCGCATCAGCTTCAAGGGCCCGCATCTCCAGGTCTGGCTGAACGACAAGCAGATCTGCGATGTCACCGACAACCCGACCGATCCGGCGGAAGCGAACTGGAAGGAAGCGGCGCCGATTACGTTTCAATGGCCGCCGGCTGGAGAATCGGGCGGCTTCGCGGGCACGGTCAAGTACAAGAACATTCGCGCACGAGAACTGTAGGCAGCAACCAATTATTGGACGTGAGGAATCACTGATGACTGACATTTCAAGACGAGAGTTTTTCAGGAAAGCGGGAGCAGACGCAGCGGCGATCGGAATCCTGGCGGCGACCGCGGCCAACCTCGAAGCGAATCCGCTCGGTTATCCGATTGGCAGCCAGACCTACCCGCATCGCGCGTTGATCGCCGACGGCAAGTTCGCGGATCTCTGCAAGCAGCTGAAAGACATCGGCGTCGAGCGGCTCGAGCTCTGCTCGCCGCTCGGTTACAACGAGTTCGCCAAGCTGGCCGACGCGAAGGAAACCAAGAAGATCATTTCAGACCACGGGCTGAAGTGCGAGAGCGCGCACTTCAGCATGAAGGAGCTTCGCGAGGGCCAGCAGAAGAGCATCGACTGGGCCAAAGAGATCGGGATGAAACAGATGATCACCGCCAGTCTCGGCGGCCCGGTCAAGGACGGCACCACGACAATGGATGCCGTCAAGAAGGCGGCCGACGAATACAACAAGATCGGTGAACTGGCGGCCAAGAACGGGATCCAGCAAGGCTTGCACAACGAAGGGTTCGAGCTGGCGACGGTCGACGGCGAGCGGGTCTATGACGTCCTGTTCAAACTGCTCGATCCGAAGCTGGTGAAGTTCCAGTTCCAGATGTCCACGATCACGTCGGGCCTCGTCGGCGCCGACTACTTCACGAAGTATCCCGGCCGGTTCATCTCGATGCATGTCCAGGACATCGACATGAACGCGCCGGTGCCTCCCCCGCCCCCACCCGATCCGAACGCGCCGGCCGGACGAGGACGTGGAGGTCGCGGCGGCCGTCCGCAAAAGCCCGTCGGCCAGGGAACAATCGACTGGAAGAAAACCTTCCAGGCGGCGAAGATTGGCGGTGTGAAAAACTACTTCGTCGAACAGTCGATGGAGCTGACCAAGGAAAGCGTCGCGTTCCTCAAGACGCTGAAGGTCTGACAGCCTGGAGACCGGCCATGAGAGTAATCACGAGACGAGAGTTTTTTCAGAAGACGACAGCGGGTGGCGCGGTGGCCGGCTTCCTTGCTGCAAGCGGCGTGAAGCTTCGCGCCAATCCGCTCGGGCTTCCGATCGGGAGTCAGACCTATCCGCATCGGGCTCGAATCCAGTCCGGCGACCTGGCCGGGTTGTTGAAGGACATGAAGGCGATCGGCATCGAGGTCATCGAGCTGTGCAATCCGACCTACCGCGAATATGCGGTGCTGGCCGACGGGAAACAGACCAGGAAGATCCTGGATGACGCCGGCATGAAGTGCATCAGCGCGCATTTTCAAATGAACGCGCTCAGGAACGACCAGGCGAAGCAGATCGAATGGGCGCACGACATCGGCATGACGCAGATGAGCACCGCCGATCTTGGCGGCAAGGTGACCAATGGAATGACCTCGATGGAAGAGGTCAAACGGGCGGCGGACGAGTACAACAAGATCGCCGCCGTCGCGAAGAAAGCCGGCCTGCAGCAGTCCCTGCACAACGAGGGCTTCTGTAACTCAAAGCTGGAGGACGGCAGGCTGACCTATCCCGTCCTGCTCGAGTATCTCGATCCCGACCTCGTGAAGATGCAGTTCCAGATGTCATCGATGCGGACCGTCGGCGATCCCATCATGTATTTCACGAATCATCCTGGCCGGTTCATCTCGGCGCACCTGCAGGGCGTCGACACCAAGCAGGGCATGCAGCCCTCACGCGCGGGCACGCTGACGGTCAAGCCGACGCCGGAGGAAGCAGCAGCAGCAGCGGCCGGCGGACAAGGGAGAGGCGGCCGCGGCGGTGCCGGCGGTCAGGGCGGCGGAGGCGGCCTCGCGGTCGGCGAGGACACGGTCGATTGGCAAAAAGTTTTCACCGCCGCGAAGATCGGTGGGGTTCAGAACTACTTCGTCGAGCAGAGTTGGGATTTAACGGTGAAGAGCGTCGCTTTCCTGAAGACACTGACGGTGTAACAAACAAAGTTAAAAGTTAGAAGGCAAAAGTTAAAAGTACCGTGGAAGGCCGAGGGTCACTTTCGGCCTGCAACTTTTTACTTTTAACTTTTTACTTTTAACTTTCCCCTTACACGGTGATCGAGCGTGCCCTGGCCACAACTTGCCATTTTTCTTCTGCGCGCCCGTTTCTGATCACGACCGCTTCCTGGTGCAGGGCGACGGTCGGGCAGATGTGCCAGGGGATGCCGTAGAGCGGTGTGCCGACCGGGAACTCGTCGGCCCGGTCCGTCTCGATCGTGAGATGCTCCTCGCTGTGGCCGATCGCGCGAGCGTCGGCCAATCCAATCAGTTCCACACGCGGATGCGGACTTTCGGACGCGATCGCCTTGTGGCCGAGATCGAGACAGAGAATCTTTGACGAGGGTTTGCTGATAACCCGCGTCAGGACCAGCACCGCCGGAATGAAATCGAGATCCGGCAGCAGCGTCTCGTATCCCAGATCCCAGAAGACGCTCGTGCCGGGACTGCACTGCACACCCGCCCGCCGTGCATGAATCGGGAACGTCGGCGTTCCGCCGGCGACGATGTCCGGAACGGCCAGGCCGGCGCTCACCAGTTGATCTCGCAATGCGGTCAGCTGGGCAAAGGCCGCATCGCATGACACGGTACGCGCGGCGATGTCGGAGTCACGAATATGCCCGTCATACACGTGCAGGCCCGCGGCGTGCAGACCGGGGGATTGTGATAACCGGCGATACAGCTCGACGGCTTTCGGGCCAGGTCCGACGCCGGTCCGGTGCATGCCGCAATCAAGATCGAGGTAGAGATCAAGCGTGACTCCGGCTGCAGACGCAGCCTTGGACAGCTCAAGCATCGCCCCCTCATCGTCCACGAGCGCGGAGAATCTCGTTCCGGGAAATTTCTTCACCAGGTGAACGAGTCGCTGCACGTTCGGTCCCACCGGCTGATATGCGAGGAGAACATCCGGCGCCGCACACAGCGCCGCCACCTCTGCTTCCGCGATCGTGGCGCACTTGAACCTGGTGATTCCCTGGTCGATCTGCATCCGGACGACTTCGGCCAGCTTGTTCGTCTTGATGTGCGGCCGCAGCCGCTCGACGCCACCGGCGATCTCGATCATCCGGCGGATGTTTTCCTCGACGCGATCGGGATAGACGAGCAGGGCCGGCGATGGCACCTGGTCCACGTTGGTGATGGTGTACCAGTCAGTGCTCGCTTTCGTCTGTGTCGTGGTAGTCGCCATTTCGATTCCTCCGACTGCGACGCTACGGGTGAGCGGGAATGAAATCGGGGATGACGTATGCGTAAGCCATCGCGATCAACCCCATCACCACCATCAGCAGAATACTGTGCTTGATGGTGAAGCGGAACAGTTTGCTTTCATCATCCGCCGTCATCCCGGTTGCCGCCACGGCCACCGCGATGCTCTGGAGCGAAATCATCTTGCCGACGACGCCAGCGGCCGAGTTGACCGACGCGGTCAGCACCGGATTGATGCCGAGCGCGTTGGCCGTGACCACTTGAAGGTTCCCGAAGAGAGCGTTCGCCGATGTGTCGCTGCCGGTCAAGAACACCCCGAGCCAGCCGAGCGTCGCGCTGAAGAACGGGAAGGCCCTACCGGTCGCCGCCAGTGCCAGCCCCAACGTTGAGGTCATCCCCGAATAGTTCATCAGATACGCCAGCCCCAGCATGCAGGAGATCGTGACCATCGGCAGCGCCAATTGCTGGAAGGTCGCCTTGTAGGTCCTGCCAAACTGCCGCGGCGACACCCGGAGAATCAGTGCTGTCAAGATAGCCGCGGCAAGGCAGGCGGTGCCCGCTGCGCTGAGCCAGTTCAGTTCGTAAACAGCGGCGTACGGCGACGGCCTGGCCGTCACGGGCGGAATGCGCGTGATCGCATTGTGAAGCCCCGGCACGAGCAGACCATTCAGAATCGTGGTGCTCTTCGGAAGAAACGCGGGCCACAAGCTGTCGGTCCATCGGTTCATCATCGCCTTGATCGTTGGGGCGCCAAACACGAGCACGCACAGGACCAGCATCATGTACGGCAACCACGCCGCGAGCAGTTCGCTCGTCGAATGCCGGCGTGGCGCAGCGGTGACCGGCGTATCACCTTCGAGACGGACGATATGCGCGGGCTGCCAGAACTTCAGGACGAGCACCATCACACCGATGCAGGTGAGGGAGCTGGCGATGTCCGTCAGTTCGGGCCCCCAGTAGTTGGAGACGTAGAACTGGACCCCGGCAAACGAGGCGCCGCAGGCAATGATCGCGGGCAGGACCTCGAGCGCGCGCTTCGGACCACTCATCACGACGATGAGATAACCGGGGATGAAGAGGGACACCATCGCGCAGAGCCGGCCGATCATCGCGCTCAGCGAAAGCAGCGGCAATCCCGTGATATTGGCCAATGTCGTCACCGGTATCCCCAGCGATCCGAAGGCGACGGGCGTCGTGTTGCCAAGCAGGCAGATGCCGGCGGCGTAGAACGGCGAGAATCCGAGGCCTGCGAGCATCGCCCCCGAGACGGCGACCGGCGCGCCGAAACCAGCGGCCCCCTCGATGAAGGCGCCGAATGAAAAGGCGACGAACATCGCCTGGAGCCGTCGATCGTTGGTCAAGCCACCGACGGAATCTTTGATGATCTCGAACTTTCCGGTATCGACGGCGAGCCGGTACAAGAGGATCGAGCCGAAGCAGATCCAGGTGATGGGAAAGATCCCGAACGCGGCGCCGAAGATCGTCGACATGACCGCAAGCTTCACGGGCATGCCATATGCGGCGAGCGCGACGATGAACGCTGACGTCAGCGCGCTCGAGGCCGCCATCCAGGTGGGCTTCCGGAGGAGGCCCAGCATGGTAAACAGCACGAAAACCGGAACCGCTGCCACCAGCGCCGAGAGCGCAAGACTACCGCTGACCGGTTCATAGTTGTGCTGCCACACTGAGCCGCCAGTTATACATGAATTGGTGAATTGATGAATTGGTGGATTGGTGGATTGGTGAATTTTGGTCGGCATGAATTGAGCGCAGGGAGGGGCCTCGCGGCTCTCCGCGCCAAATTCACCAATTCGCAAATCCAACAATTCACCGATGGATCCGCGATCCGATCGCCAAAAAGGTGGCTGGCACCTTTCCGGAAAAGGTGCCAGCCACCTTTTTGGCGTTTTGGCGCATAATGGCCGCGTTTTCGGACAGCCTTTCATGCGGTATTTCCTTAAGGTGCCTGGCACTTTCGTGGAAAAGGTGCCAGCCACCTTTTTGGGCCCTCTTTGGTTCGCTCGACGCTTCGTTGACGGGATCATGTGAACACACGACAGCGACGATTGGTCGTAGCGCCGTCAGTGCCGCTAGCCGCGGCCGTTGCGGCGCTCTGCGTCGGTGCTGTCTCGGCGCAGCAGACGGTCTTCCGCAGCAAGGTCGACGTCATCGCCGTCGACGTTCAGGTCGTCGACGGCCAGGGCTACCCGATCGGCCGGATCGGGCCGGAGGCGTTCAGCGTCACGATCAACGGACAGCGTCGAAAGGTTGTGTCGGCGCAGTTCGTCGCGCAGCAGCCGGACACCAATGATCCGGCGGACCCCGCACCGCCGGAGGGCAGAGGACGGACGTTCGTCCTCGCCATCGACAGCGGCAGCTTCGAGGTCGGGGCCGAGCGCGCGCCAGTACAGGGTGCGCAGGCGTTCGTCCAGCATCTTGACCCGACCGATCGCGTCGGACTGTTCGTCTATCCTGCCGGGACGAGCATCGCGCCCACCACCCAGCGAGCGCCGCTCACGATCACGCTCGGCCGGGTCGTCGGCCAGAAGGATCCGCTTCGGACGCACTACAACCTGCGGCCCTGGGAAATCGTCGACATCACCGCGCAGACGTCGAATCCGAATTCGTTCCTCACGGCGGCCAGAAACGTGACCAACCCGACAGCCGACGGCGGCACACAGATGGAGTTGGATCCGGTGCTGAAAATCCAGGCGCGCGAGTGCCCGGAGGATCTCGACTGCCCCGCCAAGATCTACGCCGAGGGCATCCAGCTCGCCACGCAGCTCGAGCGACAGGTCCAGACGAGCCTGGCCGGCCTGGAAGCGCTGCTTCGCGCCCTGGAGAAGATTCCCGGCCGCAAGTCCGTTGTCCTGGTGAGCGCCGGCTTGCTCGTGAGCGATCGATCGGACGGGCGGCCCGACGTCGGCGACGTTGCTCGCCTGATGGGTCAATCTGCGGCTCGCGCAAACGCAACCGTCTACACGGTCCACATCGACACGACGCTCGGCGTCGGGCCGGCATCGAGAAAGGCGCCCGGCAGTTCCGAGATGGCTCGCGACCGGACGCTCTACGGCAACTGGTTGAGCGACTTCTCCCAGTCGGCCGGAGGCCGGCTCATCTACGTCCCTGTGGGGACGGCCGATTTCGCCTTCGACCGAATCCTGCGTGAGACGTCCGCGTACTATTTGCTCGGGGTCGAACCGGCGCCAGCCGATCGCGATGGCCAGCCACGCAAGCTCGGCGTCAAGGTCAATCGCAAGGGCGTGAGCATCCGGAGCCGCCAATGGGTGGTGATCCCGCCAAAGAGCTGACGACGAGGCCGTTCGCTTGCCTCGGCGCGCCTCCCATGTTTTAATGCGCCCCAAACCTCACCGCGAAACACCCGCAACGGTTGATTCGCACAACACAAACAACATCGGTCATTGGTTCGTGATCTGTCTTGAGGCAGCACATGGCATCTCGGTATCAACACGATCGGGTGATGGGTCGTCACGAGCACAGCGCACGGGTGTCGCGATTGGCGTTTTCGCTGATTTCCCTGGCGCTCATCGCGAGCGTCGTCGTTGGCGTGACGGCGGCCACGCGCAGTAACCGGTGGTGGTGGGACAATCTGGCAGGACCCGACAGCTCGAACTTCGTCGGATCCGATCAAATCAAGAAGAGCAACGTCAACCAGCTCGAAGTGGCGTGGTTCTATCCCTATGCGCAGACCGGCTTCAACCCGATCGTCGTCGACGATGTGATGTATGTGCTCGGGCGCAACAGCTCGCTCATTGCGCTCGACGCAAACACCGGCAAGGAACTGTGGATTCACGAGGGCCTGGCTGGCATCACCAGCCGTGGCGTCAACTTCTGGCAGAGCGAGGATGGCAAGGATCGCCGATTGCTGTTTTCGATCAATAGCTTCCTTCAGGAGATCGACGCAAAGACCGGCAAAAGCATCCTGACCTTCGGCGAAAACGGAATCGTCGATCTCCGCCACGGTCTGGCGCGCGCTGAAAGCTACGCCGGCCGGATTCAGTCGAACAGTCCCGGCAAGATCTGGAAAAACCTCCTCATCCTGGGCTCCGCCCCCGGTGAAGCGTTCGTGAACCCGCCCGGAGACATTCGCGCGTACGACGTCGTCACTGGCGAGAAGAAATGGCAGTTCCATACGGTGCCGCTGCCTGGGGAGTTTGGGTACGATACGTGGCCGAAGGAGGCCTACAAGTACGTCGGCGGCGTCAACAACTGGGGCTCGATGTCGGTCGACGAGGCGCGGGGCATCGTCTACATCCCGCTGGGATCGGCCAACTACGACTTCTACGGTGCGGATCGAGTGGGACAGGATCTGTTCGCCAACTGCATCCTCGCGCTCGATGCGAAGACCGGCAAACGGCTGTGGCACTTCCAGACGGTGCATCACGATCTCTGGGATCTCGACAACGTCTCCGCGCCCCAGCTCGTGACCATCCGTCACAACGGCAAGAAGGTCGATGTCGTGGCTCACGCCGGCAAGACCGGATTCCTCTATGTGCTCGATCGCGTCACCGGCAAACCGATCTGGCCGATTGAAGAGCGCCCGGTTCCCAAGAGCGACGTACCCGGCGAACAGTCGTGGCCGACGCAGCCATTCCCAACGAAACCGCCGGCGTTCGTCCGACAGTCGTTCTCGGTCGATGACGTCAATCAATGGCTGGCGACGCCGGAGCAGTACGAGGCGATGAAGGAGCGCGTGAAGAACGCGCGCAACGAAGGCATGTTCACGCCACCGGGATTTACCGACACGATTTCAATGCCGGGCAACCAGGGTGGATCGAACTGGGGAACGACGGCCGCCGATCCGCAGAAGGGCATGGTGTTCGTGGTCGGCGTCAATCAGGTGGCGATCCTCAAGCTCGAAGACGTCACAAAACGCATGCCGCCCGAAGGACGCGGCGGCGGTGGCAACAGCGCGGCGCTGCAGGCGGGATTTCAAGGCTACCAGACGTACTGCCGAGCCTGTCACGGTGCCGACCTCAAGGGCGCCTTGCCTGGCGCCGCGTCACTTGTCGGCGTCACCGACCGCATGGGCGAAGACGCGATCAAGGCCGTCGTGACCGGCGGTAAAGGACAGATGCGTCCTGTCGACGGCATCACCGAGGGGGAAATCAATCAAGTGATCGCGTACCTCGCCAACAGCAGCCCGTCGGCCGGACGAGGACGGATCGGTCGAGGAGGCGGCGGCGCTGAGACGTTCCCGCCGGGACCAGTCGTCGGGAGCGGCGGCGCACCGCAGCCCCCGCTTCCGCCCCGTCCGCTTGGACCGTTCTATCCAGGCTCGGGCGGAAATGCCGGCAACGCGCTCTACCCGCCAGACGTCAAGGACGTGCCGCCGAATCGCTACATGACGGATTACGGCGTGCTCGCAAGTTTCACCAAGCCACCGTACACGACGCTCACCGCGTACGATCTCAATACCGGCGAGATCAAATGGCAGGTGCCGAATGGTGATCACATTCCAACCATGCGTGCGGGCGGTCCGCCGAATACGGGCGGCGTTGGTGCGCGTTACGGGATCGTCGTGACGAAAGGCGGACTGGTATTCCACGCGGGCAACGACGGCAAGGTGCGCGGCTACGACGAAGACACCGGTGAAGTGCTGTGGACCGGCACCTTCAACGGCACGACGGCCGGCGTGCCTGTCAGCTACGAGGCCAAGGGCCGTCAGTACTTCGTGATCATGTCGAATGAAGGCGGCGGCGGCCGCGGTGGCCGCGGTCGTGGGGTGGCGGCTGAGGAGCCGACGGATCCGAACACGCCGACGGGCGCGATCGCGTACGCGTTGCCAGAGAAGAAATAGAATCGCGGCTCGCGATTCGCAGTTCGCGGTTCGCGGGAGCGCCTGCGGACCGGGCGAGGCGACGGAGTGAAGCGCGCGCAGCGCGCAGCCGAGCGACAAAGCGTGCGGCAACCTGCAGGCTACAGAGGAGCCAGAGATGAGACGTCGCGAATTCCTTATTAGCGCCGCATCGGTCGCAGCCGCGGCGACGAGCCGGTCGTTGTGGGCGCAGGCGCCACAGGGCGCCAAGCAGTCGACACTCGATCGCATCGCGATCATGACGCTGAACTTTCAGAGCATGCTGAAAGTGCCGGACGTCGAGGACAATCCGAACCGCACGCTCGACCTGTTCGACATCGCACAGATGATCGCGGACAAGTACGGCGTTCACAGGGTCGAATTCCAGCACTACCACATCCCGTCGACCGAACCGTCGTACTTGAAGGAACTGCGCAGCCACATCGAGAAGAGCAAGTCGCGGATGACCCAGATCAACCTCGAGTTTTCGGGGCTGAACATGTCGGCGCCGAGAGTGCGCGATCGGCTGATGGCCATCGACCTGACCAAGGCGTGGGTGGATCATGCGGTGCTGCTCGGCGCGCAGCGCGTGATGATCAACCAGGGAGCGCAGGGCGGGACGGCCAACGTGATGCCGAACCACGAAAACAAGGTCTATGGCATTCCGGCGCTGAAGGCGATGGCCGATTACGGCAAGTCGAAGGGCATCATTGTCTCGATGGAAACCCGCGGCGCTGGCGGCGGAGGCGGGAGGCGCGGCGGCGGGGCGGGAACGGCAGGAGCCCCCGGTGGCGGCCAGGCTGCGGCAGGAGCAGCTGCGCCCGCGGCGGCCGTATCCGCGCCGTCGACACCTGCTCCGCCCGCTACACCAGCGATGCCGCAACCTGAGGTGTGGGCACTGATGGCGGAGATACTCAAGGCCACCGGCGCTCACGCCAACGTCGACGTTGGCGGCGCGGGCGCCGCGAATCAGGAAGAACTGCATCAGTGTCTCAAGATGCTGTTTCCGTACAACGCCGGCAGCATGCACACCCGCGTCAATCCACGATGGGATCTCGCGACCGCGATCAAGTACCTGGAAAACGATCTCGGATACAAAGGCCTCTACACCATCGAGGCAAGCAACGGCCACGAGGGCACGCAGCAGATCTACGACGTGGTCGTGGCGACGCTCTGAACCAAACGGCTGAATTGGCGAATTGGTGAATTGGTGAGTCGGCGAATTGGCACCGCGCGGCTACCGCCGCGCTTTGACTGCGCAAATTCACCAATCCACTCTTTCGCCAATTCGCCAGTTGCTCCGTGCCTTCGTGTCTCCGTGTGGATCTTGTTCCGTGTCTTCCGCTCCCTCCGCGTCGCGATTCCCGCGATCCTCGCGGTAGCCGCGATGCCGCTCTCAGCTCAAGATCACTCCGGCCAATACCCGCCGGCTGACATCGCTGGCGGGGCCCGTGTCTATGCCGCCCTGTGCATCGGCTGCCACGGACCGACCGGTGCCGGCATCGGAGGCATCGATCTGCGCCAGGGCCCCCTGCCACGCGCATCGACCGATTCGGCGCTGGCGACGCTGCTCGCCACGGGCATCCCCGGAACCGGAATGCCGGCGTTCCGGCTCGACGCGACCGATGCCCGCATGCTCGTCGCGTTCATCCGCAGCGGCTTCGAGGCGAGCACGACGACGGTCCCCGCCGGAGACGCGGCAAAGGGCAAGATCATTTTCGAAGGCGCGGGTCAATGTCTCAGCTGTCACCGCGTCAACGCGTCAGGTCGCGACGTCGGTCCTGATCTCACCGACATCGGCCGGACACGCCCGGCGGCGGCGATTCAGCGATCCCTGATCGACCCAACGGGATCGATGCAACCGATCAATCGTCCGGTCCGCGCCGTGAAGCGCGACGGCAGCGTGATTACGGGCAGGCGACTGAACGAGGATACCTACACCGTGCAAATCCTGACCGGGGAAGGCCGGCTCGTGTCGCTGGTGAAAGCGGAGCTCACACAGTGGTCGGTGGCGACGACGTCGCCGATGCCGTCGTTCAAGGACACGCTCAAACCCGACGAGCTGATCGACCTGGTCGCGTACATCGCTTCCTTGAAGGGAACACGACCGTGACCGCGTACCTCCTCACCTGGCTCATCTTGATCGGCCAGGTCACCTCCGACACGCTGGTTCGGGCGGCCGGCCAACCGAAGAACTGGCTGACCTACTCAGGGACATATTCGGGACAGCGATACAGCACGCTGACGCAAATCGATCGCGCGAACGTGAAGAACCTGGAAATGAAATGGCTCCTCCAGAACCAGGTCGCCGGCCCGTGGGAGTCATCGCCGCTCGTCGTCGACGGCATCATGTACCTGACCCAGCGGCCCAACGACGTGATCGCGCTCGATGCCCGCACGGGGCGTATCTTCTGGATCTACAAGTACACCGGATCGCCGGAGTTCAAGGCCTGTTGCGGCGCCAACAATCGCGGCCTTGCCATACTCGGTGACACGCTGTTCATGGGCACGCTCGACGCACACGTCATCGCGCTCGACGCCAGGAGCGGGCGAGTCCTGTGGAATGTCGCGGTCGCCGAATTCGCGCACGGCTATTCGATCACCCTCGCGCCGCTCGCCGTCAAGGACAAGGTCATCGTCGGCGTCGGCGGCGGTGAGTACGGGATCCGCGGGTTCATCGCGGCATTCGATGCCGCAACCGGCAAGGAGGCCTGGCGTTTCAATACCATTCCGGCGCCCGGCGAACCCGGCTCGGACACGTGGAGCGGCGATGCGTGGAGGAACGGCGGTGGCTCACTCTGGGTGACCGGCACCTACGATCCCGCGCTGAACCTGACCTACTGGGGCATCGGTAATCCCGGACCTGATTTCAATGCCGGACAGCGTCCGGGCGACAACCTGTTTACCGACTCGGTGGTTGCGCTCGATGCCGACACCGGCAGGCTGCGCTGGCATTTCCAGTTCACCCCCAACGATCGATACGACTGGGACTCCACGCAGGTACCTGTGCTGGTTGACGCGGACTGGAATGGCGCTCCCGCGAAGCTGCTGATGCTCGCCAACCGAAACGGATTTTTCTACGTGCTCGATCGAATGTCAGGCAAGTTTCTCCTGGGCAAGCCATTCGTGAAGGTGAACTGGACCAACGGCCTCGACGCGAACGGCCGTCCCGTTCAAACACCGCAACCCCCCGGCGCCACGACATGGCCTGGACAGCAAGGCGGCACCAGCTGGTACTCGCCTGCATACAGTCCACGCACGGGCCTCTTCTACATTCCGACGTGGGAAGATGTCTCCGGAGTCTTTACCAGCCAGCCAGCTCAGTACCAGCAAGGCCAGTACTACTGGGGCGGGAATTTCAGAGCGACCAGGCCGGCGCCTGACGCTCCCGTCGCTCCGAACATCCGACGCGGGCCGATCAACAACTGGACCGACGCCGCGTCGCACGGCGCGGTCGTCGCGCTCGATCCGGCCAGCGGCGAACGCAAGTGGACCTTCAAGATGTACGACCTCACCGACGCGGGAATTCTGACGACGGCGTCGGATCTGCTTTTTACGGGCGGGCGCGAAGGTTACTTCCAGGCGCTCGACGCGCGCACCGGTGAACTGCTATGGAGGAGCAGTCTTGGCTCGGCTCAGATCCTCTCGGCGCCGATCACGTACGAGGTTGAGGGAAAGCAGTACGTCAGCATCATCTGCGGGAACGTGATGGCCGCCTATGCGTTGCGCGGCGAGTGAACGGAGATCGCGAAGATAACGGAGTTCACAGCGAAGAAACGAAGCAAACGGAGACGAACGAAGAAGAATATTTCCTAAGGTATCGTCCTCTTCGTTCGCCTTCGTTCACTTCGTTCCTTCGT
>JBKPNQ010000074.1:0-5077 GCA_046732715.1 Acidobacteriota bacterium | reverse complement strand
GTCTTCGGGTCGGAGCGGAGAGTTGAAACGGCACATCATCTGCTTCGGCGGCCGTCGTTGAGTCGGCGGTCCGACTTAGACGTGGCACGTAGCCGCGGGTTCCGTTACTCCTGACGCAGCGCGGTGACCGGGTTCACGCCGATTGCCCGGCGCGCCGGAATGGCGCACGCGATGAGCGCCACGGCACCCAGGATCCCGACCGTGCCCGCAAACGTTGGCAGATCCGTCGTCGACACACCGAAGAGGAACGCGCCGAGCGATCGCGACACGGCCAGACCCGCACCGAGGCCGATGACAATTCCCAGGATCACCAGCAGCATCCCGTCGCGGACGACGAGCAGGAAGACGTGCTGACGGTCGGCGCCGAGGGCCAGCCGGATGCCCATCTCCCGCGTGCGGCGTGAAATGGAGAATGAGAGCACGCCATAAATTCCGACCACGGCGAGCAGCACCGCGAGCCCACCAAAGATTGCCAGCAGCCAGGCGCCCATACGCGCCGCGTATAGTGACGTGCCGATCGTCTGCGTCATCGGCTCGATGGTGGGCACCGGAAGATTGGGCTCCAATTCATGAATCTCGCGCCGCAACGGGGCGACGACCGACGCCGGCGGGACGGACGCGCGAACGTACAACATCATGCCGGTTTCGTGGTTCTGCGCGAGCGGCATGTAGGCGACCGGAACACCATCCTCGGTGAGCGAACCGTATTTGCTGTCACGAACGACGCCGATGATTTCGCGCCACGGTCCTTTCGGCCCTTCAACGCTGATCCGACTGCCGATCGGCGAGCCGCCGGGGAAGTGGATTGCCGCTGCGGCAGCATTGAGGATGATCACCGGAGGGCGATCCTCGGCGTCGGTGTCGGCGAAGTCGCGTCCGCTCAGCAATGGGATGCCCATCGTCTTGAAGAAACGTGGACCGACGACGTCTGCATTGATGATGGTTGGGTCTCCTCGGACGATCCCGCTGTTCTCGGACATCACCTGATCGTGCGATGCCGCACGTCCCTCGACGTGCACGCTGAGGATGCGAGTCGTGCCGCCGAGCAAGGTGACCCGGCTCACACTCGCAGACTCGACGCCGGGCAGACGCTCGGCGCGTTCGACGACTTGCCGGTAGAACTCTCGCCCTTGCGCGCGGGTGTAGCGAAGCAGATTGATGTTCAAGGGCGCTGAAACGAGCCGCTCGGCGTCAATCCCCGGATCGACCGCGCGAGTCGTGCGTAAGCTGCGGACGAAGAGCCCGGCCGCGATCAGGAGAAGCAGAGAGAGGGCCACTTCCGCGACGACCAGCGTCTTCTTGAGGTCCAGCCGCCGTGGCCGCTCCGCTCCCGAGCCGCTCGCACCCTTCAGCGCCGGCACGAGAACGGGTCGCGACGCGTTGAGTGCGGGCACCACGCCAAACACGATGCCGGTGACACAGGACAGCGCGAGTGCGAAGAAGAGCACCCGCTGATCGATAGAGAAATCAAAGGCGATCGGCAGAGCCCCGGGCGGCGGTGGCGCCGCCCTGAAGGCCTCGACCAGTCCCCACGCGAGGGCAATGCCTGCGGCACCGCCGACCACCGACAGCACGACACTTTCCGTGAGCAGCTGTTGCACGAGCCGGCCACGGCTCGCGCCGAGGGCGAGTCGTACGGCGAGCTCGCGCTGACGCGCCGCCGCCTTCGACAACAGCAGATTTGCGATATTGGCGCAGGCAATCAGCAGCACGGCGCCAACCACCCCTCCGAGCAGCAGCGCCGCCGAACGTAATTGCTGTCGCTGATTCGCGTTCCCCTCGTCGACAGGCACCATCGGGACCCGTGGCGGCGACGCGCCGGGCGGCAGCTTCATTCGTGTCCGAAAGAACTCGGCGATGAGTGCGTCCAGTTCCGCCCGGACTTCCTCGATTCTCCGCTCAGGCTTCAGCCGGCCGACGGCGAAGATCCAGCTGTTGCTCACATTCTTGAGCAGGTCAGGGTTTTGTTCGCCGGAGTATCCCATGCGCGGGGGTCTCATGATCGCCTGCATCATCATCGGCACGTACAGATGTCGCGACGTCCCCAGCTGTGGTCCCGAGAATCCGGCTGGAGCAACGCCGACAATCGTGAAGACGTGCCCGTTCAAGCGGATTTCACGGCCGATGACATCGGGTCGCCCAGCAAAGCGCGTCTGCCAGAAGTCGTACGAGATCACCGCCACCGGATGCGCGCCGGGAGTCACGTCGTCGCTGGGCGAGAGGAGCCGTCCACGTGCCGCGCGGACGCCCAGGACATCAAAGAAGTTGCCGGTGACAATGAGACCGAATACGAGCTCTGCGGAGTCGCCGGCATTCAGACTGGCGGTAATGCCGCCCCAGCCGGCCAGGCGACCCTCGAAGGACTGGCTGTGATCTCGCAACGTCTCAAATTGAGGGTAAGAGAAGACCCCGCCGACGTTGCCGCGATAGACGTAGACGAGGTGTTCGCGGTCGGCGACCGGGAGCCGCTGTAATAAGGTGGCGTTGACGAGACTGAACACCGCGGTGTTGGCGCCGATGCCTAGCGCAAGGGTCAGGACGGCAGCCAGCGTGAAGCCTGGTTGCTTGCGCAGAAGGCGTGCGGCGTAGCGGAGATCCTGCGCGACATCCTTCACCACACCGAGACGGGGAGGTGCTTCCATGATCGGCGAAGGGACATGCGCCTGCCGAAGCGTGCGCATATGTCGCGCGAGCGCATCGTGATCGTCGAGCTCCGCCAGCGCCACGCTCCGTGCCTCCGCGTCGTCGGACCCGGTGGCGCGCAACTCCTGGTACCGGTCGTCGAGATGCTGCGACAGTTCCTCGATGATTTCGACCTCACGCGCCGGACTTAGTCGCAGCGCGGCGAGCCGGGGACGCAGCTGATCAACCCATTCACCCCTCGATGCCCCTGAACTTGCGGAACGGTCAGGCATGGTCAACTCCGGTGATGAGGCGCATCGCGGTCACGAACGCCTTCCACGTATTCCGCTGACTGGCGAGGACGCGTCGTCCTTCGGCGGTAATGCGATAGAACCGCCGGCGGCGCTGACCGGGTTTTTCGACCCAGCGTCCATGCAGCCATCCTCGTTCTTCGAGGCGGTAGAGCAGGGGATACAGCGACGCGATATGAAATTTCAGCTGTCCGCCGGAACGGCTTTCGATTAGCCGGCTGATCTCGTACCCGTGGCGCGCCCGGTGCTCGACGACCGACAGGATGATGAGCTCTGCCGAGCCTTTCTTCAGCTCACGGTCGAACATCCGCTGATCAATAGCTGTCATAGACACATATGTTATAGCCGAATCAATGGATCGATACAAGCGATGCGCGCATCTTCAGCATGCACCTGAAGGATCGAAAACGGGTCTGCCACGACGGGTCGGAAGAATTGCCGTGGGGTCAGGGCAATACACGGATCCGCGCAGTGCTCGAGACGTTGAAGAAAAATCACTGGGCGATTCCGGGGCGGGGGTCGAGTTCGAGTACAACGTTCTGGCTGGCTCGACGTGGGATGCCGAGATCGCCAAGTGCGTCCAGTACGCCCGCGACGCGCTGGCCTGACAGGGAGCAGCCGGCTGGCTGTCGCTCGCGTTGGACCGACGCGACCTACTCGGCGCGTAATGAGAGAGCTGCGTCGACAGCGCCGGCGCGCCTCGCAGGGAAGTAGGCGCCAGCGAGAATTGTGACCACCAGCAGCAGCGTCGCCGCGGCGAGCGTGAGGGGATCGGTTGGGTCGATGTCGAAGAGCATCGAGCGAATCGCCGGCCCCGCCGCCGCGGCAGCCGCGAGTCCGACAACGCAGCCCGGAAGCGTAAAGCGCAGGGCCTGTCCGAGGACGAGTCTCACGAGATCCAGTCGGGTGGCGCCAAGCGCTTTTCGGATCCCCATTTCGCGAGCACGCTGAGCCACCATGAATCGCAGAACGCCATGGACGCCAATGAGCGCGACGGCCAGCGCGACCAGGCTAAACACCGATAGCACCACGGTCAGGAAGCGCGCGTCTGCCAGCTGCGCCCACCAGATGTCCTCCGGCCGCCTCGGACTGTGTGGCTTGATACGGTTTCCCATTTGCGCAAGATCCGCAGCAATGGCGTTCTCAATCCCACTGAATCCAGGCGCCGTTCGGACGACCAGCATGACGGGATCGGGCGGCATCTGCGTAGCCGACACATAAAAGGCGGGCCTCACCGGCTCCCTCGCCCCGCGGTCGCGGACGTCAGCAACGATGCCCACCACCTGCATTGAGCGGTAGCCGAAGATGATTCGGTCTCCTATCGGGCTGCCGCGCTCCCCCCAGAATCGGCGTGCCATGGTCTCGTTGACGACGGCCACGAACGGCGTTCCATCGCGATCGCTTGACCTGAACCAGCGGCCAGCAACGATGCGGAGGCGGAGTCCGTCGCATGCACTGGGGCTCGCGATCCGCAATGCCGCTTGCGCGACCGATCGCGCGCTTCCGACCTGCAATTCTATTGTGTAGCGGTACGGAGGACCGAAAGGATCGTCCCCCGTTAGTGCCGTTGCCGCGACACCGGGGATCGCAGAAACACGCTGAATAACCTCGTCGTCTGCTGCGAGCATCTCGCGCTGCTGCTGCGAGAGCACGGCAACCGTTTGTTCCGGCGGTTTGCGTGCAGCCGGTGCTGAAGGTGCTGCCGAGGTCACACGTCGCTCGATCGTGAGCATGACCATGGACCGTGCGTCGAATCCGATGTCGAAAAGGATTAGACGCGCAAAGCTGTTGACGAGAAGGCCGGTGCCCGCGAGCAGCACGAGTACTAGCGCCACCTCAGCGGCAGCCAGCGTCGCGAGCGGCTTCGAGAACATCGTCCCGTCCCCCCCCGCGCCGCCGACGCGTCGCAGGCCATCCACGACGCTCTGCCGCGATGCTTGAAGAGCGGGCACGATGCCGGTGACACAGGTGGCGATCAACATACCGACCACAGCGAACATCACGGCTGGAGCGCCGATGTCTGACTCTTCCAACCGGGGCATCGGCAGGCTGATGGCGACAAACGCTCGCCGGCTCGCCCACGCCAACCCCAGTCCCAGTGCACTGCCGAGAATCGCGAGCAGCGCGCTTTCAGTGAGCAGTTG
>JBKPNQ010000073.1:0-24540 GCA_046732715.1 Acidobacteriota bacterium | reverse complement strand
GACCTGCCCGCTGGTGGTGGCGTGGCGCCCGAACCTCACACCTTTGCCTCGATCGTGCCGCCGATCGAAGACCCGCATCCGTTTTCGGACGGCGGAGCCGTGCTCGTGTTTCAGGCCCTGTTCGATGAAGCCGAGCGGATCCGCGCGAGCCTCGCAAGCATCGCGGCGGAACAACGACGGCTGTCGGCAACGGCGCCATCGTGCACGAACGCGATGCCGCCGCTTTACAGCCGTGCGTTGATCGAGATCGCAGACGCCCTCGAGCACGAGCGAGACCCGGCCGAAGGCGATGCGCCGATCTGGGAACCGATCGATCAGTGCCTGGCGACACTTCCGCCGTCTGCCGCGGTCGATGCTTTGCTCGGACAGATTCGCGCCGCCTGGCGAACGGCGAGCCTTCTGACCTCGAACTCGAAACCGCCATCGCCGCCCCCGCGCTTCACCCCATTGCGTCCACGGCCTCCGATCCGTGACGCGCTCACGACGCTTCGGGTGAACCTGACGGTCGACTCAACGGCGTGCCGGCACGCGTTGCGCCTGGCGGTCGCCATTTTCGTCACGGCCACGATCTATAGGCTGATGCACCTGCAGCGCGGGTACTGGATGCCGATGACGGCGCTGCTCGTGCTCAAGCCGGACTTCCACGACACGTTCGCGCGCGGCATCGCACGGATCGCCGGCACAATCCTGGGCGCCGGAATCGCGACGGTGATCGTCAGGGAATTCGCGCCTGGAACGCCGGTGCTCGCGACCCTGGTCCTGGCGTTCGTTTGGAGTTGCTATGCGGTCTTCCGTGTGAACTACGCTCTCTTCACAGTCTGTGTCACCGGCTACGTCGTCTTCATCCTCATGCTCAGCGGCGTCGGCGAGATGACGGCAGCCACCACTCGCGCAATCGATACGATCGCCGGCGGTGCGCTGGCACTGGCAATCTATGCGATCTGGCCAACATGGGCGGCCACCACCGTCAGGTCCTCGCTGGCGGCGTTGCTCGAGGCGCACGGCAGGTACGTCGCCGCGCTCCTCGATTCGTATGTCACGTCTCAGAAGCCCGACCTCCATCGACTGGCGGAGCTGCGCGCGGAAGCACGTCTGGCGCGATCGAACTTTGAAGCTGACGCGGAGCGGATGCTCGTCGAGCCGTCGAGAAAAGGGGCGCTCGGTTTGCGGACGACGGCAGGGCTGATTGCGGCGCTGCGAAGGCACGCGCTCGCCGCACTGGCGCTCCATGCCGGCCTCGAGCGCGGGATCGATCGCCCGTCGCCGGCGATGGCAGTGCTGTCCGACGAGATGAAAACGAGTCTCTCGGTCCTTGCCGAGGCCGTCAGCACAGGAACAGCTCCTCCACCGCTCCCGCCGCTCCGTCAGACGCAACTCGCGCTCGCAAAGTCCGTCGGATCCACGCTCGGCGAAGAAACCGACCTGATGGTGGACGGCGTCAACACCATGGCGGACCTTTTGGCGCGTGATGCCGCCCGTCTCGCCTAACACCACAATCAGCAATCAGCAATCGACAATCGACTACCCCCCATCCGGGTGATCCGCTGCGTCTGCGGCGCCGCCACAATGGTTTCCATGACGAACTCTTCACTCGTTTCTCTTTCAACTGAACTGGCCGATCTCTCCGCCGCCAGTGCCGCGGCCGTCGTCCAGGTACTCGGCGCCCGCCGGCCCGCCAGCGGCGTGGTTCACGGGCCGGACACCATCATCACCACGGCTCGGGCGCTCGGTCGCGAAGACGGGCTTCGCGTGCGCGTCAACGACGCCGACCCCGTCGAGACCGATCTCGCGGGATGGGATCCGGCAACCGGAATCGCCGTCCTTCGGACGCGGACGAAGCTGGACGCAGCGTCCCTCGCGCTGGCCGAATCGGAACCTCGTGTCGGGCAAATTGTGCTGGCGCTCGCGCGCTCCTGGTCGAATTCGCTCACCGCCAGCGCCGGCATCGTTGCTGTCGTCGGCGGACCGCTGCGCACCGGGCGCCGGCGTGAGATTTCGAGGGTGATTCGCGTCACCGCACCGATGCACGACGGCTTTGCGGGCGGCGCACTCCTGGACGCGTCAGGACGGCTGTCGGGTATCACCACAGCAGCTGTGATTCGCGGTTTTGGCGTGGCGATCCCCGCGTCGATCGCATGGGCCGCGGCTCATCAGGTCTTGACCGTGGGGAACTCGCGGGGTTTTGTTGGCGTGGCGGTGCAGCCGGTTCACCTCTCGGCCGCGCAACGAACGCACGAACAGGAAAAGGGCTTGCTCGTCGTCGCCGTCACAGCCGAGGGCCCGGCTGAAGCGGCGGGTGTAATCGTGGGCGATATCCTGCTGCAGTTCGGGGACAAGGTGACCGAATCAGCGGAGGACCTGCTCGACCGGCTCACCGGCAACCTGATCGGCCAGAAGGTCAAAGTCCGCACGCTGCATGGTGGACAGCCTCGCGACGTGGAGATAGGGATAGCCAGCCGGCCGCGCCATTGAGTAGATGAGTGATCGCAGGATTTCAAAACCAGCAGTCGCCTGGCGAACGAGCCCACGCGAGCTGCGTGGCGGCCGTGAGGCCCCACGAGCGAGCGTATACGGCAGTCCGAGGGGGAAGCCGATCGGATGACGTTTTGAGACCGGCCGGACGCGCGCGGCGTCATTGATGTTATGCGCGTGGTGCTGGTCGGGCCCGCCTCACTTCGACACCAGCTTCGCCTGCAGCTGCCGGACAACGTCCTGGCTGTAGGCGAAGCTGCAACGCTCGCGGCCGGCCGATTGACGGCCGCCGAGCTGGATGCCTACATCCTCCTGGCACCTGAGGCGCGAGATGCGCCGCAGATAGAACCGCTGACGGCTCGGGAACGACAGGTGCTCGAGCTTGTCGCCGATGGCTTGGCGAACAAGGCGATTGCGGGCAGGCTGGGGATCGGCGCCGAGACCGTGAAGTTCCACCTCGGCGCGATCCTGGGGAAACTGGGGGCGTCGAATCGTACGGATGCGGTTCGGCTGGCAATCAAACGAGGGTTGATTACAGTCTGAACTGCTCTTCCTTGTTTGTTTCGCTGTCAGTGTCTGTTTTTTTCACTGCCCGCAGGGCCGCTCGCTCTCGCTCGGCGGCTCCGCGCCTCGCTCGGGCCGCCGGTGCTTCTATCGCATTCCTCCAGCGGCCAGCGACTTGAGCATATCGATCGGCAGTTTCGTACCCGCGCGCGAGTTGGCTGCCTTGATGCGATCCGCCGTCAGCCCCTGATCGCGCAGGGTGACGAGATCCTCGAGCGACAGCTTGTCGTAGCCAAGCGCCTTCACTTCCTTGGCGTACTCCGGGGTCACCCCGTGGTCGCGGAGACGAATCAACGACTCAATCGACTGATTGGTGTAGCCGAGCGCCGCCACATCGCGCACGTATTCGACGGTGACGCCATGATCGCGTGCGCGGACGAGATCTTCGGGCGATAGCGAGTAGCCGAGCCCCTTCATCCCGCGCGCATACTCCGGCGTGACGCCGTGATCGCGGACACGCAGCACCAGATCCTGCGGGAGCTTGGCGTAACCTGCACTCCCCAGTTCACGGATGAACTCTGGAGTGATGCCGTGGTCTCTCAGGTTAATGAGGTCTGGCAGCGGCAGCTGGCTGTAGCCCGCGTCGCGCATGCCGCGCACATACTCGGACGTGATGCCATGGTCTCTGGCCTTGATGATCTCCGCCATCGGCAGCGATCCGTAACCGCCTTCGCGCATCGCGCGAACGTACTCGGGGGTAATTCCGTGGTCGCGGGCCTTCTGAATGTCTTCAGCGGACAGTCCTTTGTATCCCTGCTCGGCCATCTGCCGGACGTACTCCGGTGTGATGCCGTGATCCCTGAGCGTGATTAACGGCTCGAGCGTACCGAGCCGATAGCCGAGCGCTCCCATCTCACGGAGATAGGTCGCCTGGACGCCGTGCTGACCGGCGCGGACGAGATCCGCAGTTTGCGGTTTGGTGTAGCCCTGCCGGTTCAACTCGTCCAGGAACGCAAATCCGACATCGTACCGCGCCAACTGGTACTGCTCGCTCTGCGTCGGCCGTGTGAACCCTCGTTTCGCAAGTTCCTCGGGGAAGTTCGGATTGGCAGTGAAGCTGAAGGTCCCCGCTCCGACCCCGTTCCTCATGACACCCTCGAACGTGAAGCTGCCGGCATCGCGACGCACGGTGAACTTCACCGGTCCGCCCGCGCCCGTGAGCTGTACCCCCGTGAGGCCCTCGAGCTGCTCGATCGGCACGTTGGTTCCAGTCGATGAGTTGAGCTCCACGATGCGCAGGTGAACCATGCCCTTCGTGTCGGTTGGACGGACCTCCCAGGTGCCAGGCGTGTTTTCCTGAGCGATGGCGCCAACCGCCTCGACCGCGCGTCGCAGCGTGCCGCTGACCTTCGGCGAATCGAGCAGCGGTTTCACATCCACCAGAGGTGTCAAATCCCACCAGGGCTTTAGCTCGCGCAACAGGAGACGATCGATTTTCTGCGGCGTCTTGCCCGCGGCCGCAATCGTCGAGGCGTTGGATGGGTCTTTTGCCACGGGCCAGTCCGATTGAACCGGCGGCGCAGCATCCAGCGTCAGCGTCACGCCCGACAACGCCACGAGCACGACGAGGCCAATCGTGGTCAAGCCGACGCGCATGCGCGTAGAAGGAGCCTGGCGGTTTCTGTGCTCGTCGAGCGCGGCGAGCATCCGCCCTTCGAGCTGTTTCGGACGGGCCATGCACACGGCCAGCGCCGGTGCACTTCGGCCGGTCAAGGAGTAAGCAATCTCGAGTAGATGTCCGGCATACGCTCGCGCTTCGGTTCCGGCGGCGATGACCCGGTCGTCGCACGCCAGCTCGCGTTCGATGCGCGCCCGCCGGGCGACCCACCAAACCGCTGGATGAAACCAGTACATCGCGCAGACGACGGACGCCGTGGTGTGAGTCAGGTAATCGTTTCGAGCGACGTGCGCCAGCTCGTGAAGCAGGACGGCGCGACGCCTGTCGCCCGCCCAGATGTCGGCGATCGCGGGGATGACAATCGCCGGGCGACGGGTACCGAAGGCCATCGGCACGTTACGCTCGCGGCTTCGAAGCAGCCGCACCGGGCGGCTGACGCGCAGCTCGACGGCGCACGCGTTCAACAGTCGGATCCACTCCGGCTCACGGACATCCGTGGACATGCGAGCCAGACGCCGGACGCTCCAGCGCTGCAACGTCAGGAGTACGAGCAGGCTGCCGGCAACGATCCAGTACACACTCGCGAGTACGACGGACCAGGAGATCGTGAGAGCCGGTGATGGCGGCGTCACCGATTGAACCGTGATCCCCGAAGCAGTTGGCGTCTCGTTCTCGACCGGAGATGCTTCTGTTGGCGCCGCGATCGTTGCGATGTCAGCGGGCGGCGGTGCGATGTGAATCACGACCGGCCACTTCGGCAGCAGCGCCGAAATCATCGGGAGGACCAGCATCAGCGCCAGGCACAACATCCAGATCCGATGGCGGGTGGCGGCGGACGCGCGGTGCCGCAAGGCGAACTGCACGAGCGCACACGCGCCGATCAGGATCGATGCCTTGATCGCGATCCACAGCGCGACCGACGTGGAGATCTCGGCCAAGAGGGCATTCATCACTCGCCTCCCTGTTCGCGGGCGCGTTTCAAAAGATTGCTCAACTCGCGATACTCGGCGGAGGACAACTGCGTCGAGCGAATGTCGAGCAGCGCGGCGATGGCCGATCCGGGCGAGTTGTTAAAGAAGGTACGGACGAGCTGCTTCAACGCGGAACGGCTGGCGTCCTCCGGTTTGACCGCTGGAAAGTACATGTAGCGCGGCCCCTCGTACTCGCGCGCGAGCAGGCCGCGGTCGATCATGATCTCGAGCAGCTTGCGGACGCTCGATGGGCTCGGCGCATCTGGCAGCTCGCCTCGAATGTCCTCGACCGTCGCACGCCGGCGACGATAGAGGATTTCCATGATCTGACTTTCCCGACGGGTCAGGTCGACGTTGGAGAAGTTCGGCATGTAACGGGGCTCGGTCGCGGCGGCGAAGGCGAATAATTTCGCCTTGCGCGAATATATTCGCTCTATACGAAGAGTGTCAAGATCAGTTCCCAGTTTCCAGTTCCCAGTTTCCAGTCTCCAGTTGGAGAGAACCAAGACTGGCAACTGGGAACTAACTGGGAACTGGAGACTGGAAACTGGGAACTTATTTTGCGAAGACCTCAGCGATAGGCGTGATCTTGACCCGGTCCGCCGCCAACCCCAGTTTCAGGTTGCCAATCACCTGATCCTCGTCCAGCAGCGCCTTCGGTTTCTCCCCGTCGTAGCGGATCGGCGAAAACGCATCGCTGACGAGCGCCTGCTTCAGCCCGGCCGCGTCCTTGGTGATGATGACGGCGGAAAGGTCACGGACAGAAAGGTGACGCTTGATCGCCGCATTGACCTGCTCGACGGTCACCGACTGGAGCGCCGCTCGAACCGTGCCGGTAAATTCGCCGATGCCGTACCACTGGGAGTCGAGGGCATACCCGAGCTGCTGATCCTGACGCGCGGTCATCACGTAGACGTTGTTGATCAGGTAGTCGCGCGTCACCTCGAACTGCTCTTTCGTCAGCCCGTTCTGAATCAGCTGACCGAGCTCGTACAACGCAATCCGCAATGCCATGTGACCGTTGGCGGGGACGACCGGCCGGATCCAGATTTCGAAGATCTGCTGCTGCCGTGCGACGTTCGGATCCGGAAAGAACTGGAACATCCCGCGCGGGAAGGCTTCGATGTAGGCGTAGTCGCCGTAGTTCATGCCCCGAATCTCACGGATGCGCTGATAGAGGCGGCCCGACGCGATCCGATGCTCGCCGAGCCATACGCGGGCGATCGACAGCGCCGCGAAATCCGGGTGCGCACGTGTCACGTCAATTGGGAACCCGAACGAAATCGCCGTCGCCCGTGTGTCCTTTTCCAGGATCTCGACATCGATGCCGCCGGCTTTCGCCGCGTGCACGGCCGGCTTTGCCGCGGCCGGGCCGACCGGCAGCGCGCTGAGCGCGACGCGCAGCGAGGTCAACATTTCCTCGGGCACATCCCCGCTCAGGCCGACCGTCAGGTTCGAGCGCGTGTACATCGTCCTGGCAAAGCTCTTCACGTCGTCGAGCGTGATCGCTTTGATCCCCGCCACGGTGCCAAGCGACACATGGCCATAAGGCGTGCCCTTGAAAATGTTCGTTTGGAGCCGCTCCTTGCCCAGTTCTTCCTCGTTGTTGGACCGGAGGTTCTGGATAAGCGCGTTCAGCTGCGCGTCTTTGAGACGGGTGAAATCGCTGTCGCGAAAACCAGGCTCGAGCAGCTGCGGTAACACCATGCCAAGGAACGTCCGCCAGCGATCCTTGTGAATCATGCCGGTGAACGCAGTCATTTCCTTGTCGACGCGCCCGGAGAACGAACCGGCAATTGGGTAGAGCGCCGCTTCGATCTGCTCGATAGTTGCCAGCCGCGATCCGGCGTCGGCAATCATCGCGGCCGTCAGCGCGGCCAATCCTTCCTTGCCGGCCGGATCGTGCGCTGACCCAACCGCGAAAAGCAGCTTCACGTCGAGCTGCGGCAGCACTGACTTCTGGTGTACGAGACGAAGGTCGACGTTGGCATTGGCGGATCGAATCGGTGTCGGTGCCGGCGCCGAGTCGGTTTCTGGCGCAAACGCCACCGCCGGCTTCAGGCTGGCAATGGCCGGCGGATGTTCGATGCCCGTCGGCAGCGGGTCCTTTGCCAGCGTGGTCACGATGAGACCGGCGTCCGTAAAGTACTTCTGCGCCGCCGATCGCAGGTCGGCCGGCGTCAGCGTCTCCATCGTCCGGTAGTAGGTGTTCGCCGTGTCGTACGAACGGCGGTAGGCCGCGAATGCAGCCACGGTCGCGGCAATTCGTTCCGTGCTGTCGAGCGACCGGGCAAAGGCGTACCGATTGAAGGATTTCGCATCCGTCAGCCGCTGCGCTGGCGCAAGCGTGGTTCGGGCGGTCGCCATTGTCGCGAGTATCTGATCGCGCACGTCAATGGCATCGGCCGGTTTCTTGACCCTGGCGAAGACCGTGAAGAGAGACGGATCCACGTTGGAGGGGACGTCGACGAAGAGCTGATCGATTTTCTGCTCGGAGACGACGAGGCGTTTGTACAGCTCGGAGGTCGAGCCGAAGTACAGCGCGGCGACCAGGTCCATCGCGGGAGCGTCCTTGTTCGCTTCGGCAAATGCCGGAGCCGGAACCGCGACCGTCACGTACGGGAGCGTCTCGCTCGTCCAGGGAACGTGCACGTACTTCGGGCCGGCTGGAGCTGGCTCTTTGGGGATGGTCACGGCGCCCGAATTGCCTGGCTTCCATCCTGCCCAGAACTTTTCAACGAGCGGCATGACGTGTTCCGGTGCGACGTCGCCGGCGATCACGAGTGTCGTGTTCTGCGGCCGGTACCAGCGATCGAAGAAGACCTTCGAGTACTCGTACTCGTTGGGCATGTTCTCGATGTCGGTAATGAACCCCATCGTCGTGTGCTTGTAGGTGTGCAGCTTGAAATACTGATCGCGCTGGACTTCGATCAGTTTCCGGAGAGGCTCGGCGCTGTTCTTGTTGTATTCGCCAAGAATCGCACGCGCCTCGGTCTTGAAGTCCGCCTCTGAGTACGAGAGATGCTGGAACATGTCGGCGTAGAGCGCGAGCACACGCTCGAGGTGCTCCTTCGCGAATGTCGCGTAGTAGTGCGTGTAGTCATCGCTCGTGCTGGCGTTGTCGCGCGCACCGGCCTTGCTCATAACCTCGCGATACTTTTCCGGCGGGTTGTCGGGCGTGCCGCGGAACATCAGGTGCTCGAAGAAGTGAGCGAAACCCGACTTCCCGGGCTCGACCTCGTTGCGCGAACCGGTTTGCACCGGTATCTCCACCGTCACGAGATTTGGAAATCCGGTGGGGACAACAATCACCTTGAGGCCGTTCGGCAGCGTGTGTTCGGTCGCCTTGAACGGCAGCACATCGGACACGGCGCCCTTCGGCCCGGCCGTGACGAAAAAGGTGAACAGAATAGTGAGCAGCGCCTGAACCGCTCGGCGGTGAACTGTGGAAGGTGGCATCATTGCTCCTGATAGAAGAGCAATTATCATCTATAGCAGCCAGATGCATAACCCTGCGACCGATCGCCGCGCGTTTCTGCGGTCATTGCTGGCCGCTGGCGCCCTTCCCTTGAGTCGGATGGCGCGGCAGGAGCGGAATAGCAGGGCCCAGCCGGCGCCCCCGGTCACGCTCGACACGAAGACGCGGGCGTATCACGTGTATCCGAAGAATCAGATTCAGGATGCGCTCGAGGCCGCGGCGAAAGACCCGGTGAACAAGACCGTGTACGTCCACGCCGGCACCTACCGGCCTGCAGCGCGCGGACAGGCACTCATCTGGTTCAACGCCCGGCATGACGGCATCACGCTCGAAGCCGTCGGCGACGTCACCCTGACGGCCGCCAATCCCGACATCGCCGACGCGCAGGCTCCAAGCTTTCCCGCCGTTGTCAACCACGTTGTCTATTTCGGCGACGGCGTGTCACGCCACACCGTGCTGCGCGGGTTCAAAATCACCGGGGCGAAGAATTTCACGAGCGGGTCGGGTGAGAAGTCGCCGATTGAGTCGGATGAGATTCGAAAGACAACGTTCTTCTATACCGACGGCGGCGGCATCAAGATCTACGCGAGATCGTATCCCGCCATTGAGCGGGTCGAAGTCTTCGGTAACTATACGAGCCCGTGTGGCGGCGGCGTATCGGTCGAGCACCTGGGCATGATCCAGGAGTCGGCGCTGTTTCGCGACTGCATCTTCCGCGACAATCGCACCCAGACGACCGGATCCGCGATCGATCTCTTGCATGGCAGCCACGCGACGATCGAGAACTGCCTGTTCGTCGGCAATGTCGCGAACATGGGAGTGGATGTGGTCGGGCTGCTTGGCGGCGCTGAGTATCGGCCCGAGCATGGATCTGGCGCGCTGACCGTGTTTGACGGATCGCGAGCGGCAGTCAGCCGCAGCACGTTTACCGGCAACTGGAATGGCGTGGACGACAATGGCGCCGGTAGCACCTACGTGAGTTCGATCTTCTGGAAGAACATGCTTCGAGGCGGAATCTCACCGGAGTCGCGTTACGAATTGGATATCGTGGATGCGGCCGGTGTGCGAGGGTCGTTCATCCACGGCGAGATCAACGATCTCAGAGGTACGATCAACCGCGAAGCGAACACCATGGATCCGCCGGATCCTCGTTTCGATGCGCAGTATTCTCCCCAGGCCCCGCAGTACACAGCCGTAGGTTACCGGCCGGTGAAGCCGCCGGCATCGCCTCGAGAAAACCGCTGACGATCGGGATCCGCCTTCGCACCCTGGCATCGACCGGCGACACCAGGCTATGCGACAGAGCGTGTGAGGAGTTCCGCCTTCGCCACGGCTGCGGCGGACATCGCCGAAGCTTCAGCGGAGGCGTGCCGAAGGGCGAAGGCCGCCCGGAGTCCGTTTCCAAGCGTTCACCTCACTTCAGGCGTTGTAGCGGCGCCGCATGGTCAGCGCCAACCCAATCCCGCAGAACACCAGGCCGGCGAAACCGCCGGGACGCCGGCTCAGCCTCGCCGCAGGACTGGATCTTGAAGCTGAGGCACGATGCCGGTGATCTTGTCAGGGACGAGCAGGCGTCGAGGGCCGCTCGGAGATCGGCGATCGAACGCTTCCTTGATCGCGAGACGAAGCGCTGCCGCCGCCGCGTCGTGCCGCCCAGGCTTGACCTTGGTGGCCGTGCGCACCGTCATCGTCTCCAGTCCAAATGCACTGATGCCTTGCACTTGCGTCTCGCCAACAACATCGCTGTTCTCGCGGCGGAGGCGCTCGCCGGCTTCCCGTAGAACGACAAAGACCTGCGAAAGATCCGTCTGGTACGCCATCTCGAGCGAAACCACCGCCAGCGCGTATTCCTTCGAGTAGTTGATCACCTGTTTGATGTCGCCGTTGCGAACGATGTGAAGCCGTCCATCGCCGTCGCGGATCTTCGTCGTGCGGAACTCGATCGCCTCGACGATGCCTTTGGCACCGGCAGCCTCAATGGCGTCGCCGACGAGGAAGGTGTTCTCGAACAGGATGAAGAATCCAGAGACAACGTCGTGAATCAGCGACTGCGCACCAAAACCGACGACCAGGCCGAGGATTCCCGCGCCGGCCAGGAACGGCATCGGGTTGAAGCCGAGCGACGCGAGAATGAGAACCATTGTCCCGAAGTAGACCGCGTAGGTGAAGGCACTGCGAACGATCGGGGCCATCGTTGCCCGCCGTCGGCGCGACGTCTCGTCCAGACCTTCGTCGGGCAGCATCCGTCGCGCGATCTCCAGATGACCGAGCTCGATGACCACGCGCCCGAGGAAGAAGAGCCCGATGCCCTCGATCAGACGAGGTCCCCAGAACACGACGCTGTTGAACCCCGCGAGCTGCGCGACTGCCAGCGACGCGACCGCAATCCACAGCGCATACTCCAGGCAGGCCCGGAACGTCGGCACGAGCGCGCGCAAGTGATCGTAGTAGCGCTGCCAGTCGCGGCCGTTCACGTAGCGTTGCCCGAGAGCGTCGAGGACGTCGACGATCACCACCGACGAGCGAATCAACAGCACTCCGATGGCCACGACGAGGTACGTCCGGACGATCATGACCAGAACCGACGTGACGCTTCCTGGCACTGAAAACAACTGGCACGCGAAGATGACGAGCAGAAGCCAACCGGCGTTGACGATGCGGTGGTTCAGTCCGAGGAAAGCGATGGATACGGCCTTTCCGTGGTCCCGGATCACGTCCCAGTGAAGAACGGCTTCTTCAAGCGCGGCGAAGCCACGGCGCATGACGGCAACGGCGAGAAGAAATGCGATGGCTGCCCCGCTCAGCTTCGCGACCGCCAGGCCGAAACGAATCCATGCGTCGCTGTCGATTCCTTCGAACAGGGCCACGATGTGGTGCCAACCGCTGATCCCGCGTGTCGCAAGCCAGACGTTGTAGGCGATGACGACGACGCTCAACACAATGCAGATGACGATGAGAACGTTCTGCAACCTGATCTGAAGCTTTCGGCTGGAGTCGGCCACGGCGGCGCTCCTGCCGGACGCGGCGTGACGCAGGACGTACGAGCCCGCGGCGTAGATCAGCCGTGACAGCACGAGGATGAGCGCCAGCTCTACGGTAATGACGACGAGCGTTGAGAGGAGAACGGACATCCAGCATTGCGATGTCCAACTTCTGCTCCGGGCCGCGCGCGACACCAAGGCCCCGGAACACAGGGGAAAGCGCGAGTGTACCGCAACGGCCGCGCTTACGGCCGCGTCATGTGGTGGCCATGACGCGGCATCTCGCGGTTGTTACTGTTCCTTCACAACAATTTGCGAATTGATTTTCGGTGATTGGACGACCTGTTTCTTCCCTGTTGGCCAGGTGACCTCGACGCTGTCGATGGTCTCGGCCGCACCCAATCCGAAATACAACGGATAGAGACTGTGCGAGAGATATCCTGAGTTTCCGTCGTACACCTTTGTATAGGTCACGCCGCCGGCGGTGACTTTGACGAACGAGCCGAGGCCATCACGGTTCGAAGCTGTGCCGACGAGCTTCACCGTCAGGTAGTGCACCCGCGTTTTGCCGGTCAGGTCGCTCACGAGCACCATCGGGGTGGCGTTGAATTCATTGGTGACGATATCGAGGTCGCCGTCCCCATCGATGTCGAAGATGACGGCGGAACGCGAAGCACGCGCCCCCCACACGGTCACTTTCCCGGTTGCGCCCTTCGCGTCCGGGTGGTTCCTGTCTTTCCCCGATGCGTCCAGGTCGAACCACGGCGTCACCAGCCCGCCAGTGCGCGGCTCGACTCCAAGCACGAATTCCGCATCGACGAACTTCTGACCGCGATCGTTGAGCTTCACCGAATTGATCATGTATCGCTCCGGATAGTTCATCCCGGACGCAATGAACGTGTCGTCGAACCCGTCGGCATTCAGGTCGCCGACGCTCGGTCCCCACGGACAGTAGTTCTCCGCTCCGATCTCGTCCGACACTTCGCGATACTTCGATGGACCCTCCTTCATGAAGAACGAGTTGCCCCAGATGCTGGTGCTGCCGTCGCCGCGGAAAGACACCGGCCACTTCATCGTCGATTTGACGTGCTCGAGCTCCGGCCCGATCGTGTCGCTCATGTCGGAGTGCATGTCGGTAATGAAGATATCCAGGCGGCCGTCGTTGTTGAAGTCGAATACCTTGATACCCATCGAGCCCCACGACGTCTTTGGAAAGATCGCGCGGCTCTTTTTCACGAAGCGCTTGCCGCCGACGTTCTCGTAGTACTGGTCGTCGCCGAGCATGTTCAACAGGAACAGATCCGGCCAGCCGTCGTCGTTGACGTCGACGACGCTCGCGTCGCCCGACCAGGAAAGATCGGTGAGACCGGCGCTGACGGTCACGTCCTTGAAACGGTTGCCGCCTTCGTTGTGATAGAGAACCTTTCGTTCCGCCCGCTCGGGGTGCAGGTGCCCATAGAACGCATCTTTAAAGGCGACGTGGTACTTGTAGGGATCGCCGGCGATTGTGGACGTCGTGTATTTGCCGACGTTGACGAGGAACAGGTCGAGCCGCCCATCCCGGTCGTAGTCGAAGAACACCGCGGCTGACGAATGCCCGACGTACCCGACTCCGGCCGCCGTCGTGATGTCCTTGAATGTGCCGTGGCCATCGTTCTCGAACAGCACGTTACCGCCACGCACGGTCGTCACGTACAAATCGGCGTCGCCATCGTTGTCGATATCGGCAAAGGACGCCGAGACGCTGATCTTGCCGGCAACCGCCACGCCGGCTGATGCGGTGATGTCCTGAAACTTTCCGCTGCCAAGGTTCTTCCAGAGCTGGTTCCCGCCCGCTTGGCTGACGAAATAGATGTCGAGGAGGCCATCGCCGTCGACGTCCGCGACCGCGATGCCGGTGCCGTGGTCGTAGTGAGCCGCCTTATACGTCTTCCCCGCGTCATCCACGATGTGGTGCCTGAACGTGATGCCGCTCTCGGCGACGCGGTCGGTGAACTGAAAGTCGTGGAACGCCGAGACGGCCGTCATCGCTCTGATCTGGTCGTTCTTCACCCGTTGTAGCCACGCCGTCTCCTGCACGTCGTCCGGAACGTATCGGATGGTCGCGGGGGCGGCGGAAGTCTGCCTGCCTCGCGCTGCGGGTCGAGTCTGCGCGTCGACGAGCAGGGTCGTCGCGGACGCGAGAGTGAGAAGAAGAAGGATCCCGGCGATCCGGGCGGACAGTTGAGGATGCGTGGAGAGTCGCCACCGTCGCGGAATCAAGAAAACCTCCCGAAAGCTAGAAAAACGTCGCCTCGACTCCTCTATCCAGCATACTTTAGCCGTTTCGCTGGTAGATGTGACAGGACACTTTCGGGCATCCATGGTCCGGGATCCGGGATCGGGCTAACCCGAATGGTCGTTGGAATTTGAAGCAGGCGATTGCGAACTGCGAATTGCGAATTGCGAGTCAGTAACTCCACCCGAGCGAGAACACGAACCCGATATCGTTCTGGTCGGCGGACGGATTCGGCGGACGGCTGTCGAACGTGTTGAAGAACGTGACCGACGCAAAAAAGTCTTTCCACAGCTCGCGCTTGAAGTTCACGTCTGCCTGCAGTCGCTGTCGTCCGGTATTGCTGAGGCTTGGGTAGTACTGAAGACCGACGTCGATGTTGGTCTTCGGCCGATCGTAGGTGTAGTAAGACAGCCGAAAGTCCAGGAGACCTTCGAGGTTCTGCGTCGGTTCGACATCCACGCCGTGCTCCTCGTTGACGGCGAGTCCTGCTCCGATCGTCATCTGTGCCTTGGTGCTGTTGATGAGACGAGGGCCGACAGCGCCACCAATCTGCGACCGCAGCACCAGGCCGAGGCTCTCGTTGGTTTCAAAACGGCCGGCGGCGGTGACGAACCAGTGCTGCCACGGGTATCGCAGGTAGGATGCCTCGATCGTCCCTCGATCGTCGCGCCCGGGGTCGTCCTCTTTCTGCGTCACGGTCGCCGACATCGTCAGCCGCACCGAGGATGCCGGTCTTCGATAGAGTGTGTCGGAATTGAGATTGAACTGGGCGACGCCGCTCGACCGGGTGTAGTTGTAGCCCAGGTCAATCGAGCCATCAATCCTGCTCCAGAAGCTCTGTCCGATTGGCGTAATCAACGTGACGTCAGACATCTGAAGGGCCAGCGGCCCTCCCAGGCTGACGACGCTAATCGATCGGGGGGACGAGAGACCGAGAGTGCCAAGGTAGCGCTGACCGTTGCTGGTGAGCACCTCGACGAATCGGTTCGCCACGAGGCTGGCGATCTTGTCCCACTCCAGATACAGCGTGCCGGCATCGTCGGTCTTGAATTCGAGGCGTCCCCGTTCGACTCGGACGACTTCACCGGTGATGCGATCGCCGTTGGCGAGGGTGACCACGTCCGTCCGTCCTTGTGCGAACGACGATGCCGCGATCGCGAGGGTCAGGGCAGCCGCGAGTGCGGCCATAAGCGCGCGGTCAAGGCGCCCGAATCGAGCGCCCTGACCGTCGCTGCAGGTGTCAACGCGAACGAGTGGACGTCGTTCCACTTCGCTCTCTGATCCGACTACTTTTTCGGCGCGTACGGATTTCCACCCAGCGCATTCGAGACATCGGCGATCGCTCGCTGCGCCCGCACGCTGTTGCCAGCATCGTCGAGCGGGGGTGAAATGACCGCAATCCCGAACTTGCCGGGAGACACGGCGATGATCCCGCCGCCCACGCCGCTCTTGGCCGGCAGGCCGGTGTGATAGAGCCACTTGCCGGAGTCGTCGTAGAGGCCAGCCGTCGCCATGACGGCAAGCACGCCGGGCACTTTGGCCGCATCGATGACCTGCTTGCCGGTCACCGGGTTCTTCCCCCCCGCCGCGAGCGTCGCCGCCATCATCGCCAGGTCTTTCGCGTTCACGCCGATCGAGCACTGACGCGTGTAGAGATCGACCGCCTGCTGCCAGTTCGACTTGATGTAGCCATAGGCGAGCATCAGTGCGCCGATTGCCTGGTTACGCTGGTTCGTGTCGGACTCGGACTTGTAGACATCCTGCAGCACCCGCAGCTGCCGTCCGGCCGCGTCGTTGTGGAAGCCGATGATCTTGTTCCACACCGCGTCAGCCGTCCCCCCGGTCACCATGCTCGTTGCCGAAATCGCCCCGGGGTTGACCAGCGGGTTCATCTCCGGGGCGCCGGTACCGACGACCGTCTTGACCCCTTCGACCGCGATGATCGAGTTGAATCGAGCGCCGGTGGCATCGACACCGATCCGTTTCTCGATCGACTCGAGCCCCTGTTCCTGGATGACCTGCGCCATCGTGAACACCTTGGAGATCGACTGAATAGACACTTCGGTGTTCAAATCGCCGGCGCTGTAGACCTTGCCATCGGTCGTCACCAGGACAATGCCGAACAGATTCGGATCGACCTTCGCGAGCGCAGGAATGTAGTCCGCATTCTTGCCTTCCTTGAGCGTCTTGTACTTGTTGAACGCGGCGTCAATCGCCTGCTGCGGACCGGCCGGCGCCTGAGCGCGAAGCGTCGATATCGCCGCGCCCAGCGTCAGCGCGGCAACCAGCGACGCCCCAAGCTGGAAGTTCCGTGTCATCCGATTCATCTCTATCCTCCAAGCTTGTACGAGAAGTTGTACTTGAACGAGAACTGCACCTTCACGCCGTCGCTGTGGAAGCCATCGGAGAAGTTTTCCCGCCGACCCCACTGAAATTCGCCGCCGAACATCACGTTGGGTACCGGCGAATAGAGGATGTTTCCCAGCGCGTACTGACCGGTCTTGAACGCCGTGGGTGCCTGCGCGTCGGTGTTGTCGATGTCCTGACGCGAGTAGCCGAAGGCGCTGGTGTAGTTGTCGTTCCACTTGTGATCGACGAACACAGAGAACGCGACAATGGGCAGCGGCTTGCCGACGAGAGGGGTCGCCCGGTTACCGCGATTGGTCTGCACGCCGATGTCGATGGGAGAGTCGTTCATCGCATTTTCAATTCCTTCACCGACCACGAACGCGACTCGCAGCACGTCGTTCTTGCCGGCATTGAGATTCGAGCTGGCATTGATGCCCCACCCGGTGGCGCTGCCCGACAGGTCGAAGTCATCGTTCAGCACGTCGTCCCATTTGATCGCCCGCAGCTGACCGGCGACGCGGAAGTAGCCCCACTTCTGCATCGCTTTGTACGCCGCCGAGACGTCGGGCGCCGGGAAACGCGGCTTGATGTTCTGCAGTTCGACGCGGTCGGCATAGAGACCGGCATCACCGCTGGCGCCGGGGCGCTCGAGCGCGACCATGAAGGACTGCCGGTCGTCGCTGATGGGAGTCCAGCGCACCTGGACGTTGCGATACCACGCGAGTCCCGTCGGTCCCCAGTACTCGAGCGAGTTCGGAAACACGTCCGGATCGGTGAACGGGCTCCAGTACTGGCCGGCACCGAAGTTGCCCAACTCGCCCCACGCGTGCCGCAGCCGGAACGTGGTCTGGCCGGAATCCACGCCCGTGCCGAACAACTCAAACTCGAAGATCGTCTTCAAGTCGCCAAAATCGGTGGGCGTCGACGAACGGACGCCGAGGCGGCTCTGACGCACCCCGGCGAACGTGCTGTTGTCGTGCCCGAACTCGTCCTTGACGGCCGGCAGCTTGGTCACGCGCAGCGTGTCATACCAGTCGGGATGGATCTGTGTGAAGTTCTGCCCGATATCGAGCATGGCGAAGCCGTAAATCTCGAATGACGGCTTCGAGGTGGACGCTTGGGATGCCGCGGCAGTCGCGTCTCCCTTGCCATCGGCACTGTCTTGTGCACGCGCCTGCGACATCCCAACGAGAACCAGGGTTGCCGTCAGAAGACAGACAACACCGGACAGCCGGTTCGTCTGAGTTCGTCCCATTTCTTTCGCTCCTTGTTTGATGAAGTGCGTTACTGCACGTTGGCCTTTTCCCAGGCCCTGACCCTCCGTCGTCCTTCGTCGAAGAGCCGTTCGTAGTTGCCGATGCGAACCTTCAGGCTCGCCTCGGGCGTCAGCAGGCGAAACACCGGCGCCCACATGTCGAAGACCGCGAAGTACGGTCCCGCACCGGCCGGCGCCACCGTGTCGGTGCCGAAAAGAAATCGATCGGGGTACTGGTTGAGGATCGTGACGACTCGCGTGATCGACTCCGGCGTCGCAACGGCGTACTTCGCGACCTCGTCCCATGAGATGTCGAAGCTGACGTGATTGAACGCCGGGTCGGTCACCATCGCCTTGACGATCTCCATCTGGTTTGGATTGCGCGTGGCGGACTCCTCAGAGGCCTGGACCGGATGGACGATACGGCCGAGACCGAGATGGGCCCAGATGATCGTCGTCTTCGGATGACGCTTGAGCAGCGCCTTCATCTGCGTCAGGTAGACGGGCTCCGCGTTCTGCTTCGCGAAGGGCATGTCGATATCGTTGTGAAGGATGACGACCAGGCCTGCCTCAGCGGCGAAGTCGAGAATGCGATCCAGGGCGGGATTCGTCAGACTGGCGGTTTCACCCGAGACCTTAGAGGACACGAACTCCTTGTGGATGCTGAACTCGCCGATGCCGGTGAAGACGCCAGGAAATACCTTCAACACCCGCTTGATGTGATCGACGCCATACATGTCGGCGGGATTGAACCCGGTAATCATCGGGTCGAAGCGCGCCTGCTCCTCCTTGCTCAGCGACCGATAGACGCTGGCGATGTAGGCGTCAGTGAACGAGTAGTAGTACAGCGGCGCATCGCTGTGCAGGTAGTAGGTCGGCGCGAAATCACCCGAGTTGGCGTACGACCACTGCTGTTGCAGCGGGATGCCGAACAGGGTCGATCGGTGCACGCGCGTGCCCATGATTTTCAGGAAGTCACGAACGTCGATGCCCTGCTGGATGTAGTTGGTCAGGTGGAAATGCGAATCGTCGAATTCAGTGGCCGAGCTTTGGCTCTGCGCACCAAGGGTGCGCACGGAAAAGGCCGCCAGCAACGCGAGAGTGGCGATCGCTGCGAGACACGCACGCGAGCGGGACCAGTGCCGTGGAGTCATGTGCATCACCTCGCTTAGAAGTTCATCTCGAGGTTGATATGAAAGACCTGGCCCTTGGCGCCGACCGGATAGGGATAGGCGGTGTAGCCGACGGGTGAGTGATTGACGTACATCCACTCGCCGTTGAGCCGGAGCCCGCGCTCTTTCATGAAGTACCAGTTCTCGCCGCCGCGGACTTCCCACTGATTCCCATAGAGACCGCGGACTTGCGAGTTTCCGAAGTACAGCTGAAGGATTCTGGGAACAGCCATCGCTGACGTCTGCAGCTGGTAGCCGTGGTCGTTGATGTCGGCAATCCCGCCGGTGTTCACGCCGGTGAAGTTGCGCAACCAGCGCCAGTAATACTCGCCTTCGAGCGACACCCCCTTGAACTTGACCCCACCGTCGATGCTCATCATGTGGTAGTCCACTTCGTTGACGGTGATGCCGGGACCAAACAGATCCGCGGTGAAGATGTTGCTGCCGTCGGTCAGCCGAATCTGGCTGTTCTCGATCCCTTCGGTGCCGGGCTGACTCTGCTTTTCCTCGAGGCTGTGGGTGTAGTGAAGACCGACTCGAGTCGCGACCTTCTGATGATGGTCGTAGTCCCCGAACGTGCCCCACAAGCCGAACTCACCCGTCGTCGGCAGCCACTGCACCGAGTACGACTGCGTGTCGAACCGGTTATCGAGCTGCGCCGCGCTGACGCCGAGCGTGCTCAGGTTGTTGGCGAACATGACGTGATACTTGACCTTGGTCTGCAACTCTCCCTTCAACCAGACGCCAGACGTGTACGAGCCCCTGAAGAACTCGTCGGCGATCAGCCGATCGTCAACGCCAAGCCAATAAGGAAACTGTCCTTCGGTACTTCGCACCGACGGCAGCGACGTGATGCCGACGCCGACGCTCACGAAGCGATTGAACGTCCACGTCAGGTTTCCCGCGCCGACGACTTGCGCTGGATCACCTTGCGAGGCATTCGACGACCAGACGTAGAGGTAGTAGCGCATTCGTGGCGTGAGGAACCACCCCGAGAACGGCGCGAAGAACTTCTGAAGCTGGATGTCCTGACGTGGTTGAATCGTGTGTGAGTTGCCGAACGCGTCGACCCACGTCTCGTCCACGTTCCGCTGATTGAGATATCGCCCGTAGCTGAAAAGCCGGAAGTACACCTGGCCCTTCTCGCCGTCGAAGAGGAGAAATCCGGCGTTGGGTACGTGACGCGGCGCCGGTTGCTTCGTCGGCACCCCCGGTGCTTCCTGCCGGCCGGTGACAAATTCGCCGCTGCACCCCTCGGAGACCCAGATGCTCGCCTGGTCGTAGCCCCAGGTCTTGCCGAGCAGGCACGGTCCGTCGCCGGTCGATCGCATGAGCACGACACCCGCCGTCGTGTCCGCTGGGCAACTGTTACGTTCGCCAGGTTTCGACTGGCAATTGATCGACTGCGCGGCCGGTGGCTGGGCCTGGCTCGGTCCGGCTGATTGATCGGGCGCTGGTTGCGCTCGCACGTCGGTTGGTGTGGAAAGCGTGAGAAGAACGATGAACACGATGGGGAACGTCATACGCCACGTTCGCGCCCACACGACGGCGCTCGCGCGCCGGTTCATTACCTGCATTGGGACGATCGGTCAGCACGATGGCTGCCACGTTCGTCACCGAACCCAATTCGTTCCCGAACTTGTTGATGTCCTTGGGTCTGTGCGCGTGGCCGTCATCGCGCTGACACCGCCGAAACTCCGGCATTCCGGAGTTCCTCCATGACCACCACCTAGCGTGGGCTGACTTGTCGATCTCCACGAAATAGCGCAAGTGCTTGTGTGTGACGCGCTTTCGCCTCTCGGCGTCACGAGCGGGCGGCTGGCATGCCCGGTGCTGGTAGCGGGGAGGAGGATAGAAAGGAACCTGTATGCGGCATACCAAATCGATCGTGTTAGCAATGATGTGCCTGGGACTGTGGACGTCCGCGGTCCAGGCGCAGGACAAACCTGTCGAAATCTCACTCGGAGGCGGGTGGACGGTACCCAACGCCGAAGTCAAAGATCATCTCGGCAACGGCTACAACTTCAACTTCGGCGTCCAGGTGAACGTTACTCGCATCATCGGAATCGAGGGCTTGTATAGCTTCAACGGTCTGGGCGACAAGCGCATCTCCATCCCCGTCAGTCCGACGCCAGTCGGAGACGGAGTGCCCACTGATTTCTCCGCCGACATGAACATGCAGTATGGGACGGGCAGCGTGATCATTCGCGCGCCTGAAGGCAAAGTCAAACCCTACGGCTTGATTGGCATGGGCGTCTACTATCGCCCGGTCAAGGTGACGACGCCTGGTGTGGGTTATGTTCCCGGTTATTGCGATCCGTGGTGGTACGTCTGCTATCCGGGCGGATTCGTTCCCGTGGAGAACATCGTCGGCGAACGCAGCTCGACTGACTTCGGCATGAACTTCGGCGGCGGCGTGAGTTTCTCAGGCATCTACGCCGAAGTCAGGTATCACTACATCTGGGGCCCGACCGTGAATACGCCGGGCGGCGGAACGTCAACGCAAAAGGCCAACGGTCAGTTCCTCCAGACAACGTTCGGCATACGTTTCTAGCGAGCCACAACGTCTCGCCGATGATCGATCGCTGCCGCGGTGCATCTCCCGCGGCAGCGAAGCCAGTCCCGGCTCGTCACTGGAGACGTCTCCTTCTTTTGAAGGCAAGATCATGACGCCACCGTCCGGTGAAAGCCGAGATCCGACACCAGAAAAACTCGCCAGCGCGATCGATCGAGCCGATCGCCTGTGGAATGGTGCAGCCCTTTTCGTCGAGAGCCGGCTGGTGTGGAGCCGCGTCTACCGCACCGCCAGCTACCTGAGATCAGCGCTGTGGACGGTGCCGTTCGTCTCCATCCTGTGCGTGCTGGCGATCGCGCCGGCGCTTCGCGTGCTGGATGGCTGGCTGGGCTGGCGGATCAGCGGGCTGGGTCGCGGCGGCGCGACCTCGCTCTACCAGACCGTCATCACGCTCACGCTGTCGTTCATCGTCTTCACGTTCGGCTCGCTGCTGGTCGCGATCCAGGTGGCCGGCGCACAACTGACGCCGCGCGTCATCGCCACCACGTTGCTGCGCGACAACGTCGTCCGCTACACGGTCGGCCTGTTCGTCTTTGCACTCGTGTTCGCGATCATGGCGCTGAACCGGGTGGAAACAACGATCAACGAGATCGTCCCGCTGCTGTGTGCGGCTCTCGGGCTCATCTCCATCGCGGCATTTCTGTTTCTCATCGACTACGCCGCCCGGCTTCTGCGCCCGGTGAGCATCCTCGCCCACGTCGGCGATAAAGGGCTGACCGTGATCGAGACGGTCTATCCCGAGCGAGTCAGTGACACGGCTGACGTGGCCGGTGCGTCGGTTGACCTGCCCACGGGCACGTCGACCGAGATCCTTCACGACGGCAGGTCCGAGATCGTGCTGGCCGTTGACCTCGCCTCACTGGTACGTCAGGCACGGCAGGCCGACGGTGTGATCGAGTGTTTGTTTCAGGTCGGCGATTTCGTCGCGAGCGGCGAGCCACTGTTCGTGCTGTACGGCGGTGCCGCGAGAATTGAACTCCCGGTCTTGAGAGCGGCGGTCGCCTTCGGTCCCGAGCGGACGATGGAGCAGGATCCGCTGTTCTCGTTTCGGATCCTGGTGGACATCGCGCTGAAGGCGCTGTCGCCTGCGATCAACGACCCGACGACGGCGGTGCTGGCACTCGATCAGATTCACCGTCTGCTCCGCCTGGTCGGCAGGCGGCAACTGCGTGGCGATACGATCCTCGACGACGGAGGCCGGCCGCGCGTCATCCTGCACACACCGAACTGGGAAGATTTCGTGCATGTCGCCTGTCTCGAGATTGCGAGTTGCGGCGCCAACAACGTGCAGATCGCGCGACGGCTCCGCGCGATGATCGAGAACTGCATCGAGTCGCTGCCGCGCCATCGGCATGCGGCGTTACTGCTTCAACGCGAGCGGCTCGATCGAATGATCGAGTCGCTGTATCCGATCCCCGACGACCTGGCCCTCGCCCGTGTTCCAGACACGCAAGGCCTGGGCGGATCGTCACGGCGCAAATTGGTCAATCGGTGAATTAGTGAATTGGTGAATTAGTGAATTGGTGAATTGAGCCCGTGAGGCGCCCCCACGACAGCCCAATGCACCAACTCACCGACTGACCAATTCCCGACCTGCCTGCCACTGCGCCAGGATCACGTCGACGCTTTCTGCCTGGTCCAGTGCCCCGTAGGTCTCGTGGAATCCCGTGCGGCGCAGCGCCTCGCGAACCTCTCCGTGCGCGTCGGCGAGCTTGAACTCGATGGCTTGCGCCTTGAACGATCGATGCAAGTCAGCAAGCAACTCGGCACCCGCAAGATCGATTCTTGGCGCCAGCCCGAGAAAGAACACCACCAGCCGCACTTGATCCTGGTTCGCGGCGACGATTCCGAGTAGCCGTTCCCGAACGTAGTCCACGTTGTAGTACACCAGCGACGACTCACACCGGATAACCACGACGCCGGGTGTGAGGACCGTATCCGGATGACGGGCGCGATCGGCAAAGTAGGTGGTGCCCGGTATCCTGCCGAGCTCGACGACGCGCGGACGCGACGACTGACGGAGGAGCAGCACGATCGAGATGCCAGCGCCAAGCAGCGCGCCATTGACCGGACCGGATCCGAGCACGCCGAAGAACGCGGCCATCGCAATGAAGAACTCGGCGCGGCTGAAGTGCCAGATGTGCCGAAGCGCCCGGATGTTGATGAGGCCCATGACCGCGGCGAGCACGATGGCGGCGAGGACCGGCTGTGGCAGGTTCCGAAGCAGCCCCGACGCGAAGACCGCGACCACGAGCGTCACCAGCGCGGCAAGGAGGCCCGAGAGCGGCGTACGGGCCCCTGCGCTCTCGTTGACCAGCGACTGCGACATTCCGCCGCTGACCGGAAATCCTCGTCCCAGCGCGGCCAGCAGGTTGGCGGCGCTCAAGGCCAGAATCTCTCTGTTGGCATCGAGACGATACCCATGCTTGGTGCCAAACATGCGCCCGATCGCCGACGTTTCGACCGCGCCGAGGACAAAACAGGCGAGCGCGACGGGCAGCAGCGCGTTCAACTCAGCTCGGGTGACGAATGGGAGCCCGAGCGAAGGCAAACCCTGAGGAACCTCCCCGAGAAGCGAAACCCCGCGCGACTCCAGATTCAGCAGTGGCGCCGCCACGATGCCGCCGACGACGACGAAGAAGGCGATCGGCCGATTCTTGAGCCACAACTTGCCCGCCACCAGCACGGCAAGCGCAATCGAACCGAGGATCAAGGCGGCCGCGTGTGTGTCGCCGAGGTGGCTGATGAAATAGCCGGACCGCTCCCAGAAGTCCCCGTGCGTACCCTTGAAGCCAAACAGCTTGGGCAGCTGAGTGCTCGCGAGGTA
>JBKPNQ010000072.1:0-21057 GCA_046732715.1 Acidobacteriota bacterium | reverse complement strand
CGTCATCTCGCCATCAACGCCATCGTCTATATAAGCGCCGCATGGTGGGAGCGCGGCCACATCCTCCATCATCTGGAACCATGCGTTCAGCGTCCTGAAGTCGGGCCAGAAGAGGCCGGTCTTCCCGATGCCGCGTAGCTGGAGGGGACTGACCCCAGCCGCGTCACTCAATTCACGCCAATCGGCCAGCGTTCTGTTCGTTCGATAACCTCACGCTTTCAGGCGGTGCCGATGCGGTGCCGTGTGCTTCGTCATCTGACGAGCTGTCGGCACTGAAAAATCGGTTTCGGCTCTGAATCCGCGGAAAACGGCACGATTCCGGCCATGTGTCCGTGGAACGACCCCTGCAGTTGTCGTCATCGTTGCGACGTGACCGTCGCGGCTTTCTCCGCCACCACGAACGATTGCGACTGAAGTCGTCGAAGGACTCTGGCATGCCAGCACAAGAAACAAATCAGTTCACGCCGAAGACGTGCGCACGATCAACTGGGCGCAGCGACCGACGTCACGTCAAACCGCAGTTCAAGGCCCTGCGCCAGTTCGCCGAAAGCGAGCGTGAGGCGTTCCTCCGCCGGGCGGCCGGGGCTCGCCTGGTGGATCTCGCGACGTTTGGCGCCGAAGAACAGCAAACGCGGCTCATCGGCACGCTTGTGAAGCCGCTGCTCGTCGCGCGGTGCGACTACCCCTATCCGGAAACCGGGACAAATGCACGCGGTGGTCGCAGTCACGCGTTGCTGATTCAGGCGCGACGCGACGTGTGGCCGATGAATCCAACCGAGGCGGCAAGCGAGAACGCCCGAACCAGCGCCGACGATCAGACTGCGGGACCGGCGGACGACGCGCCATTCTTCGTGGCATGTGAAGCGAACACCTGGGAGGAGCTGTACGCCGCTGTCGAGGCGAAATCGCGCGACGGCGCGTGGTGGGCGCGAGCGATTGGTCAGCGCCAGGCCGTGTACGACTGGGTCTACGAGCGTCGCTTCCGTCTGACAGGAGACGATGAGGACGCGTTGGACCTCGCGATTGGCGCAGCGGATATGCCGCTTCTCGACCTTGACTACTTCGCGCAGTGGTGCGCCGCGGCCCCGAGCGAGGTTCGGGCACATCCGGTGGCGCTTCGGGTGCTGACGACACTGGCCGGTGACGACATCGAGGGGTTCCTGGCAAAAAGAAAAGCGCGCCTGCGCGAGGGCAGACTTGTAACTGAATGACAATTCTGTATGCGCGTCCGGAGCCGGTGTAACGAGCCAGAGCACTTTCCTGACGCGCTGAGCCACTTCTGAAATCGAGTTTCACAACAGAAAGTCGCGATTTTTCGAAGAATTTCGGTAGGTCGCGCTGCCGTCGCGCGCAGTTCCGTGCGCTTTGGTACGCTCGTTGAAGCCACTTCTATCGAACGCCCAAAACCCCAACAACTCACGAAAGGCTCGACGCGGACAGACGCCAATGGACGTCGAAGTCTGCTCGACCAGGCTCTCGTCACCGATTGGGGATTCGACATGGCCCAGCAGAATGATTCGAACGGTCGTGCATCAGCGGTGTCACCGGATCGCACGCCTGATCCTGTGGCGATCTTCTCGGCTCCAGACGTCGTGCTTCACTGGTGGGCCGAGAGCAAGCGGCGCTGGGCGGAGCAAGACCGCGCGAAAACGCTGACCGCTCATCCGGCCGTTGTGAGCGGCCCAGGTTACGCGGTTTCTGTCGACTCAGAGTGATCGTGTCCGCTGCTGGCGCTGCGGGTGGCGTCGTCGCGGCAGGCTGCTGACTGGCGCTGGTTTCCCTTCTCTCCGATCAGAGCCGTCACGACCGCGACGAGCACGCAGGTTCCGCCGACGAACGTGCCGCCCGGCATGCGTTCCTTGAGGAACGCGGCGCCGAGCAACACCGCGATCGGCACTTCCGCCACGCCCATCATCAACATCGCCGACGCATCCATGCGGGCCAACAGCCAGTAGTTCAACCCAAACGCAACGACAGACGCCGCGAGGGCCAGGTAGAGCACCGCTGCCCATCCCGCGAGAGACCATCGCGCCGGCGCGGGCACGCCTTCCATCACCAACGCGATGCACAGCAGCGGGACGACTGCGACTCCGCTTTGAATCGTTGTCATGGCGAGCGGTGGGATCCGGCCACCGTAACTCTTCATCCAGACGTACGCGGAAGCGACGCACACCGACGATCCGAGCACCGCGGCGGCGCCGACTATTGACGTGCGACCGGATGCGAGCGCCTCGGAGCCGAAGATCAGGGTCACGCCAACAACGCCGAGCGTCAGTGTGAGCAGCTTTCGAATCGTCGCGTGCTCCTGGCCGGCGACGACGGCAATGGCGAGGGCGACCAGAGGCGTGGCCGACTGGAGGATTGCGACGAGGCCGGACGGAATGAACTGTGCGCCCCAGAAGAGCAGCGAGTAGTTGACGCCGAGCAGCAATAACCCGGCGGTTGCGACACGACGCACGTCGACGCGACTGAGCGTTCGCAGGTCACCACGTGCGATGGCGACGGGCGCCAGCACTCCGAGCGCAATGATCAGTCGTGTGGCGGCGAGCGTGAACGGAGGGATTTCGGCGAGACCGACGCGGATGAAGAGGAACGTGCTACTCCAGAGCAGGCAAGCGATCCACCACACTGCCAGGACACGAATTCGCATGAGGTTCGACAATTCTAGCGAACACCTGTCTCATAGGCGATTCGCAGATTGAGAGATCCAGCGATCAGCCATTCGGCGATTCAAGGGATTAGGGATTCAGGGATTAGGGATTCAGGGATCCGGGATTCGAGGATCAGTGATTCAGGATCAGTGATTAGCGATGAGGGATTCGACGCCCTTGCCGTGACATGAGATAGTAGCCGGGCCATGCAGGTGATAACTCAACCGAAGCTCTATCCAGTCATCGTGATCGGCAGCGGCGCGTCTGGCGGCATGGCGGCGTGGAATCTCACGCGCCAGGGCATCGACGTTGTCCTCCTCGATGCCGGCGACAAGTTCGACCGATCGAAATACTGGACGCATGCAACCCCCTGGGAGATCCAGGCCCGGCTCGCGCGCGGCGACAAGCCCGAAACGTTCTTCCTCGACACCGCAGAGCAGCCGTACTTCACACCCAACGACCGGCCGTTCGCGCTGACGCGCGTGTGGGGGCACGGCGGCAAGACCAACGTGTGGGGTCGCGTCAGCCTCCGGTATTCGGACATCGATTTCAAAGCCGGCGATCGCGACGGCTGGGAGATTCCGTGGCCGATCTCCTACAAGGACATCGCACCGTACTACGACCAGGTCGAGCAGTTGATCGGCGTCAACGGCGGCCCGGACGATTCAGATGTGCTCCCCGGCAGCAAGTATCTCCAGCCACCGCCGGCCCCGCGTTGCGGAGAGCGGCTGCTGCAGAAAGCGATGGGGACGCTGAGCATACCTGTTGTCGCCGGACGACGAGCGAATATGACGCGGTCGACGAACGGCTTTCCCGCCTGTCACTACTGTGGCAACTGCGGCAACGGCTGCGATACGGCCTCATTCTTCTGCTCTGCCGATCACCTGCTGCCGTTCGCGATCAAGACGGGAAAGTTGGAACTGCGATCGAACGCGGTGGCGGCGCGGATCCTCACCGACGAGAACGGACGTGCCACGGGCGTGCAGTATTTCGATCGACGAACCGGCTCAGAACAACAGGTGCGTGGCAAGGTCGTCGTCCTGGGCGCGAGTTGTGTCGACTCGACGCGCATTCTGCTGAACTCGAAATCTTCCCGGCACCCGAACGGCCTCGGCAACGGATCGGATGTGATCGGTCGGTACCTGTGCGAACAGATCCGGCTGAACGCCCGCGGATATCTCCCTGCGCTCGAAGGGACGGCGACACGAAACGATCGTGGGATCGGCGGTGAGCATATCTACATGCCGCGTTTCAACCATCGACCTGGCCGCGGGCGCGCTTACTTGCGTGGATTCGGCGCGCAATTCTGGAACACGTGGTCTACTTGGAACGGCCCGCAGCCGGGATCGGAACAGATTCCAGGATTTGGCGCTGCGCTGAAGAAACAGATCAAACGACGCCACCCGGCATGGTTCGAGATTCATCCGTTCGGCGAGGCGCTGCCCTACGCGCACAACCGCATCACCGTCGATCCGAAGCGCGTCGACCGCTACGGCGTGCCGCAGTTGCACATCGACTACCACATCGGCGAGAACGAGCGGAAGATGGCCGAGCACATGGCGGATACGATCGAGGAGATCGTCAAGGCTGCCGGCGGCGTGCTGGTCAACTACAAGCGCGGCGACCTCGATGCGATGGGGTCAGCGATCCATGAGCACGGCACGTGCCGGATGGGGACGGATCCAAAGCGATCGGCGCTGACCGCATTCAACCAGATGCACGAAGTCAAGAACGTGTTCGTGGTTGACGGATCTGCATTTCCAACCGCGACGGAAAAGAACCCGACGCTCACGATTCTTTCGCTCTCGTGGCGGGCAACCGACTATCTGGCGCAGGAGATGAAACGTGGCAACCTCTGAGACTGATGTCAATCGCCGGCGGGCATTGACCCAACTCGTCGCCGGCGCCGTTGGCGTCGCATCGATGCCGTTGTGGGTCGACTCTCTTTGTGCGCAGGCGCGCGCCGAGGTGGACGCGGCCCAGGCCGTTGTCACCGCGCCGACGTGGACGCCGTCCGTGTTGACGGCGCCTCAGAACGAAGCCGTTATGGCGCTCACCGACCTGATCATCCCGGCGACTGACACCCCAGGCGCGAAGGCCGCGCTGGTCAATCGCTTCATCGATCATGTGCTCTCGACGGCAGATACCAAAGAGCGTGCCGAATTCATTCAAGGGCTGACCTGGCTGGACGAGCGTTGTCGCGCACGTACCGGAAAGGACGTCGCCGGCGCGACGGCAGCCGAACTGACCGACGTGGTGACGCCTCTCGCGGTGGAGGGCACCGGAGCCGCCGCCGACGCGCCAGGCATCGCGTTCTTTCGCGCGATCAAGTCGATGACGATTACCGGCTATTACACGACCGAGATCGGCCTCAGGCAGGAGCTCGGCGACGATGGCCGAATGATGCTGGGTGCGTTCGAAGGCTGCACGCATCCGGAGCATCAGTAGATTCTCGCGGCTGGCGGCTCGCAGTCCGGTCCGCAGAACCGAATCATCAATGATCTGACGGCGGCACCGTTATCCAATCAGAACATCCCGTTCTCATTCGGTGAATCCGCCGAGATCGGCTGACCCACGTCCCAAAGCTCAGCGACGCGGTCCTGTTCGAAGCGAAAGATGTGCACCACCGCGATCTTCGGCGCATCCGCCTCCTGCCGGGTCACCAGTGACTGAGTGATCACCGTGTCACCGTCTTCATAGACATGCTTGATCTCGATGGACTTGTTCGGTGTTGTCTTCGACGCCTCCTTCATCGCCGTCAGTAACGACTGACGATCGCCTTTGAAGTGCTGGTTATGATGAATGAAGGAGGGCGCAACGTATTGATCGTAGGCGTCCTGCACGTTCCCGCTGCCAGCCATTTTCAGAAACGCCTGCGCTGCTTCCTTGTGCTTCGACATGGTCTGGATATCTCCTGGACGAAGGCTCATCTCACACACTCAGAATCGAATCCGTTAAGGGTGAAGCAATGCGAGATTGGGGCCAGTCGTCATCCGCTGAGTTCGGTGATTGCCAAGAAAGTGCCTGTGGGTGAGTTCGAGCTGTGAGCGCGCCACCAGACGGAACCGGTCGTGTCCGCCTGAACATTCAGCATTACAGTAGTGGTCGTGTCCCGCTCGTCCGATCAGCGGCAGGCCATGGATGCGCACGAGCTTCATGCCCTCGGGTATGCGCAGGAGCTGTTCCGCACGATGGGCGGGTTCTCGAACTTCGCCATCTCGTTCTCGATCATCTCGATCCTCACCGGCGCCGTGACGCTCTACGAGCACGGCCTCGTCATGGGCGGGCCGGCCGAAATGGCATTCGGCTGGCCCCTGGTGACGCTGTTCACGCTCACCGTCGCCCTGAGTATGGCCGAGCTCGCCTCGTCGCTGCCGACGTCGGGCACGATGTATCACTGGGCCTCGAGACTCGGCGGCAAGGGCTGGGGCTGGTTCACCGCATGGTTCAACATCGCAGGGCAGCTCGCGGCGCTCGCCGGCATCGACTACGGCTGCGCGCTGTTTGTCACGCCGCTCGTTGGCTGGCCGATGACGACCGAGCGCGTGCTCACGGTGTACGCCGCGATTCTGTTGTCACATGCGCTGATCAATCACTTCGGCATTGGCCTGGTCGCACGCCTCAATGATTTCAGCGTCACCGTCCACGTCGTCGGCGTCATCGTCATCGTTGGCGCCCTGACGCTGTTCGCTCCGAAGCAGCCGCTCGGATACTTCTTCGAGCGCGTTACCTACAATGATCAAGGGTGGCCGTACTGGTGTGCCTTCGTCATCGGGCTGCTGCAGGCGCAATGGACGTACACCGGCTATGACGCGTCGGCCAGCGTGTCCGAGGAGACGGTGGATCCGAGACGACGAGTGCCCTGGGGAATGGTGATGGCGGTGGTCGTCTCGGCGGTGGTCGGCTACGCGCTGCTGCTGGCACTCACGCTCGCGATCACCGACGTGCCATCGGTGCTGAGCGCGCGCGACGCGTCGGGCAACAAAGTGCCAGTCGTGATTGCCATCTTCGGCGGTGCGCTCGGTGCTCGCGCCGGCAGCCTGTTCACCGCGCTGGCCGCGATGGCGATGTGGTTCTGTGGTTTGTCCGCGGTGACATGGATCTCGCGCACGCTCTACGCTTTCGCGCGCGACAACGGTCTGCCGGGTTCGGCCGTGTGGCGACGCGTCAGCGCGACCCATCAGACTCCGGCACCCGCCATCTGGCTCTCAGTCGTCATCGCGTTCTTCGCGACGATCAGCGCCGGGACGTATGCCGTGGTCACCTCCATCAGCGTCATTGGCCTCTATTTTTCGTACATCATTCCCGTGTATCTTGCGTGGCGTGCGCGCGGGCGCGGACAGGCGGTGCCACGCGGCCCGTGGCACCTGGGCCGCGTCGGGCCAACCATCAATCTCGTGGCGATGGGTTGGGTTGTCTTCATCTCGATCGTGCTGAGCATTCCCGACGGCATGCGCGCGGGAAAAACGATTGTCGCGGTCACGCTGCTGCTTGGTGTCTGGTATCTCGTGAGCGAACGCCATCGGTTCCGTGGACCAGCGTGGGCGTCGGCTGTGGGGCCGCCGCCACGTGATCTGCTCGGCGCGCTCAGCGAGAGAGAATAGACGAATGCGGGGAAGCTAATCGTGCGGGACATCCCAAAACCGAAAGGCCTGCTGACGCTCGACGACCTGCGTGAGGCGGCGAAGAGCGGCACGATCGAGACTGTAGTCGTCGGTTTCACGGATCACTACGGACGCCTGATGGGCAAGCGGTACGATGCCGAGCTGTTCGTCGGTGAGACCGCGGCCGACGGCACGCATGGCTGCGATTATCTCCTCACCACCGACATGGAGATGGAGCCGGTCCAGGGCTACACGTTCGCGAATTGGGAAAAGGGCTACGGCGACGTCCACCTCGTGCCGGACATCTCGACGTTGAGGATCGCGAGCTGGCTCGACAAGACGGCGCTCGTGCTATGCGACGTGCACGACCAGAAGACGCACGAGTACGTGCGCGTCGCGCCCCGATCGCTTCTTCGCGACCAAGTCGACGCGGCTGGCAAATTGGGATTCACGCCACTGGCCGCTTCCGAGCTCGAGTACTACGTTTTCGAGCAGGATTATCGCGCCGCCGCGCAATCCGAGTATCGCAGCCTCACACCCGCCGGCTGGTATCTCGAGGACTACCACATCCTCCAGGGCACTCGCACCGAGCCATTCACGTCGTCAGTTCGACGGCATCTCAAAGCTTCGGGCGTGCCGGTCGAAAACTCGAAAGGGGAGTGGGGACTCGGACAGCACGAGCTGAACGTGCGCTACGCTGAAGCGTTGCCCATGGCCGATCGACATGTAGTTTTCAAACAGTGTCTAAAAGAAGTGGCGGGCCAGCAGGGTTTGTCGGTCACGTTCATGGCGAAGTTCGCAGCCGACCGTGCCGGCTCGAGCTGTCACCTCCACCTCAGCTTGTGGCGCGACGGAGTGAACACGTTCGCGGGAGACACGGCGTTTGGACCGGTCAAGTGTTCCGACACGTTTCGCTGGTTTCTCGGCGGCTGGATCGCACGCGTTCCTGACCTGATGGTGTTCTACGCGCCGACGGTGAATTCGTACAAACGTTACGTCGATGCTTCATGGGCGCCGACGCGACTGGCGTGGAGCTACGACAATCGCACCGCAGGATTCCGCGTTGTCGGTCATGGATCGTCGTTGCGGATCGAGTGCCGGATTCCGGGCGCCGACTGCAACCCGTATCTCGCATTTGCGGCAGCGCTCGCCTCGGGCCTGGACGGGATCCGCAATCGAACCGAGCCGCCCGAGTGCTTCACCGGTGACGTGTATGCGGCCCGGCATCTGCCGGCAGTCACAACGAGCCTCCGCGATGCCACCGCCGCCTTCACCGAGAGCGACTTCGCGAGGCGGAGCTTCGGCGCCGACGTAATCGATCACTATGGACATTTCTTCAAGACGGAGTACAAGGCGTATTCGTCGGCCGTCACCGACTGGGAGCGACGGCGGTACTTCGAGCGGATATGACTAGAAGTGGTTGCGCACAGTCAGATTGACCGTCGCGGCGTGCGGCAAGGCGTGGGTGAGGAAGATGCGAGCGGAGCGGGGCGTGCGGGGCCCCGCGAGCGCCCGCCTCCGCCAAGGCTCCGGCGAGGTCTCGCCGTCGCACTTTGCGCGAGGGCGGAAGCGTGTAGGGAGTCCGAGGGGCGCAGCCCCTCGGGGTAATTAATGAGTAACGGCACACGGCTTGAGGGGAAGGTGGCGCTGATCACCGGCGCCGGCAGTGGGATTGGACGTGAATCGTCGCTCTTGTGGGCGTCCGAAGGTGCGTCGATCGTCGCTGTCGATATCGATAACGTGGCGGCGCAGCACACGGCCGAGGCAGTCAAGGCCGCCGGCGGTCGCGCGATTGCCGTGCCGGCAGACGTGGCGCGTGCGCAGGATTGCGAGCGCATGATCGCCACCGCCGAGCGCGAGTGTGGACGGCTGAACATCTTGTTCAACAACGCCGGCATCATGCACAGCCAGGACGATGATGCGATATCGACGGACGAAGCGGTGTGGGATGTGACGATGAACGTCAACGCGAAGGGCGTGTTCTTCGGGTGCAAGTACGGCATCCCTGCACTGCGCCGCGCGGGCGGTGGGGCGATCGTCAACACCGCGTCGTTCGTCGCGGTGCTGGGTGCGGCGACGCCGCAAGTCGCCTACACCGCGAGCAAGGGCGCGGTGCTGGCGATGACGCGCGAGCTCGCCATCGTCCATGCCCGCGAGAACATCCGCATCAACGCGCTCTGTCCCGGGCCGCTCAAAACCGAGATGTTGATGAAGTTCCTCGACACCGAGGAGAAGAAGCAACGCCGGCTCGTGCACATTCCCATCGGCCGCTTCGGCGAGGCCAAAGAAATCGCGCGTGCTGCGCTGTTCCTGGTGTCAGACGATGCCTCGTACGTGACCGGGACTGAGTTTCTGGTCGACGGTGGCATTACCGCTGCCTACGTCACTCCGCTATGAACGAAGCCGTAGCTGCACGACAGCGTGTCATCAGTCCAGTAGACGGCTCTGTCTACGCGGAATTCGATCTCCCGTCCGCTGCCGAAATCGACGCGACCGTCGAGCGAGCCGTTCGTGCGCAGGCTGCGTGGAAGCGCGTGCCACTGACCGAGCGCTCCGCCATCTGCCGGCGCATGACCGACCTGATGGTCGAGCGCGCTGATGCGATCGGCACCGAGCTGACGTGGCAGATTGGCCGGCCAGTGACGCAGAGTCCCTTCGAAATCCGGCGAGGTTTCCAGGAACGGGCACGCTATATGGTCGACGTCGCGGCGGACGCACTCGCGGACGACGTGATGGAACCGAAGGACGGGTTCCGCCGCTTCATTCGGCGCGAGCCACTCGGCGTGGTGCTGGTGATGGCGCCCTGGAACTATCCATACCTCGCCTCGGTGAACACGGTGGTCCCTGCGATCGTCGCCGGCAACAGCGTGATTCTCAAGGTGTCCGATCAGACGCCACGCGTGGCCGAGCATTATGCCGATGCGTTCAGGGACGCCGGGCTGCTCGATGGGGTGTTTCAGTATCTATACGCGAGCCATGATCAGCTCGCAGCGCTGATTGGCGATCGGCGCATTCGCTTCGTCTCATTCACCGGATCAGTGGCGGGGGGTGCCGCGGTGCAACGGGCCGCGGGTGAGCAGTTCGTCGCAACCAACCTCGAACTCGGCGGCAAGGATCCGGCGTACGTGCGACCCGATGCGCCGCTCGAGGCGACGATCGAGAATCTCGTCGACGGCGCGTATTTCAATGCCGGACAGTCGTGCTGTGCGATCGAGCGAATCTACGTCCACCAGGATATCTATCGCCCGTTCGTCGACGGCTTTATCGATCTCACGCGCACGTATCGTCTCGGCAACCCGCTCGATCCCGAGACGACGCTTGGGCCAGTGGTTCGCGCCAGCGCCGCAGCGCTGGTCCGCGATCAGATCGCCGAGGCCCTCCGCCACGGGGCGCGCGCCGTCGTCGATGATCGCGAATTCCCGGCCGCTCGCGAAGGCACGCCGTACGTGGCGCCGCAGGTGTTGCTCGACGTCGATCACCGCATGCGGGTGATGACCGAGGAGACATTCGGGCCGGTGGTGGGACTGATGGCGGTGAAAAACGACGACGAGGCCGTTCGCCTGATGAACGACAGCCGGTACGGTCTCACCGCGTCGATCTGGACGAGCGATGTCGACGCGGCCATGCGCATCGGCGATCGTGTGGACACCGGCACGTGGTTCATGAACCGCTGCGACTATCTCGATCCGGCGCTGGCGTGGACCGGCGTCAAGGACTCAGGCCGCGGCTGCTCGCTGTCCCGGCTCGGTTACGAATCGCTGACGCGGCCGAAGTCATTTCATCTGCGGCTCGCGCCCTAGTGACTTGCTCTCGTGAGTGTCCACAGAGTGACGACACCGAAGCGCCAAACGTCCGCATCGCAGAGAAGCTGATAGGCTGAGGACCGTGGTCACTCGCCGCGTTCACGTGATCGTGGCGCTGACGCTCGTGCTCATCACTGCGGCAGCGCTCGACTGGTGGTGGTCTAGCGGCAGCACACGTCACCCGCGCGTATTGTTGATTGGCGTGGACGGCGCCGATCCCGCCACCCTCGATCGGCTCATCAGCCACGGCAAACTCCCGACGTTCGAGCGGCTCCGCCGCGAAGGGGCGTACGGCCGTCTCCGTTCGCGCGAGCCACTTCTCTCGCCGGTCATCTGGACCACCATCGCCACCGGCCGCACGCCGCAGGATCACGGGGTCCTCGACTTCGTCGAAGCCACCCCGGACGGGCACCCCGTACCAATTACCAGCGCCCGTCGTCGGGTCCCTGCGCTATGGAATATCGCGACGGCGTCCGGCCGGTCGGCCGGATTCATCGGCTGGTACGCATCCTTCCCGGTTGAACAGGTGCGCGGCTTCGAGGTGTCGGATCGCACCGCGTTCCACCAGGTCGCCAGCGACACGACGGTCAGCGGTGCGGCCTATCCGCCGAACCTCGCATCGGAGCTGCAGCAGTCCGGTCCCTCTGAACCAGGTGAAGCCGTCGTGCGATCGCGCTTTCTCTCCAGTGAGAACGCGCCTCTGACAGAAGACGGCCGACGGCGGGTACGAGAGCTCGGTCGCATGTACGCGACCTCCGAGTACTACAGGCGGTTGGCGATTCAGCTGCAACGCCGGTATCGACCCCAACTGCTCGGTGTGTATTTCGAACTGATCGATGCCTGTGGTCATCTGTTCATGGAAGATGCGCCTCCGCGCCGAGCGGACGTGTTGGACGCCGACTACGTCGCGTTCTCCGGCACCGTCGATCGCTGCTACGAATACCAGGACGAGGTGCTCGCCGATCTTCTGACGATCACCGACGACGACACGCTCCTCGTACTGTGTTCGGATCACGGGTTCAAAAGCGGCGAACGTCGGCCCGACACGCCGGGTCGGGCTGATGTCGGACAGGCGGCGCTCTGGCATCTGCCGTTTGGTGTGCTGATACTTCATGGTGCATCGGTGCAGCGTGGCGCACATCCGCACGGCGCAACCATCCTCGACATCGCGCCGACGGTGCTGCACGCGCTCGGGATCCCGCTTGCGCGCGATTTGCCAGGCCAGGTGATTGCGGAGGCATTCCGGCCAGGTGCGATGGCGCCCGAGCCGGCGCGAGTCGCGCCGTACCCATTCGTTCCCGTACCGCCCGACGCAGTTTCAGCCGAAGCGCCGGAGAGGATTGCGGAGCTGAAGGCTCTCGGATACCTGTCCGGTTCCACTGGGCCACGGCCCGCAGCGGACGGACGATTCGCCGCGTCGTTTCTCAATGAAGGCGTGTCGATGTACGTCGACGGCGAGTGGCCCGACGCGCTGCGCGCCTTTGCCCGCGCCGCCGAGCTCGATCCGGGCAACGTGAATGCCCGTGCCTTTGCGGCGCGCGTACATCTGGAGCGCCGAGAATTCAATCGGGCCCGCGCGCTCCTCGACGAAGCGCTGGCGCTCGATCCCAGCAGCGTCTATGTTCGTCTGCTGCGAGCGAATCTCGCCATCAGCACGAGTCGGTTTGCCGACGCTGAGATGGAACTGAATGCGGCCGAGTCACTCGATCGACGATTGCCGATGCTGTACGTCCAGCGGGCGCGGCTCCTCGACGCGCGCGGCCAACCGGCGGCTGCCCTCGATGCGCTCACGACCGCGGAATCGCTCACTGACGTCGAGCCGCTGCGCCTCGATATTCTCGTGCTGCGTGCCGATGCTGCCACACGACTTGGCCGCGGCACCGACGCAACCTCGGCGCTGCAGCGTGCGTCGGAGCTCGCTTCGGCCGACCAGATCGCCGCCGCTCGTGCAGATGTCGCGCTCACGCGCAACGACGCGCACGCGGCGATCGGATACATTCGGTCGGCTCTCGATACTTCTCCGAACTCGGCACAATTATGGACGCTCTTAGGCGGCGCCTATGGGCGAGCCGGCGACTTCGAGCACGCCATCGATGCCTACGAACGGTCCCTGGCCGTGAACCCCACGGCCCTCGCGTGCAAGACCCTGGCAGCTTTGATGTTCGAGGTCCGTCACGATCGAGTCAGGGCGGTTCAACTCTGGCGGCAATCCCTGGAATTGGATCAGAACCAGCCAGACGTCCAACAGTTTCTCCGACAGTTTGCAGGCGCGCCTGAAAAATGAACGATTGCTTGGAATAGGATTGAGCCGCTCACGGCCGAGAAACTACCCTTGGGGCTTCGCGGGAGGGTTCGTCACATGAAGAAGATCATCTTGGCATATGGATTACTGACGTGCTCGGTTGCTGCGCTGATCATCAGCCTGCCGATTGGCGCGCACCACCCGCTTGACCGCGACGCCGGCCGTGGACGGCCGCGTTCGATTCGCGAACGGATGCTCGAACAACGGCAATCGACGGCGTTCACCAGCTTGCTATCGCAGGAGCGTACCAAGCGCGGCGACGACGACGAGGAGGCTTCGGAACGAGACGCGTTCGACAAGTGGTTCTACGAGCAGCGCAAGTACCCAGGCGACTCCTTGCCTCCGGGCGCCATCGAACAAGCGAATGTCCACGCCGACGACAAGAACTTCGATGAGCGCGCCGAGAACGTCGGCCCGAAATGGAGCCCAATCGGTCCCGACACGATTCCCGATGGTCAGACCGACGGCAGTGCCGGGCAGCTGTCGCCGGTGAGCGGGCGCGTCTCGGCGATCGCGACCGACCCGTCGAATCCCAACGTCGTTTATGTGGCCGGCGCACAGGGCGGCGTGTGGAAGACGAAGGACGCGCTCAGCTTTAAACCATCGTGGGAGCCACTGACCGATCATGAGGCATCGCTGGCGATTGGCGCGATCGCGATCGATCCGGTGAACCCGGACATCGTCTATGTCGGTACCGGCGAGGCCAACCGATCCTGTGACTCGTACTACGGCCAGGGGATTCTTCGCTCGGTCGACGGCGGACAGCACTGGACGCTGCTTGGCGGAGGCGGCGGTACGTTCGGCAACCCAGGTCCATTCGTCGGCAAGGCGGTGTCGAAGATTCTGATCGATCCGGCGACCGCGGGATCGGCGACTGGAACGACACTCTGGGCGTCGACGACGTTTGGCTTCTACTGGAGCGGTACGGTGGCCACGTGCGATTCGCCAAATCTTCTGGGTCCGGTCGGCTTGTGGCGATCCACCGACAGCGGCCAGACCTGGCAGCTTCAGAACGTTCCCGCGGGCGGCGCAGGTACGTTCTCCGTCCAGGACGCCGCGATCGATCCGACGAACAGCGAGATCGTTTACGCGGCGGTGCGGAGCACCGGCGTGTTCAAGTCGGTGAACGCAAAGGCGGCGACGGCAACCTATGCGCCGATGACGACGGGGTTCCCGGCAGGCTCGAGCGTTTCGCCGACGCGGCGCATTAGCATCGCCATCGGTGGAGCCGCCTCGCCGAACACGCTCTATGCCGCCATCGAGAACAACGCCGGCAGCGCGCTTTGGGGCCTCTTCAAGTCGACCAACGGCGGCGCGCTGTGGACCAATATCGACGCCGGCGCCAACGGTTCCGCCTCGTTCGTGAATGTCGACATCGATCCGGGTCCCGACGTGGCCAACCGCGGTCTCGTCACGCGCATCTCCGGACCGGCGTTCGTCACCGATCGCTCCTGGGAAGGCCGCCGGCTTCTGATTACACAGACCGGCGCGACCCGCGCCGTCTTGTCGCGTACGGTATTGACCGTCATCGACGGCGATCACCTGCTGTTGAGGACGGTGACCGGATTCGCCGCGTCCACGACGGCCAACTACTCGGTCGGCAATTATCCGGCCTACTGCGACGGCCAGTGTTTCTACGATATGACGATCGCGGTTGATCCCGCCGACTCGAGCGCCGGACGCATTTACGTCGGTGGCAACCCCCACATCTTCTTCCCCAACCACGCGCCGAACCTCGACGAAACCGTGTGTAGCGCGACGCACGCGTGCGCAAGCCACACGAATTGGCGAAGCGACGATAGCGGCCTGACGTGGTCATCGATCTCGCAAGGAGACGGCCGCGGTCCAAGCCTCCACACCGACGATCACGCGTACGCGTTTGGCCCCGACGGCTCGGTCTACGACGGAAACGACGGCGGCATCTGGCGGTCGGGCGACCGCGGATTTTCGTGGACGTCGATGAACACCAACATCGCCATCACGCAGTTCCAAGGCGTCGCGCTCGATCCCACAAGCAACGTCGTCATGGGCGGCACGCAGGACAACGGCACGAACTTGCGTGGTGCGAAGAAGGTGGGTGCACCGAAGTGGTTCCACGCGGACTTCGGCGACGGTGGCATGGCCGTTATCGATCAGTCGACGCCGTCCCGGATGTTTCACACCTACTTCAATCAGGCGTTCAACTTCATGGGACCGGCGCGGTCGGATGTTGGCGGTACCGGCGGACCGGGGAGCTGGCCGTTCGTCGGCGCGTACTTCGGCTACGGGCCGCAGTATTACAACGGCATGGACCCGACCGATCCGGTGTCGTTCTACGCGCCGCTGACCCAGCATCCCGGGTTCACGCCGAACGTCATCTACTTCGGCTCCAATCGCGTGTATCGCTCACCGGATCCGAAACCCTTCATCTTCTCGAACCCACCGGCGCCGGCGCAGCCGAAATCGTGGACCGCGGTGAGCCCGGCGCTGACCAAACCGACCGTCCCCGCGAGCGGTGCCTACGTCAGCTGGATCGGAGTGTTCCCGACGCTGATCAACGGCAAGGAGCTGCTCTATGCCGGCGCGTCCGACGGCCGCGTCACTGTCTCGTCAGCCGTGGACGGCTCCGGCGTCGCAGCGTGGACGGTCATTGACAAGGCGCCGCTGCCAAATCGCGCGGTCACGCAAATCCTGCCGTCGGCCACCGATGCAACGGGGAACACCGTGTATGCGATCTTCTCCGGATTCAACGGCGCGACGCCGACGACGCCGGGTCACGTGTTCAAGTCGACCAATGGTCTGGGCGCCGCGACGTGGACCGACATTTCCGGCGACCTGCCGGATATTCCCGTGAACGCGATCGCCATTGACGAGACGACGGAGAACGGTCAGCCGGTGACGGCGTTGTACGTCGGCACCGACGTCGGCGTGTTCGAGTCGCTCGACGGCGGTGCGCACTGGCGGCGGCTCTCGAGGGGCATGCCGAACGTGGCGGTTCTCGGCCTGGCCCGAGATCGGAACGGACGCCTCGTCGCGGCGACGCACGGGCGTGGAATGTTCGAGCTGAGCAAAAGCCAGGGGAACGGACCCAAGTAGAACGTCACGCAGAATCATCTTTTATCCTCGGCATGTCGCCGGAATCGCCCGGCGACATGCGGTTCAGGAACCGTTTGCCGTCTGGCGCGACGTCCCAGCCCCGCAGGATATAGAATCGCCCAGTATCTTCACGAAAGGAGCGCCCCATGCATCGGAACTGCGTGCCTTGCGTCGTTTTCGTCATGGCTGCCGCGGTCGCGGTTACGGCGGCCGACCCTCCCTACGTTGGCAAGTGGAAGATGAATCCGGCGAAGAGCGACTTCGGCGAGACGACGGTTACCTACGAACAGTTGCCATCCGGCGAAATGCAATCGACTCAGGCGGGCGCGTCGTACAAGTTCAAGCTCGATGGCAAAGAGTACCCGGCCACCTTCGGCAGCACGGCGACCTGGAAGGCGCTTGGCGCCAACAGCTGGGAGACCACGTGGAAGTTGAACGGCAAGGTGCTGGCGACTGATACGTTGACGCTATCCGCTGACGGCAAGTCCATGACGGTCAACTCGAAGGGGACGAAACCGAATGGCGAGATGATGGATGACACTGTCGTCGCCGAGCGCGTCTCGGGAAGTTCCGGGCTTGCCGGCAAGTGGAAGACGAAGAACGTGAAGTCTACCGCGCCCAGCGTGCTCGAGCTCGCGTCCTCAGGAGCCGACGCCGTGACGTTCAAGATCGTCGACATGGGCCTGACATGCGACGGCAAGTTCGACGGCAAGGATTATCCGTGCAGCGGACCGACGCTTGGGCCCGGGTGGACGGCATCGTTCGCGAACTCCGGACCGCGCGGATTGGATATGACCGTGAAGAACAACGGCAAGATGTTCTTCAAGTTCTCGTACTCGGTCTCCGCAGACGGCAAAACCCTCACCGAGAACGGCACGGCAACAGCGGCGAACGAGAAGACTAAGGTGGTGTACGACAAGCAGTAATCCGGCGGCCGGCGTTGTCCGACGACGCCGGCCTTATCAAACGATCGCGGTCACCCGTCCGTCGAATTCGGCGACGCTAGCTCACGTCCTTCGCTCCCGCCGCGTCCTCAGGAATCTGGTAGGCAGCCACGATCACCGTTACGTTGTCCCGCCCGCCTGCGTCGAGCGCTCGCTGCACGAGTCGTTCACAGGCATCGCTCGACCGCGTTGTCTCGAGCAGAATGGAGGCGATTACTCCGTCGTCCAGGAGGTCGGTCAGGCCGTCGCTGCACAGCAACAGGCGATCGCCATCCTCGAGTTGGAGACGGTCGGTGTCGACGTGAACATCCGCGTTGGATCCGCCGAGGGCATTCGTCAGCACGTGACGAAAGGATGAGCCGGCGACGTCGCCGGGCGCGAGTTGGCCGGCGTCGACCAGCAGCTGGGCAAACGTGTGGTCTCTGGTGAGACGAAGCAAGCTTCCGCGGCGGAGCAGGTAGGCTCGCGAGTCGCCGACATGAGTGATCATCAGGTCGCGGCCCAGGCTTCGAGCCGCCGTCAGCGTCGTCCCCATCCCTGCCAAAGACGGATCGCGATGACCGGACTCGACCAGCATCGCGTCGACTTCCTCAACGCGCGAACGGGACCGCCGCTCGATCTCGTGCGCATGCGCGTCGTCGATCCTGAATATCCAGTCGGGTACGTCGAGGGCGAGGCTGACCAGCGTCGTGATCGCCATCCGGCTCGCAATCTCGCCCGCTCGGTGGCCGCCCATGCCGTCGGCCACGATCATGACGTGGTTCACTTCCTCTGTACGCTCTGGCACATCTCCTGCCGGAAGGCTGGTGCTGACCGTTTGGAGCGTACGTCCAAGCCTGACGACGAGGTAATGGTCTTCGTTGTTGGCTCGGCGATGTCCGGTATGCGACAGCGCGCTGACGTCGATCCGGATCAAAGATGAGAGGGTCTCGGCCGGTACGTCGGCGACGGGCCTGGCGATGTTCGTCGAATCACGTGCGACCATGATGGCTCCCGGGTTTTCGCAGCTCCGGTTGCTGGTCGAATGATTCTAGTTTGTTTTTATCCCTCGCGCAGCACGTGTGCGGGATCAAGGCGCGAGGCGCGGCGCGCCGGGAGCCAGCCGGCGAGCGGAAGAATGGCGACGGCGGTGACGATTGGCGTGGATCGCAGGACGCGGAACGCATCGCGAACGTCTGAGATGACCCCATAGACGGGCCTACGGCTGATTTGGTTGGCCAGCCTGGTCACGCCTTCACCGTACGAGGTTCGTGACGCCGATCGTGACTGTGTCCGTCTGACCCGAGACGAGTGTGACTGGTCTCGCATACGGGCGAAGCTTTTCGAGGATCGCTGTGTCGGTCGGATAACTCATCTCGGGATCATGAATCGCAATGATTCGATATCGTCCCGGAACGATTCCGCTGAGCGTGATGTGAGACTCAGCCGTGGACTGGTCGACTGGCGGCGCCGCCGGGCGGGACGCGGTCGCTCTGGTGTATTGAAAACGGCCGTGAGCCCACAAAGAGGCATCGTCCGAGAAGAGCACGACCAGCACCGGTTCTGGATCATCTGGCGCATTGGCGCCGCTGACCATGACATTCAACTGCGCCGTTCTTGTCGTGAACTCGATCGTGATGTCATCGATCGTTTCGGTTCCGACGAATTCCAATGTTTTCCCAACAATCGGTTGCCCAGCCCGCCCAATCGAGACGAGAGCGCCGAAACCACCGCCAGCGTCAAGCAGCATCGGCCCACGAAGACCGGCGAACTCGAACCGATCAGTTCCTCGTGTTTGAGTCGTCTGCCCTTCGGCGTAGCTGATGCCCCAGTGTCCAAACGCCGGTCGCGCCCACAGGTGAACACTCTGGGACGCAAGACCGCCTCCGACACTCGGGGAGACGCCGTCTACGAGAATGCGACCTGACACCCTCGCACCGGCGTTTGTCTGCACATTGAGCGACAGATCCTTGTCGGCAACCGTGACGTTTACATACGCCGCTTCCTCCAAGCGGGGATTCGTCGTGGCGACGAGGGAGTAATCGCCAGGAGTCACGTTGTCAAAAACGAACATTCCATCTGTCGGAAGGAACGCGAAGTGCACGGACGCGGGCAGAAAGGCAGGCTCGCTTCTCTCAAGGCTCAGCCGTGCTTCCTTCCCGAGTGGAGCGCCACTCGAATCGACGGCCCGGACAGACACTCTCACCAACTGCCGCGTCTTGAGCGTGACATCGACGCGTTCAGTGTCGCGGCCGGGCCGAACGAGAACCGGGCGCGCACCATCCTGAGTCAGCGAACGGGGATGATACGTGGTGGTGTAGCCAAGGCGCGGGATCGGATTGATGTCTCGGCGCGGCGGCATGTACGTCGCAAGGACGTAATATTCGCCGGGAGGAACGTTGAAGATGCGAAACGTGCCGCGATCGTCCGTCATCGCTGAACGGCCGGATGGTTCGATCTGGATGTATCCAGCGATGTTGAGTCGCCGCAAGGCATGCACTTCCACACCGAGGAGTCCCTCACCGTTCTCGTCGAGCACACGGCCGTCAATTCCGCCCGCCCGTCCGAGATGAATTGTGACCTGTACGGTTTGCGCTTCGGAGACCGCTGCACGTCTCGCAGGCCGAAGTCTGACGAATCCACTGACAGGGTCCACGGTGATGGAGTAAGAACCGGCCGGCAGATTCGCGAAGTCGAAGTAGCCGTTGGTATCTGTTTCGATGTTTCGCGAAACGCCACTGTACGGCCCGCCTTTCGTTCGTGGATCTGCGAGGCCCTCCAGACGGATGTAGGCACGTCTGACAGGCTCACCGTTGTCAGCGGCAATCACCCGGCCTGTCAACCGAGCAGAGCCGACTGGTTGCGGCTGGTTGGCTGCAGACTGTGGCGACGCCGCGGCCAACCGCGCGACCAGCAAGACAATCAGGATTGTTGTCGACCGGAGGTAGTTTGGTATCGACACGCTGAGAGTGGTTCAACGCCCGAGTTTGGTGACGCCTATGGTGATCTTTGCGGCCTGGCCCGCAACCAGCGTGACAGGGGTTGCAAACGGACGAAGTTTCTGGAGCATGGCCGGTTCACTCATTGGAGAGTACAGACCGGGATCGTGAATCGCGATGACTTGGTATATTCCTGGCACCACCCGAATCAGCGACCCTCGGGTCGGAGTGCGTGACGCGTTCATTGTTGTGTACCGAAGATGACCCTGGTGCCACAGCGACGGATCGTCGGGAAAAAGCATCACCAGCACGGGTTCGGGATCACCTGGCACGCTGGTTCCACTAACCGTGACCTCCACCTGCGCCGTTTTCATCGTGAACTCGATGACGATGTCATCGATCGTCTCGGTTCCAATGAAGTCCCATGTTGTGCCGGCCAACTCCTGATCGCCGCGCCTGATTGACACCAGCGTGCCTCTCCCAATCTCCGCGTTGAGCACCAGCGGTCCGCGAAGCCCGCTCAATTCAAACCGATCGCTTCCTCGTGGATGGGACAGCGCGTCGTTCGCATAAGCCACGCCCCACTGCGACGACGGCCGGGTCGCCGAAACCGAAACGTTCGTGGGGCCGGAGGTCGCGTTCTCACCCTCACCTACTGGTCGGCCGTCGACGATCATGCGGCCGGAAATTCTCGCGCCGGCGTTCGTCTGCACATTCAGTGACACGTCGTTATCCCCAACGGTGACGTTCACATATGCCC
>JBKPNQ010000071.1:0-13177 GCA_046732715.1 Acidobacteriota bacterium | reverse complement strand
GGTTGTAAGTCACCCACAGATCGAGCAGGTCACGCCACGGCCTCGATTGATAATCCTGCGAGGCGACCCAGCGGTTCTGTTCGTAATCGGGGAACGCCAGCTCGCCGGCGAGCTGCGCTCGCACGAACCGCTGGTGATTGTTCGCTGCCGAGTCGATGAGATGACCGAGGATTTCCTTGACCGACCAGACGTTCGCCTTTGGTTTCGAACCGGCGCGCGCCTCATCGATCGTCCGCAGATCGGATGCCGCCGCATCAACCGTGCGGCTCAGCTCATCGGACAAAGAGTCCAGCATCAATCCTGTGCCTTCAGCTCGAGCGTCCGATTAAGCCACGCAATCATCTCGCCCTTATAGTGCTGCTGGTCGGCGTCTTTCCACGAGCCCATGCCGTGGCCCCCAGCTTCGATGGTGATGATGTCGCACCGGGCTCCGACTCTTCGCATCGCCTCGCACATGATCGTCGACTGCTCGTAGGGCACCTGATCGTCGCGCGTGCCATGGATAGCGAGGAAAGGTGGCATGCCCTTGTGCACCGCGTAGAGCGGTGAGATCTCCTTCAGCTTCGCGAAACTCGCGTCGTCATAGCCCTCGACGCCGAAGAACCAGATGCCGCCGCCCGTCTTCTGATGCCCGTTGATCGACGCCATGTTGAATCGACCGGGATAGGCCTGCCGCTGACGCGCGACCTTCTCGTAGTCCACGGGGCCGTAGATGTCGACCACCGCGGCGACCTTCGTCGCCGGCGTCTCGTGCGTCGCCGCGTAGTTCACGAGAAAGGCGCCGGCCGACTCACCCGCCAGCACGATCTTCGCGGGATTGACCTTGTACGTGCGCGCGTTTGCCTTCACCCATTTGATCGCCGCGTCGATGTCCTCTCGTGCTTCCGGGAAGCGGAACTCCGGCGCCATGCGGTAATCGATGCTGAACCAGACGAACCCGGCGTCGGCAAGCGGCTGAAACGTCGGAGCCATGTTCGTCGCCCGGCTGCCCCCGTCGAATCCGCCACCGTGCACGAGAATCGCGGCGGGGAACGGCCCCGGACCGTCGGGCACGTGCACATCCAGCAAGAGCGAGCGACCGCCGGGCTTGCCGTACTCGATACCTTTCTGGTCGGCAGGCAGCATGGCCAGGCTGACAGCGCAGGTGACGATGAAGATGAGTAATTTCATGGATAGTTAACACGCCGCCGGATCCCGCATCCGCATTCTGGACCATGGACCACGAATCCGGGCGCCTCCTGCCGCAGGTTAACATTCCTGCCGCGCCGTCGTCTTTCCCTTTATGCACGTCCCTTTTCGCGCGCTGCGGCGGTCCCCCGCCTTCACCTGCGGCGTCGTCGTCCCACTGTCTCTCGCGTTTAGTCTCGCGATCATCACGGTGGCGGTGGTGAGTGCCTATCTGATCCAGCCATTACCGTATCCAGCCGCGGATCGCGTCTTTCACGTGATGTACGCGCCGCCTGGACCATGGGAACCCGGCGGCTTGTCCGGGATGGATTGGACATCGGTCAACGACGTCATCGAATATCCACTCGCCTCGTCTGCCGACACCTTCTTCCTGACCGATGGCGCAGCTGGTCCACCTTTACGAGGACGACGGGTGACATTCGGGTTGCTTGCCGGCCTGTCACTCCAACCACCGGCTGGCCGTCTGCTGGTCGAGAGCGACTTTCAGAACACGAGTGAGCCCTCGGTTCTCATCGGGTACACCGTCTGGCGCGATCGATTCGGCTCGGATCCCGCGGCGATTGGCCGGCTGCTGCGCACCGAGACCGAGGCCGGCCGGGTCGAGCAATTCCGGATTGCCGGCGTACTCCCACGCGGCTTCTACATCGGCGGCGACAGCACGCAACCCATCGATCTTGTTGTGCCGATGGATGCCTCGGCGCGGCGCTACTACATGGCGCGACTTCGGCCAGGCGTGCCCCCGTCCCTGGCTGAGCGACGACTGACCGAAGCGGCGCTTCGCGTTGCGACAGATGTGCCCGCCAACTGGAGCGGCGTTCACCTGGAATCGGCGCACGAACGGTATGCCGGTCGATTCCGCCCCGTTCTCGTCGGCGTGACCGTCGCGGCGGGCTTGCTGTTGCTCATCGCCTTCGCAAATGTTGGAGTGCTGATCGTCTTGCGCACGGCCCGTCGTCAAAAAGAAGTGGCGCTTCGGCTCGCCCTGGGCGCGACGCACGGACGACTGCTGCGTTTGCTGGCAGCGGAAACGGGGGCGCTTCTCGCCATATCGCTCTCGATCGCCTGCTTCATCAGCCGCTCGGCGCTGACAATCATCGCACCGCTCATCGAATCGCAGCTCGGCCGGGCAGCCCCTGGCGGGACCGCTTCCATCTCGGTGAACAGCACTGTCCTCCTCATCGTGAGCACCGCCGGAATCCTGGCGGTCATGGCGCTCGCGCTGCTGCCGCTCGCGTTGTTGCGGCAAGGGCGGCTCGCCACCGTGTTGCAACGGACGGCCACGACAATCACCGACGGCATCGGCATGCGACGACTTCGATCCACGATGCTGATCGTCGAGGTGGCGACGACGCTGCTGCTGCTTGTGGCCGGCGGCCTGTTGCTGAGAAGCGTCGCGACGATGGTGAGAACGGACCTGGGGTTCGAGCCGCATCAATTGGCGCGTGCGCGCATCACGCTTCGCCCGGTTGACTACGCTGATGCACGGGCGTTCACCAACTTCTTTGAGCGATTCGCCGAGCGGGCTGCGGCAGCCGACGCGCCGGTTGTCTTCAGCAGCTGGCCTCCATTCGCCGAGTTCCCTGAACACGCGATTGAAGTGGAAGGACGTGATGGTCATGTCCTGAACGCCGGATACGTCAATGTCGGGCCGAACTACTTTTCAACCCTTGGCATCACGGTTCGAAGCGGACGAGCGATCACAGCGGCTGATATCTCTTCGTCGAGCGCTGTCGCCGTCATCAGTGACTCATTGGCGAAGCGGTTGTGGCCGGCAGGCGACGCACTTGGCAGGCGAATCCGCCAGGTGGAGGTCACGGCCCGAGGCCCACAGCCGCCCGGTCCGTGGCAGACGGTCGTCGGGATCGCGGCGGACGTTCGTCAGAGCTACGCGGACACCAACCCGCACGACATCTACTCGCCGTGGATGCCCAGCATTCGGTACGGATCGTTCTGGACGCGTACTTCGCGGCCGCTGGCATCCGACTCACGCCTGCTCCAGGCGGCCGCCAGGGAAATCGATCCGCATGCGGTCGTCGCCGATCTTCGTGCCGTCGACGACGAGAACCGAGAGCTCGCTGGGGCGACCTTCCTGAGCATGACGCTCACGGGTTTTGCGGCAGTCGCCGTGACGATTGCGGTGCTCGGCATCTACGGTGTGACCGCCTATTCAGTGCAGCAGCGCGAGCGCGAGCTGGCGATCAGAATGGCCCTCGGCGCCGGACGCACCGCGGTTGAACAACTGTTGCTGCGCGAGAACGGCGCAGTCCTTCTCGCCGGCCTCGTGGTTGGTCTCGGCGGTGCAGTGGCCACCGCGCGCGTGCTCGAGCACCAGGTCTTCGGAGTACGGGCGTTCGACGTCTCGACCCTCGCCGCCATGTCGGCAGTGATGGCAGCGACGTGGCTCGCCGCAACGTGGTGGCCAGCACGACGTGCGTCGCAGAAAGATCCGGTGGTGTCGTTGAAGGAGAGTTAGCGGTTACCCGGCTAGCGCTTCAACCCAGTTGACCCCCACCGCCTGGCATACCCAGCGCAGTTCGAAGATCGGCAATTCGGAAAGCCGATCGGGATCGTGCATGTAATCGCGAAGCTCGACGCCAACGGCGTCGCCCATCTCATCGATGGACAATCCTTTGGCGGCCATCGTTTCGTCAATCCGTCGAACAATCTCTGAGTACGAAACGGTTGGCACTGGCGAAGAAGGCTCCTCGCCGAAAAGAAGGTAAAACACCGAAACCTGCAGGATGCCGGCGAGACGAATGAGATCTCCGACCGAGATCACGTCGAAGGCTTCGCTGTCGTGGAATTCGAGATCCCAGTACATCGACGTCGGCTGCTGCCAGCGTTCAGCGACGTCAGCGTAGCTGAGACCAAGTGCTTCACGCGCCCGTTCGAATCGCCGTGCGACCGGCGGGAATTCCGGCTCTTCACCGTCGTCCCGATCGGCGGCCGCCAGAGCGCGCTCGGCCAGGTCACTCTCTTCGCGAAACCCCACAGATCGACTCGGGCTGGCCTACTTGGCCAGCACCAGATTCCCAGCACCCAAATGCGCACGCAGCGTGTACTTACCGGTGCCTGACCAGGTGAACTCCTGCAGCAGCCCCGATTTGGAACCGCCGAACGGACTGGCGTCGAGATCGCCCGCCTTCACCGCCGCATCGACGCTGGCATACTGGCTGGAATCGCCGACGGCGATTCGCACGTTCCCGGCGAGGCTCTCTACATCTTTGTTGCCGGTGAGCGCATCCACTTTCAGCTCGCCGCCTGACATGTGGATGACGACGTCCGTCGTCGCCGGTACTTCAACGATTCCTCGGAAGTTGCGGTGAGGGGTGTTCTTGATCTTCACGTCGGCCTGACTGCCGTTGATCGTGACTTCCACCGTCGCGGTCGTGCTATTGGCAGCGACGCGAATGTGATTATCGTCGGCGGCTTTGATTTCATATCCTCCGCCGTCGAGATCAAGCGTGATTTTGCCGCCGGCGACGAAGGGCTTATCAGCTACGGGCGCGGGTGCAGCCGCGGCAGATTCTGTCTCCGAGCTCGGCGCCCCATGGCAGGCGGCCAAACCGACGACCGTGACGACGACGAGAGCCGGACGCAGCATTGACCGCACGATGACGCCTCCATCAAAGCACCCGTTCGAGTTCACGAAGTTGACGAACGGTCCTGGTCTGACGACATCATCTCACGTCAGGTGACTCCAGGAGGCGCTGCAACCGGAACAATTCAAGGTCGAAGGCCCTGCATTCGCCGTCCAACGCCAATGCAGCCATGATCTCGCCAACGACACTGCAGAACTTGAAGCCATGTCCAGAGAATCCAGCCGCAATGGACACCTCTGGATGACTCGGATGTAAGTCCAGAATGAAGTGCTCGTCTGCCGTATTTGAAAACAGGCAGGTCTTCGTCGCGATGATCGGGCCGTCGGCGTCAGGAAAGTATTTGCGGATCGCGGAACGAAGAATCCTCTCGTCGCGCAAATGGCAGCCGCGGTCCATGTCGTCTGGATCGACCGCCTCATGCAGGTGGTGATATCTGCCGATCTTGAACCCAGGAATTCCGTAGATCGGCAGCCCATAATATCTGTCCGATCCGTCTTGCATGTAGAACACAGGCAACGCACCGATCCGGAACAGTTCTGGCGTCTTGGGCTGGACCCACAGAAGCACCTGCCGCTCGGGGATGACGTGGCCGTGCAATTCTCGAACGGCTTTCGCCGCCCATGGCCCGGCGGCGATGACCAGTCTCCGAGCCTCGTACGAGTCGCGGTCGGTCCGTACTCGTACCCGCCCTTTGGAAACGTCCCAGCGCAGCACGCGCTCCTGCGCATGAACTTCGGCGCCCAGACTCAGAGCCGCGGATACATGCGCGACGATCGATCGTTCCGACAATACGAAGCCACCGTCAGGCTGGTACACCGCAACCATGCTTTTCGGAAGTCGAAACGCAGGAAATCGTTTGCGCAACTGCGTCGCCGTCAGTAGCTCGTGCTTCAACCGGTGTGTCTTGCAGGCAGCAACACTTCCCTGAATGATCCAGCTGTCTTCATCGCCCGCATCGATTCCGCCAGTGACGAAGAGCAGGCGCTCATGAACAGTTCGGCCAAGCTCGCGCCAGAGGCGATACGCTCGACGAAGCAGCGGTACGTATCTCGGATCCTCGGCGTAGGCCAATCTGATGATCCGATTGACGCCGCCTGACGAGCCGAACTCGTTCGGAATGTTGAATTGCTCGAGGGCGAGAACCCTCCGTCCACGCGCAGCCACGTGGTAGGCGATGGCGCTTCCCATCCCGCCGACGCCGATCACGATGACATCCCACTTCACATCGAGCTCAGCATGGCTGGTTCCAGTGTTCTGGCTGCGTATCGGACTACATCCCGGCACCCGCCGCGCGGAGCCGATCCGCCACCGCGTCGTGCCCCTTTTTCCGCGCCCACGCCAGCGGCGTCGCCCATGGCATGCCGCCGCGATGCACGTCTGCGCTGCGAGTCAGCAGGAACTCTACCATCGCGAGCTGTCCGCGGCGCGCGGACAGGCCGAGCGGAGTGGAGCGATATTCCTCGTCGATGGCGTCGATGCTGGCGCCGTGATCGAGCAGGAGACGAGCCTTGCCGAGCTCCGCTTCAGCCGCCATGTGATGGAGCAACGTCAGGCGGTGCCAGTTCATGTGATTCGCCGCCATCCCGTGTTCGAGCAGGAATGCAGCCGTCCGTTCATGCTTGAAGTGGTAGTACGGCGCCCACTTCGACACCGGCGGCACACGCGCTCCGAGGCGGATGAGGAATTCGAGCGCCTCGTGATCGCCAGCGTTGGCCGGGCCAGCAAGGATGCCGTCACCCCAGTCGTCATGGTTGAGGATTCCGGGAGCAGCCGCGATCAGCCGTTCGGCGTCGGCGAACCGCCGTTCCCTGATCGCTTGTCCGATCTCATGGCCGCGGCCGCGAGGTTCGCGGCCGCCATGCGCCCGCAGCAGCGCCAGCATCGCCGGCTTATCCTGCGCCATGTCCATTGGCGTTCCGCTCGATTCGACCATTCCGTTCGGATCAGCGCCGCGCTGGAGCAGCAACTCGGCGATCTCATAATGATTGTGGTAGACCGCATTCCACAGCGCCTGCCCGCGCGGCGCCCCTTCCTCGGGCAGCGACGGATCCGCGCCCTGCTCGAGCAGCAGGCGCACCAGCTCGAGGTCGCCGCGTCGTACGGCCGCGGAGACCGGTCGGTGATGGTTCGTGTCCTCCTCGTTGGCGGCGGCCCGATCGCGCGCGAGTGTGCCGCGAATGAACGGTGCGTCGCCGACGAACGCGGCGAGAAACATCGTCCACCGTGCGCCGCGCGCCAGCAGCAGATCGGCAATCGCTCGTCCATCCGACGCGGGTCCGCCGACGACGAAGTTCTTCATCAGCGCGAGATGAATCGGGCGATAGCCGTCGCCGCGAATCGGGTCCGGATCGGCCCCGGCATCGAGCAGCGCTTGCACGATGGCGAGATGACGACGCAGGGCGGCATGATGCAGCGCCGTATCCCCGGTGTCGTTCGCTGCCGCGGCGAGCGAAGAATCTCGCACCAGTTCTGCTTCCACGGCTTTCAGATCGCTCGCATCGGCGGCGTCGATGATGCCACGAACGCCCGACCCCAGCCAGTAACGCCGCTCGATCTGACGGCGCAGCAACGCGGCCACGTCATGATGCTCATGATCCTCGGCGATCGTCAGCAGCGAATCCTGAAACGGGTAGCTGCGATAGGCGAGATCGGCGCCACGCTCGATCAGCAGCTTCACGATGTTGAGATGCCCTTCGCGCACCGCGAAGTGGATCGGTGGCGTGTAGTTGTATTCGACGAGCGCCAGGCCCGGGGTATGCGCGATCAGACGCCGGATCTGCTTGAGATCGCCCGCGCGCGCGGCCACGAACATCGCGAACACGTCATCGGTCGTAACCGTGCGCCCATCCGGAAGGGTGTACGGCCGGCCAGGCCGCAACTCCACCGGCCGAATCAGCGGTGTGTCCAGGACATCTTTCTCTCGCGCGACGCGCACGTGCTCGACGAGGCGTTCCCAACGGGAAAAGCCGTAGTGATGAGCGATCTGCCGCTGCGCGGTCGAGAGCGTGATCTGCTCCTCGTGCGCGAGGTCTTTGGCCTGTTTACGGAGCTGTTCGAGGGACGGCCGTGGCGGGAGAGTCGGCATGGGATCTCCTTTCAAGAACGCCCGTGTCCGCCCGGCGGGCTGAAAGAAGATCAAGCGCGACGATCGTTCGAGTCGGACAGGTGGGCTCGGCCCTTCCCGCGGACGGGATGCGCCCTGCGACGCCTCTCCAGCGTAGCGGCCACGGCCGGCAACGTCAAGCGACGCGGCTCTAGCTATTCAGATACTTGTTGGGAACGTTCTCGAACGGCGGGACGGGACGCCCGGCGGCTGCCAGCAGTCGCGTGATGTTCGCGTAGATGTCACCTTCCTGCCGGTGGACCTGGGGCAGGAGTCCCATCTGCGCGTACGAAATCGGCGTCACGTCGAAGCAGATGGTCTCCCACTCCATTCCTTTACCCCAGGTGATGCCATTCACTCTGATATCCGCGCTCGCACCGGCGTCGAGCAGCATCTGCATGATCGGCGCGGAGCGATTCCATGCCGAATTCACCGTGTGGAAGATCGGCGTGTGACCGTTCAGCCCATGCTCGTCAACCGCCGCCCTCGCGTTCACGTCAGCACCGGCATCAACCAGCACACGCACCGCGTTCACGTTCCCAAACTCCGCCGCCACGTGGAGGAGGGAGGCACCGATGAGCGGAGTAAAGGACGATTCCATCGAGGTACGGTGGACGATCAAGGACGGGTCGCGAGCCAAAGCCTCGCGCAGCGCGTCCCGATCGTCGAGCAGCACTGGCGCAATCGCCGGATCGTCGAGCACGGCACCACGCTCGAGCAGTAGGCGCAGGCACGCCGGAAAGTGGTCGGAGCGGGCATACATCACGGTCAGGTTGTTCACGAGAGATCGGTCTTTGATTACCGATCGCGGGTCAAGCCCAGCATCGAGGATTTCCCGTATTTTCGAGACGTCGTGTGTCTCGAACGCCACGAGCAGGTCGAATTCCACGGTGGACATCATCGATATGGAGTGCCTGTACTCAGTGCTTCGTGCGCGTATGCAACCCGGTCTGGAGCCGTCGTCACTGTCCGAGCTGCGCGGTCAGCCACTTCATGGCGGCCTTCACCACCGTGTCTTGCCCGGCTGCGACATCAGCGGGGGTCAGCCACACCAGTTCGTCAACCGGGAATTCGGTGTGAATCAGATAGTCGTTCGGCCGCCCGACAGCATAGGAATTCGATTCCGAAACCCGCGCATCCCAGTCCGGACCGAGGTCAATATGCGTTCCCAGGGCTGGCTGCGTCGGCAGCCCCAACGCCATCGACGTCGACTTTCCGAAGGTTCGCGCGATCGGCAGTGATCGCAGCAACTCCGAACCAAAATCTCCCGAGCTCACCGCACCCGGACCGACCAGCACGGCCACCGGACCGTCGTACGACAACTTGATCGGAATGTCCCGGTTCCCGAAATGCAGGAAGTCGACCTTGAAAAAGTCCGGCGGGATCAGCGTGTTCATCAGGAAGTGGTCATACGGCTTCAGGCGTTGATCATTGCCCAGCGTCGGCGCCGGGCGCTCTGCCAGTAGCGCCGTACCCAACAAAGGCGCCCTGATGAAACCGCCGACATTGAAGCGATAGTCGACGATCAGCCCGGCAACCTTGTCGACCTGGGTTAACTGGTACACCGCATCTGCAAATTCCGTCTCCGCGTTGTTTTCCCAGGCCCACACGTAGATATACCCGATCCTCGTTCCGGTCACGATCCCTGAACGCACGAAGTTTCCCGCAAAGAAGTTCGGTTTCGAGACGCCGGGAACGTTCATCTGCTCCGAGCAGAAACCAAAGAAGATATCGCCCGGCATCAGGCTGGTTGGAACGTGCACCACCTGCCCGCTGCTTTGTTTGGCGATGTCCATGACATCGAACAGATGCCAGTTCATCCCCGCTGACATCACAAACGAGTGATCGAACGAACTCGGCGAGGTTCCCCACCACAACGGCCAGATCGGAACTTCTTCGTTGATAAGCTGCTGATAGAGCATGCGCCACGGTTTCCCGTCGTAGCCGAGTATTCGGTCACCGCGCTGAAGTCCAAGCGGATGGTTTGGCATAACCGAGTAGACCAAAGCCGAACCATCGTCCTGGGCTGCCAGGCACGCTCCCGATGTGTCGACGATCCACGCGCCTTGCCCCATGGATGGCACGCCTGGTCCGGGAACGGTGACATAGTTCACAAGAATGTCGTTTGCTTGCGTGTGGCTGTCCCGCAGCAGCAACGACAGGTGGTTCATGATTCCTGCAAATCGCCCACGGCTCACGCCGGCCGCCACCTCTGCACGATACTTGTCCCGCAAATCCGGCCAATCAACCACCAGGTTCTGAAAGGCGGCAAACTTGCGGTCGGCGTAGTCCCAATAGGTGTCGAAGATCTTCAGCTTCTCAGCCGTCGGCAAACCGTCGCCCCAATACACATCGATAGCGGCCCGCCTCTCTGCCGGAGTCATCGATCCGAGCCGGGGGAAGTCGGAAGGCTGGTGCAGTGAGTAGGTGTTGACAGCCTGACTGCGCAGATCCACTTGTCGCTGAGTACCGTATTGGAGAGTATCCGCAAGGTTCTGTGCAGTGATTGAACTCACCAAAGCAACGGCGAGCAAAACCGCGAACGGCGCGGCCAACGATCTGAATGCACGCGAAAAGCTCTGGCGTGTCATGGCGTCCTCCTACCAAATTGCGACGAGTCCGCTGAACGTGAGAAGGATGTGGCGCGGGCTGGGAGCTCCGCATGAAGGGCCGATGTCCTACCGCGCGGCATGGTGGCACGGCGATCTGAGCGTGTCAACAGCGGCCGCGCGACCGACATGCTCAGTACTAACGTCCCCCTGTTCGGAGTAACCGATTGGAGTCGCTAACAGGAGCGAACCCGGGCGTACGTTATTTTGCCGAGCCGAGCCCGTCGGGCGCCCATCCGTCGATGATGGTCTTCGCCATCTTCGCGATCAGCAGTTCCCCCTCATTCTCGGGAGTCCAGCTCGTGTCGACGTTTTCGTAGGTGAAAGCCGAAATCACAATCGGTCCGTTCTTGGTGTAGACGATTCCGACATCGTTCCGCACACGATCGAGGCTACCGGTCTTGTTGGCGATGTGGCTTGCCACCTCGGTCGTGTCCGCGTCTTCCAGGTAATGAGGAATGCAGTTGCGCCAGAACTGATGTTCCAGAATATCCACCATCCTGGCACAGAGTTTCCGATCGCCGAGATCGCAACGCTCGATCGCTTCCAGGACGGCCGCCATCTCGCGCGCGGTCGTGCGTCCGATGCCGAAGGGTTTCAATTCCGGAGACTGGTCTCCTTCCTTCGGCCGGCTGATGGGGCGAATGCTCATCGTCGATTGGAGCCCCATCGTCCGCAATCGCCGATTGACGTTCTCTCGCCCGATGTGTGCGAGCACGAGATTGGCGGCGGTGTTGTCGCTCTGCGCGATCATCAACACGATCGCGGTCTCAAAGTTGATCTCAGCGGGCGTATGAAACAGGAGCAGCACGCCGGAGCCCGACACCTGATCGTCCTTGCGAAGCGGCAGCATGTCGTCGAACGACACGCGTCCCTCTTTCACCTGATACATGGCTTCGAGCATGATCGGAAGCTTGATCACCGACGCCGTATTGACGGGCACATCCGGATTCAGCGCCACCGTGATTCCCGTTCGCAGATGTTTCGCGAACACCGACACTTTCCCGCGATGATGACGGGCATAGTTGTTCATCTGGTTCTGCAGCGTTGCGTCCGCCCGATCGGGCTGTCCAGAGGCACCTGATCCCTGGGAGCGGGCGAGACGTGGCATCAGAACGGCTGCGCAGATCACCGCCAGGACGAAGAAATGACTGGCGGGTCGCCGGCCGAGATTGGTTGCGATCATGGCGATCGATATACCACGGCTCCGAGTCCGCTGTCGCGGAAGCCGCGAATTGCGAACGGCGTCAGCAGCGAGCGTCAGCGCAGGGACGCGGCGAATGTTTCGAGACGCGACCGGAGCCGCGCGACGACGTCCGGGTGATCTTTGGCAACGTCGAGGCGTTCGCCCGGATCGCGGTCGAGATCGTACAGCTCGGGTGCCGCGTCGGGTGCACCGAGACGCAGCTTCCACGCATCCTGGCGCACCGCCTCGGGACGTGCGCCCTGGATGTAGAACAGTTCGTGGCGCGGCGACTGACCGCCTCCGCTGAGCAGCGGCATGAGGTCGTAGCCATCCATCGGACGGTCGTCAGGGATACGGCCGCCAGCGGCACGCACCAACGTCGGGAAGAGATCCAACTCCGACGCCATGTCCGCAGACACCCGTCCCGCGGGAACGCCGGCGGGCCAGCGCAGGATCCCCGGCACGCGCACGCCTCCCTCCCAGGTCGTCGCCTTGGTCCCCCGTAGCAGCCCGGCCCAGCCGACGTCCCATAGCGTTTGTGTCTCCTGGAAACTCCGCGCCTCGGCGTTCGCCCAGGGGCCGTTGTCACTGAAGAAGACGGTGATCGTGTTCCGATCGACGCCCGAGACCTTGAGCGCGGCGAGAACCTGCCCGACGCTCCAATCGATCTCTTCGATCGCGTCGCCGTACCTCCCGGCGCGCGAGCGACCCTGAAAGCTCGCGGGCACGCCGATCGGAAGGTGCGGCATGTTGTACGCGATGTAGAGGAAGAAGGGCTCGCCGCGAGACTCGCGAATGAACCGAAGGGCCTCCTGCGTGTAACGCTGTGTCAGCGTGTACGCCTCGACCGGCCGCTCGATCTGCTGCAGGCCACGGTAGAGGGGAATCGGCGGCGCATTCTGCACGAACGGCAGCCGGTAGTCGTGCGAATACGGCAATCCGAAAAAATAGTCGAATCCGTGCGAGGTCGGATTGAATTCCGGCCGGCTTGCAAAGTCACCGAGATGCCACTTGCCGAGCATCCCAGTTCGATAGCCTTGTGCTTTCAACGCCTCGGCGATCGTGACTTCGTTGCGGGGCAGCCCGACAGGTGAGCCGGGACCGGTCGGCGCGAGTTCGCCCGATCGAACCGAATAACGTCCGGTCAGGAACTGCGCGCGCGAAGGCGTGCATGATGGCGCGGCGTAGAACGAGGTGAGCCGGATGCCCTCGTGGGCCATCCGGTCGATGTTCGGGGTGTTGATCGTCGGATGGCCGTAGGACGACAGATCGGCATAGCCCTGGTCGTCGGTGAGAAAGACGACGATGTTCGGCCGAGACGGCGGCTGCTGCGGGGCGCCAGAGACGGCGGACACGCCGCAGACGAGAACGAAGCAAGGAAGCAGTCGGCAAAAGCCTGCGCGTGCGTCCAGCATTACGCCTCCAAATCGCGATGTCCTTTGAAGGCGAGGTTAGCACGGCCGCAGTCACTTCCCGCCCCGGGCGAGTG
>JBKPNQ010000070.1:0-43809 GCA_046732715.1 Acidobacteriota bacterium | reverse complement strand
GTGCCACGGCTTGTTCGGCCACCGCAAGCTCCTGCTGGGCGTCTCTCAGATCCAGGTTGAGACGCTCGCGCACGAAATCACGTCCGCCGACGAGGGGCGCATCGAGATCGTTGCGCGGCGTGGCGGACGTCGCCCGGATTTCTTCGATATCCAGCTGGGTGCGGGCGAGCGATGCCTCCAGCGCTTTGAGCTGTCTCTGGGCGGCCAGCAGGTTTTCCCGACCCGTCATACCGACGTCGAATTTGCGCTGCGCGTCCTCTAATTCCGTTCGGGCCAGGTCGAGACGGACCCGAATGAGCGCTTCTTCGGAGCGGGCGGCATCGGTCAACTGATCGCGCTGTCGCGCATCCTGAACCTGTCCCGCCGCGATCCCCGCGATACCGCCGGTCGCAAGCGCCGCGATGACAACCAGCGCCGCGCCGAGCTGTCGCGCGCGACCGGTGACTGGTTCCGCGAACCGGTTCTCCCGGCGAAGCGACGTGGCGATCTGCCATTCGAGATTCGCCCGGAACTCCGGCGTCGGCTCGTGCGATTCAAGCTGGGGCTTCATCGTTGTCCTCTTCCAATCTTCATGAGCGATTCCAACTCCCGGCGCAGCTTCTGCCGCGCCCGGCGCAAACGGCCTTCAACGGCACGCTCGGAGAGACCCAGCGCACCGGCGATCTGCGACAGCCGTTGCTCGTCGAAGTGAAAGGCCTCGAGCAGCTGCGCCTCGGCCACCGGCAGCCGCGCGAGCGCGTGACACACGACGGCGGTTCTCGCGCGACGCTCGTCGCCGCCGTCGTCGAGCGCCGCGAGCGCCTCACCGGCCGCCACGGAGTCCAGTGGATCCGGTCGTTTGCGCCGGTAGTAGCTCACCAGGAGATTCCGCGCGACTGTCGTCAGCCAGGCAATCGGCTGATCGGGCGGACCCTTCCGGCGCCAGTCGCGAACCGCGCGCAGCCAGGCTTCCTGCGTCACGTCCTCGGCCAGCGCCCGATCGTCGCCGCAAGTGCGAGAGACGTAGCGGTAGAGCGGACCAATGGTCTCGCGGTAGATGACGAGGATTTGTTCTTCCGTGCCGCCCCTCATCGATGTCATTCGTCTTCCGAGGGGCTCCGCCCCCTCGGACTCCCACACGCTCTCTCGCGTGGCTCGCGTCGCTCGCTCGCGTCGTCTCTCGCGTAGCCTTGCCTCGCCGGAGCACCGGTCAATCCGACGGGGCCAAGGCGGGCGTTCTAATCTATTGACGCGCGTTCACGGAAAAACCCACGGTGATGGCACACCGTTGCCGGATCCCGGAGGAGATCCATCAAAACGCAATAACCAGCGCGGCGCTGAACTCAGCCTGCCAGACGACGTCAGTCGAGAGCGCGACGAGGCAGAAGCCCGGCGAACATACAATCGCGCGGCCATCGATGTCGGCAAATGTGGCGAACACGCGGCCGTCGACGCGGCCGGCAATGTGCCGCGTCGGTCGAAGCTTGGCGCCGCCGCCGGCACCGATGACGAAGCGGATTTCGTTGTCTCCTTCCGCGCCGTAGCGGGTGAGGCCGAGGAGGCCGGTGAGGAACGGACGGGCGCGTCCCTGGCCGAACTCCTGAAGGCCGCCAGCCAGCCAGTGATCGACAGTGATTCGCCACCGCGTTGGCGCAACGAGAGGGCTACCCGGAACGTCCACGCGCGCCTCTTGATGGGTGTAGAGGCCCTCGAACCACAATCCGTCGTGCATGGCAACGTTGAGAACACCACCGATAGCAGGCGCTCCGTCGAGATCGACAGGTTGATTGGTGACGCGCTCGAAGAAGTCTCCTCCCAACCGGTAGCCAACGAACGGAGACACTTCGACGGTCTGCGCCGCGGCGGCTGTCGGACGAAGCCAAAGACACAGAGCAAAGATGACCAGACCGCGCATGATTGTCGCCCTTCGTCATGAACAAACTGCGCTCAGAATTCGCATGAAAAACAGCACGGCAAGCGGTGTTGATTTTCGGTAGCGAGCGCAAACAACCTCGGCTATACTACGCCCCGTCAGAAATCTGACGCGGCGAGCCCATGCCGGCGACTTCCCGATCCCGCGTACTCTGCACGTCCTGCGTAGCTGAACGCTTCGCCCTCCCCACGACCGCAAAATCAACGCTCTGAAAATGCCGCGACATCCGGGACGACGGTGGGTATTTCCCTATTCGCAAACCACGATATTTCGTGAGTATCCAGCCATGTGTCTGATGCGAGTGCCCGTGGCGATTCTCATCACGCTCGGCGTCTCCCTGTGCCTGTCGGATGCAGTGGCGGCACAGACCGTGCCGCTGCGACCGGTCCGTTCGGTGACCGAACTGCCGATCACGATCTCCCCTACCAATGAGCAGATGAAGGGGATCGAACGGTGGATGCGTGATTACGCCGCCTGGAAGACGTGGGCCGCGGAGTGGATCAATAAACGTGAGCCAGGCGTATTCGGTGGCTCACGGGAACGACGTCAGCGTCCCGATCCTCCGCCGGCGCTCCTCGCGGCGTGCCCGGTTTCGATCGAAGAGACGGGCACCTTAGCCGACGCGTGCAAGCTGTTGGATGAGTGGCGCCACGACGACTTGGCCACCGAGATCATCAGGCAGCAAATCGCGTCTGGGCGGAAGAAGAAGGAAGACGATCAGAAGACGGTCTGGTGGCAGCACATCCACCTCGACGCGCTCTGGCCCATGACGCAGGGCACGTCGGGGGTCTACGGCGTGCTGGGTGTTCACACGACTGTCGACCTCACCGGACGTGTGCAGTTGTTCCTCGCTCCCGGTGCGATTCTCATGCGGGTTCCGGGGCCGAGCGGGAACGGCGAATGGAGGCCCGCCACCGACTGGGGATTCAGCTATCGCCTCGCCGATTTCACCATGCCGCGAATGGGCTACCCGGCGACGCTGCACCTCAACCTCGCCAGAGTGTGGTTCCTTGGCGGCGGCGAGACGATGCCGGGCGTTTCTAACGACACCTATCTCGCGGGATTCTCGCTGACGTTCAAGAAGGTCAAAACGCACTAGCAGACGCGCAGGCGCTTTCCCTTGTCCCTTGCGGGTTGTCCCATGTACTCTTGAGAGGGAGGCCCTGTTATGCGTCTTCCCCTCTGCGCCAGCCTTCTACTTTGCCTGTTCGTGACCGCTCCGGCGTCTCAAACGTCGTCACCGACGTCGGCCGCTCCGTTGCGTCTCATTTCGACGGCATGGCCGCCATTTACGAATGACCCCGGTCAACCGCGCTTCGCGCTGGATCTCGTCGAAGCCGCGCTCGGACGCATCGGGGTCACCGCAAAGACGACGATCGTCGAGCCGGCGCGCTTCACGCCTGCGCTTCTCAGCAACACCTACGACGGCAGCGCCGCGGCGTGGAAAGATGCCGAGCGCGAGCGTGCGTTGATCTTTTCTCAGCCCTACCTCGAGAATCGGCTGATTCTGGTCGGGCGCAAGGACGAGGACGTATCGGCCACTGCGCTCAGCGCGCTCACGGGCAAGCGCATCGCGATCGTGGAGGGGTACGCCTACGGTGACGACCTCGAGAGGTCGGGTGCGATCCTGGTGAAATCGCGCGGCGAAGAGGACAGCCTCTCGCTGGTCCTTCAGAGCAAGGCCGACTATGTGCTCATGGACGATCTCGTCGTGCAATACATCGTCAACAACTACCCCAACGAAGCGAAGGCCAAACTCAACATCGGGACGAATCCGCTGGTGAGGCGGCCACTCTACTTCGCGGTCAGACGGGCGCGGCCCGACGCGGCTTCAATAATCAGCCAGTTCAACGCGCAGCTTCGCGGGATGATCGCCGACCGCACGTATCACAAACTCCTGCACGTCCCCTGGATCAGCGCCGACATCGACGGCGATGGCCGGCCCGAATTCGTGCCGGAGAGCGATCGCGCTGGCACGACCGCCCCGCAACATGCGTACACGCTGTTCCTTGGCGATCAGCCAGCGGTGTCAACGCCAAAGCCGACCGAGAGCAAATCGCGGTTTTATGTCGGCGGGAATATCTACACCGATTGGGCCAGCGTGCCGAACCGTTACAAAGTCGAAGATCCGAAGTACCCCGATCCGAGTCGCTCGACTGCCAGCATCTTCACATTTCGGTGGTGACAAGAAACAGTTAAAAGTCAAAAGTCAAAAGTTAAAAGTGCGGAAACAGAATCTTTCTCCGTACTTTTCACTTCGAACTTTTCACTTCTAACTTTTCAGCGAAGCGAGATACGCGACGATGTCGGCGATCTGCGGGTCGGTCAGTTTCCCCTGACTTGACGGCATCAGCCCTTTGTCGACGATCGTGACCTCGCGAATGTTCGTCTTGAGGTAGGTCTTCAGCTCCTCCTTCGGGGTCATCATCTGCACGCTCATTGCGTCCTGGTTCAGTAGCCGGCCAGTGACGGTCGTGCCGTCTTTCGTGATGACCCGGACAAAGCGATTCTCGAACAGCACTTCGTCATCGGGCGCCACCATCGACTGCTGCAACTTATCCGGCGTCCGACGGGCGCCGATGTCGGTGAGATTCGGTCCGAGACGGGAACCGCGGTCACCTATGCGATGGCAGTCGAAGCACTGGTTCGACTCGACGAGCGCCTTACCACGCGTTGGGTCACCTGACGGCTCCGTTTGCTGCGCGTGGGCGAGAACCACGCCGAAAACGCCGGGGATCGTCAGGGTCAGGATCGCTCGTGCCAGGCTCTTCATGTCCGTTTCTCCCGGCGCAGCATATGCTTCCAAGAATTCCTTGACAAGAGTGCATCGTTGGAACAGCCTCACGCGAGAAATCGCGACCGGGAGGTATCCGCCATGCTCATTCGGGTGCTGATTCTGCTCACGCTCGTGGCTGCCGCGTCACCGGCAGAAGTCACCTACGACCGCCTGCTCCATGCCGATCGTGAACCGCACAACTGGCTGAGCTACTCGGGCAACTACTCGGGCCATCGCTACAGCCCGCTCTCGCAGATCAACCGCAGCAACATCAAATACCTGCAGTTGAAATGGTCCTATCACCCGCTCTACGTGAAGAACGGCAACTCCCAGAACAAGATGGAGAACACGCCGCTCGTGGTCGACGGCATCATGTATACCGGCACCGCGCTCGAAGCCGTCGCCCTGGATGCGGTCACCGGGCGTGAGTACTGGAAACTGTCGCGGCCGCTCGATCCGAAGGCGTATTACAACGCGTACGAGGTCAATAAGGGCATGTCGATCGCCGGCGACACGCTCTTCTGGGCGACGGTTGACTGCCACCTGCTCGCAATCGATACCAAAACGGGACGCATCATCTGGGACAAGACGCTCGCCGACTTCAGAAAGGGCTACCAATACAACGTCGCGCCGCTCATCGTGCGGAACATGGTCATCCTCGGGCCGGCAACCAACGAAGCGGGCGCCAATTGCTGGGTCGCCGCGTACGACATCAAGACTGGCAAGGAACTCTGGCGATTCGATACCGCACCGACGTCAGCCGACGATCCCGCTGCGAAATCGTGGACCGGTGAATCATGGAAACACGGCGGCAGTCCGATCTGGAATGCCGGCAGCTACGATCCCGAAACAAACCTGACCTTTTGGGGCACCGGCAATCCGAATCCTGGGTGGAACGGCGACACTCGAACACCAGCGGACAACCTGTATTCGAACTGCGTCATCGCGCTCGACGCCGACACCGGAAAGCTAAAGTGGCACTATCAGTTCACCCCGGGTGACGAGTACGACTGGGACTCCACGCAGGTGCCCGTCCTCGTGGACATGCAGTGGCAGGGCAAACCACGCAAACTGATGCTGTGGGCCAATCGGAACGGTTTCTTCTACGTGCTGGATCGCGTGACCGGGCAATTTCAGATGGCCAAGGCCTTCGTGAAGCAAACCTGGAATCTCGGCTTCGACGAGACCGGCCGGCCAATCAAGAATCCCGAGTTCTGGCCAAAACCGATGGGTGGCATCGTGGTCTCGCCCGGCACCCAGGGCGGAACGAACTGGTATCCGCCGTCGTACAGTCCCCGTACTGGTCTCTTCTATATTCCAACCTGGGAGAACGGCGGCGGTCGCTCGGCGAAGTACGACGCAGGCGAATGGAAGGAAGGCCAGCGCTATACCGGCTCGAGCCCCCCGGCTGGCGTCACGACAACCGGCGGCCGCGCATCGCGGCCTCCCGCGCAATATAGAAAGGAAGAGGAAGGGTTTGGCGTGATTCGCGCGGTAGATCCGGCAACCGGCGAAAAGAAATGGGACTTCAAGATGGTCAACTACACCGAGTCAGGCGTGCTGTCGACTGCCGGCGATCTCGTCTTCGCCGGCGGCATGGAAGGCAACTTCGTGGCCCTCGATGCGAAGACCGGTGAGCTGTTGTGGCACGTGAATCTCGGCGGCCCCAGTGCAAGCGGTCCGATCAGCTACGCCGTCGATGGCAAGCAGTACATCGTCGGCACCGGTCAAGGTTCGATGTTTATCTTTGGTCTGCCCGAATAGTCTTGAGGAGAGTCCGTACATGAAGCGATCGTCTGTTCTGCTGTCTGCCTCGCTCGTCGTTTTTGCCGCACTACCGATGGTGCAGGGACTGGCGCAAACCCAGGCGCCTGCTCCTCCGGCCGGCGCGACTCAGGAGGCTCCCGGAGGACGAGGTCGAGGACGCGGGCCGCAGACACCGCCGCCGCCACCGCTTACGTGCACCTCAAAGGCGACAGAAACCGACAACAAGGTGCCGGCCGCCCTGGCGAAGGAGGGCTTCACGGCCATCTTCAACGGCCAGGATTTGACCGGCTGGCAGGCGCTCATCGACATCGGCACGCTGAAGTTTGGTGCCGGTTTGAATCCGGCCGATCTGCTGAAACTCTCGCCCTCAGAGAAAGCCGCAAAGCAGAAAGAGTCGAACGAGACCTATTTGAAACACTGGTCAGTCGTGGACGGCATCCTCGTGTTCGACGGGGTGCAGGCCGACAAGCTGACGCCGCACGTCGAAAAGGGCGGTCAGAATCTTCAGACGGTCAAGGAGTACGGCGACGTCGAGCTCTACGTCGACTGGTGCATCGAAGAAGGCGCCGACAGCGGCGTCTATTTGAAGAACGCGCCGCAGATCCAGATCTGGTCGAGCCCGCTCGGCTCGGGCGGACTTTTCAACAACAAGGCCGGCGCGAAGAATCCGCTCGTGGTCGCGGACAATCCAGCCGATCACTGGAACACGTTTCACATCATTCAGCGCGACAGCGACATGACGACCGTGTGGCTGAACGGTCAGCTCGTCGCCGACAACGTGAAAATGGAGAACTACTGGGACTACTCGAAGCCGCTCCCTGCGAAGGGCAACATCGAGCTTCAGTACCACGGCCACAAGCTGTATTGGAAGAATATCTACGCGCGCGATTTGAAGTAGGGCTCAATCAACGACAGCCCGCAAGGGACAACAGGAGAAAGGAGAAGGGAGAATTCTTTTTTGAGATTCTCCCTTTCTCCCTTCTCCTGTTGTCTCTACGCGACGAATGCAGCGTGACGGTGAAGGTTGTTCAAGTCCTGCCTCGTCGTCTCACCGGTGGGCCGAGAATCGTCCAGATGCAGCAGCGAGTCAGCACCCGGATCGTCGCCTGAATGCAGGCCCCCGCTGGCTCGCCTCGCCCTGATTAGAACAAAGGCAAGCCCGCCTCCAAGTACGCCGGCAATGATGACGGCCAGTCGGATGCGCGGATCGGCAATCGCGACAGCGATGACCGCCGCCACCATGCCCAGGCCACCAAGGCCCTCGACCTTGATACTGGACATGTTGATGAGCGACGGCGACGGCGCCTCGAGCCGCTTCGGCACGAAGGTGGGCGGCGTGGTACGCCGCAGGCGCGTGATGAAAAGAGACAGGACGACGCCGCCGATGAGACCCGGGACCAGAATCATGAGGAGCGGTTCCATGGTCGCCTCCTAGTGGTTCGCGCCGGCGGGCCAGCCAGGGTGGCCGGTCATCACCGAACAACTGAACCTATTGTACTAGTACATTACTACAATGCAAGCGAAAAGTTCCGAAGGCTCAAAATCGAGTTTTTTAGCGCTGGCAGGCGTCCTGCTGACGGTCACGGCGTCCCCTGCGAGGAGGCTCCGTCGGACGCGCGCGTCGTCAGCCACGCCGACCGGCTTTCGCGAACCAGCGCGATCGCTTCGTCTGCGTTGGCCACGCACCGGGGGATGGCCATGTCGGCGGCGCTTGCGAGCGGCGGCTGTTCGCCAAGCATCGCGCTACGGGTCCACTGAATCAATCCGGGCCACATCTTGCCAACCAGAATCAGCGGGACGTGTTCGAGGTGCTTCACCTGGAGCAGCTGCCAGATCAGCATGGTTTCCAGGACGGTGCCGATGCCGCCTGGCGCAACGACAAAGGCATCGGACGTGAGCACGAACTGATGGAGGCGAGTGAAGAACGTGCGATGCTCGAACGCCTCCGTCACGAACGCATTCACGTCCTGTTCGAACGGGAGGTCGATCCGGATCCCAACCGACTCCGATCGACTCGATGTGGCGGCGCCTTCATTGGCCGCCTGCATGAGGCCTGGACCGCCTCCGGTGATGATGTCGCAATCCATCCCGGCGAGAGCAGCGGCCACCCGCTTCGTCTCTTCGTAGCCGAAGGACCCGGGCTCCACCCGCGCCGAGCCGAAGATCGTGACCCGGTAACGATCTCGTTGCGTCGGCTTCAATCGTGCCAGGTTGTTGACGACGTCCCAGAGGCCGAGGATCGAATTGACCAGAACCTGCCGCACCTGCTCTTCATCGGCCAGGCTGATCTCTGTTGACGAATCACCGGAAGGTGCGCGATTGCTCATGTCGTCGCTCTCTGCAGCCAGCGAATGGAACGCCTACCTGGCCTTGATCGCGTAGACGTTCTTCAGTCCCCGCACGATGATGAATCCATCGGAGATGGCCGGTGTCGCCATGACGACCTCGCCCATCGAATTCTTGGCCAGTTCTTCGTACTCGGGCCCTGCCTTGACGACGAAGACGTCGCCGTCCTCGCTCGCGCAGTAGATCTTTCCGTCGGCCGCGACGGGTGACGCGCTGAACGCGCCGCCGGTGCCGCCCAGCCGCTTCTGATAGACCTGTTGCCCGGTGGCGACCTTGTACGTCGTCAGCACGCCGTTGTTTAAGACGTAGAGCTGATCGCCGTAGATCAGCGGCGTCGGGATGTATGGACCGCCGCGTTTCGTGCTCCACGAGACGAAGTCGCTTGTCGTCGCGTTGTCCTTCAGCGTGATGTCCCCCGAGGCGCCCGGCTTGATTGCAAATATCGGTTGCACGCCCCGATAGCCGTTCGTGATCACGACGAAGCCCGGGCCGACGACAGGTGTCGGGATGGCAATCTCGGAATTGCCCGAGTACTTCCACAGCTCCTTGCCGGTCATCGGATCGTAGCCGCGCGTAAACGTCGTCGCCTGTGTCACCAGCTCCGCCTTGCCGTTCGCTTCAAAAATTGTGGGCGTCGACCAGGAAGGAATTTCGTCCCGTTCGGTGCGCCAGATCTCGGTGCCGGTCTGGGTATCGAACGCAGCGAGGAAGGAGTGGCGCTGGATGTCGCACTGCACGATCACCATGTTCTTGTAGATGATGGGCGAACTGCCGATGCCCCACTCATAATCCGGGTCGAAGAACCAGCCGGCGTTCAGGACACCGAGATCTTTCTTCCACAGCAGCTTCCCGTCCAAGTCGTAGGAATAGAGTCCCTCGGATCCGAACGAGACGATCACGTGACGCCCGTCGGTCACCGGAGTCGCAGACGCCTGACTCGACTTCGGGTGACGCTTCGTCTTCGGGATCCCCTCGTAGGCCACCTTGTCCCAGAGGACCTTGCCAGATTTCTTGTCGAGCGCCAGCAGCCTCCACGTGTGCTTCGACGCGTCGGGCACTGGCTCGACGTCGCCGTACAGGCCGGTGCGAATCGTCTGATTGGGATCGCTGCCGACCGCAGTCGAGACAAACACACGATCACCCCAGACGATTGGGCTGGAGACGGCGATGCCGGCAACTGGTGTCTTCCACGCCACGTTCTCGCCGGTACCAGCGTTCCACTTCACCGCCGTCGCCGTGCCGTCGGCAACCCCGGCGGCGTTCGCGCCGCGGAATGCCGGCCAGTGCTGTGCGGACAAGGAGGCGCCCGCGACGATGCAAGAGATCGCCGTCAGCAGGTTGCGATAGCGGTGCATCACTTACCCTCCACTCGCGTGTAAACAATCGCGCTGCCCTGCGGCGGCTGCAGGGTGAAGCCAGTCACCTTGTCACCGTCGACCTTGAAAACGATAGTCAAACCTCCCGCGCCAACGCCACGGAACGTCGTCGCGTCCTTGGCGGCCAGCGTGGCGATCTGGGCTCCGGAAGCGCCGGGCAGCCCAAGTGAGAGCCTGGCGCCAGCGACCGTGACGACGAGTTCGTTGCCTGACGGATTCCGGTAGGCGGCGGCGAATCGCTGGAGCTGCGACGCGTCCATCTTGAACTCTTCCGGCGGCTTGACGCCTGCCGCCTCCAGCATCGCGACGATGTCGGTCTTGTTCGCGGCCTGCGCCGCCTCGAGCGCTTCCGACAGCTTCGCGGCAGGGACACCACCACTGTCAAGGATGAACTTCACGAGCGGCGCATCGCCGTTGTCGATCGCGCCGTTCAACGCGGCATCTTTGCCGGGTGATCCCTTCGCGATGAGCAGCTCGGCGATTTCGGTGTGCTCCGGCTTTCTCTTCTGCGCCGGGCTGACCGCGAGCATGAGCGGTGTAAAGCCGTAGAAGCTGTCTTTGATGGTGAGGTCGGCGCCCTTGTCGAGCAGCACCTTGACGACTTCGAGGTGACCGTGATCGCAGGCATAAAACAGCGCCGTCGCCCCGTACCGGAACTTCGTGTTGACATCGACGCCTGAGTCGAGCAGCTTTTTGACCGCGGCGGCGTCGCCCTTGCGGGCTGCTTCCTGGAGCTGCTCGGACGTGGTCAGCGCCGGCGGCTGCAATAGCGTGATCGCGGCCGCGACCAGGGTCAGGACATGCATATTCGTACCTCTCAGGCTTTCCGCTATTGTCTGCCTGGAGTCAAGAACCTGCCGGGAGCCGTGGTGCGGCATCCAGGATCCGCCCCTCCCAGGTCGAGTCGAGGTGGCCCTTGATCCGGGGATATACTCGAAATTCACCCGGGGGTCTCCATGTCCGGTCTGGCCACGCTGTTCGAGCCGCCGCCCGATGCCACAGCCGATGAACTACGGGCCCGGCTGCGCGCGCTGGCCGATCTCGTCGCCCGCGCACCGGTTCCTATCGCCATCGCGCACGATCCGGACTGCTGCTTCATCTCGGCCAACGATGCGCTGGGACGCCTTCTCCATCTGCCACCGGACGTCAACATCTCGTTGACGCCTCCGGCCGGCCAGCAGCCGCTCTATCGGATTCAGCGCAACGGGCGTGACCTGCCGCCGAATGAGCTGCCGATGCAGTACGCGGTCGCCAATCACACGCACGTCACCAACGATATCGAGATCGTCCGACCCGACGGGTCCGTGGCCTTCGTGCAGAACGACGTCGAGCTGCTCTACGATCGTCACGGCAAGGTCTGCGGCTGCGTCAGCGTCTGCGTCGACATGACGGCGCGCAAGGACGTCGAGGATGTCCTGCGTCAGGCCGACCGGCGCAAGGATGAATTCCTGGCGACGTTGTCTCACGAATTGCGGAATCCGCTGGCCCCGATTCGAAACGCGTTGGAGCTGCTGCGACGGGCCGGCGCTGATGTCGCGCTGCGGGACCGGGCGCTGGGAATCGCGGAACGCCAGATCCAGCAGCTCGTCCGGCTGACCGACGATCTGCTCGATGTGTCGCGCATCACCCGGAACAAGATCGAGCTGCGCTGCGAACGAATCGATCTCCGCAGCGTCGTCTCCAGCGCGCTCGAAACGACCGCGCCGCTCAGCCACGCTGCCGGTCACGTGATGACGGTGGACATTCCTTCGTCCCCGCTGTGGGTCTATGCCGACCTGACGCGATTGTCGCAGGCATTTGCCAACGTCCTGAACAACGCGGTGAAGTTTACGGACCGTGGCGGGCGTATCTCGGTCTCCGCGTTAGCGAGTGGAGCCGACGCGGTCGTGACGCTGAGCGACACGGGAATCGGGATCGACCCGGTCCAGCTGCCGAGCATCTTCGACATGTTCGTGCAAATCGAACAGACCCCGAGCCGTCCGCGCACCGGCCTCGGCATCGGCCTGGCGCTGGCGAAGCGGCTCGTGGAACTGCATGACGGACGAATCGACGCCCGCAGCGACGGTCCCGGTGCAGGCACGACGTTCATCGTCCGCCTCCCGCTCGTGGTCGCCGCGGACGAACCGAAATCAATCCGTCCCATCGTCCCTTCCGAGACTCCGTGTCGCGTCCTCGTCGCCGACGACATCCCGGATGCCGCGGAAATGATGCGCCTGATGATCGAGTGCATGGGGCACGAGGTGCGCGTGGCAGCAGACGGTGTTCAGGCGGTTGCCGTCGCCGTAGACTTCCAACCCCAGATCGCGTTGCTCGATATCGGCATGCCCCGGATGGACGGCTACGAGGCAGCGCGGCAGATTCGAGCAGCGCTTGGCTCCCAGGTCCTGCTCGTGGCCGTGACCGGCTGGGGACAGGAAGAGGACCAGCGCCGCGCCCACGCGGCAGGTTTTGATCGGCACCTGACCAAACCGGCCGACCCCGCCGTCGTCGAATCGCTGATCGCTTCGGCGGTCGGCTACGGAGCGGTGTAGCCGCCGGTCCGGGAATCACATCACCATTCTCAGGATTGCGACGAGGCCGACCGCAGCCAGAAAGAAGAACGTGAAGGCCACGAGGGCCGAACGGAGCGCCATTCTCGCCGCGCTTCCGTGAAACGACCAGTTCCGCTTGTACTCCGCGTAGGAGATTGCGTAGGCGCACACGCCGGCGAGCACGCCGAATGCGAGGCCCAGGATCACGCTGAGCTCGAGGAGCACGACCAGAGTTTATCGTTTCGGTTCAGAAACGCGCGATGCGGTCGAACCGTGTCGTACCTGTCTGAGTGCAGGGGTGAACGGAGGTGCGCCGGGCCATCAAGGAAAGCTCGGTATTCCGACACGCAGTCGCCGGTGAGCGGACGGCCAATTCAGTCGGTTTTGAACGCCGTCGTCCTGGCGCGGAGAAATGCCTTGAGCGAGGCCTCCACGTCGGCCGGGAGCGATACCACGCTCGCCTCTCTCATGATTCGAGGCGTCTCCAGATACGACGCGACGAAGGCGGCGCACCGGGCGCATCCGGCAACATGTTCGTCAAGCGCGGCTCGCACGTCGGCGGGCAGTACCCCCTCGAGATAGTCCATCAGGAGCTCGACGCCCGTCGCGCAGACGACCGGAGTCATGGCTTCACCCCGACGAGGTCGCTCAGACACCCGCGCAGCATGAGACGGGCGCGATGGACGCGTTGCCGCACCGCGGCCGGATCCAGCCCGAGCAGCTGCGCCACTTCGGCCGTAGACATTTCCTCCAGGTCACGCATCACGAACGCATCACGGTAAAGGTCGGGTAACTGCGCAATGGCTTCTCGCGCTTTCCTGGCGAGAAACTGACGATCCAACAACTCGTCGGCACGGGACGCGACCTGCAGTTCCGCCGGGGTCGCCGCGTGCACTCCCCGGGCGTCGAACCTCGGGAGAAAGCCGTCGAGCGAAGCGACCGGGCGCCGCGCTTGGACCCGGCGGCGCATCAGGGCCGCGTTGCTGGCGATTCGATAGAGCCAGGTTCCAAACTTCGACTCACCACGAAACGATCGCAGGTGGCGATACACCTGCAGGAATGTTTCCTGCAGAACGTCCGGCGCATCGGTTTCGCTGGTGAGCCGGCATGCAAGTCGATAGACGCGTGCTTGATACCGTTGCACGATGATTTCGAAGGCAGAGTCGTCCCCGGCCGCGGCCCGGGCGGCGAGCGTCTCATCGCTCGGTTCCGCAGTGGGGACACTCATCGGCAGCTTCTAGCGGTTCTTGATAGCCGCCTTCACCTTTTCCGCCAGTTCTGGCGTGATGTCGGTAATCCCGTGATCGTGCGCCGCGTGGGCAGCCACCTTCTGCAACAGCTCCTCGTCGGTGGCTGCACTGGCCGTGAACGGGCAGTCGGGGACGATCTCGGCGCAGGCAATAGTCTTCGCTTCGTCGATGTGTGCGGGCATTGTTCGCAACCTTTCCAAACTCTATCGAGTTCGTCCTTGAGATGCCGCCCGTGAAGGACTGTGACGGAGGGTTCCCGACGTTGTCACAACCCACCGACTGTCAGCATCCCACAGATGATGACACTGCGAATCTCCCAGCTCTGGCGGTACCCGGTCAAGTCTCTTGCCGGGGAGTCGTTGTCGGCAGCCGTGATTGGCCCGGCCGGTATTCCAGGCGACCGAATCGTTCGCGTGCGGGGGCCGGAAGGGGTCCGCACCGCACGACGCCAGTACAGACTGCTCGGCTTGCGCGGCACGCTCGATGCCGACGGACGCGCGCGAATCAATGACTTCCCGTGGGACAGCCCGCACGCCCTGGCACTGGTCAAAGCGGCGGCCGGAAACGACGCCAGGCTGGAAGCGTGGGACGGGCTCGACCGCTTCGACATTCTCCCGTTGCTGGTCGCCACCGACGGCGCCGTCGCGGAATTCGGTCGCGATGTCCGCCGGCTGCGTCCGAACATCGTAGTTGAAGGTGTCGAAGGGCTGGCCGAACGCGATTGGCCGGGATCGGAGCTGCACATCGGCGATGCCATCGTGCGGCTGGACTCCCTTCGCGGGCGCTGTCACATGACGACCATCGATCCCGATACGCTTGACGTCGACCCCGGGGTGCTGCGCGACATCGTCCGACGATTCGGCGGCAAGCTCGCGCTCAATGCCGATGTCGTCCGCGCAGGAACAATCCGCGTCGGTGACGAAGTGAGGATTGTTTCAGAACGCGATTGCTCAGTTGTCAGCACGTGATTCGCCGCGGCTCCCCTGCCTGCCATCAAGTCATTCGCTTTGACACCATTCGCTTTGACACCATTCGCGGTGTCCCTTGACATCCCAGAGGAGCGGGACGGACACTCCTCTGCGCACGGCAGCGGAGAGGCGGATTGGCAATTGGTAGATTCGTGAATTGGTGAATTGGTGAATTCTCGCGACCCCGAAGGTTTTCTCGCAATCGATACGCTGATCCAGGACGTCCGGTACGCCGGGCGAATGCTGCGCAAGCGGCCATCGTTCTCCGTAATCGCCGTACTCACCCTGGCGCTTGGCATTGGCGCCAACACCGCGATGTTCTCGGTTATCCAGGCGGTCTTCCTTCGTCCGCTGCCGTTCGCCGACTCTCGGCACATCTACGTCGTCCATCGGATCGGCAACCGGTTCGGCGGCTCGTCGGTGTCGATGCCAATCTTTCTCGCCTGGCAGCGGGAAGCGGCATCGCTCTTCGATCATCTCGCGCTCGTCGCGTGGCGGGGTTCGTCGACGCTGACCGGCCGTGGCGATCCCGAGCGGATTCCGGCCGCCGGTGCTTCAACGGAATTGTTTTCTCTGTTGAAGGTTCAGCCGGTGCTCGGGCGGGACTTTCGGCCTGACGAAGGACGACCCGGTGGTCCCAACGTGGTCATTCTCAGTGACCGTCTGTGGCGACGGTTGTTTCAGGCGGATCCCGCCACGCTTGGCGCTGCCGTCCAGATCGATGGCGACGCGTACACGATCGTCGGCATTCTGCCGAGGGATTTCGAGATGCCGCTGACCGGCGTGTCGCAGGCCGACCTGTGGCTTCCGATCCGCGTACCCCTCACCAGCAACAATCCATCCAACGGTGGACTGCTCTGCCTCGGCCGGATGCGGTCGGATATGCCGCGGGCGCACGCTGAAGAATCGCTTACCCGGCCGTTGGCGGACTTGCGCCAGCAATTCCCGAACATGTTCATGGCGGAAGAACGGGCAACCCTCGAACCGCTTCGGGACTTTATCGCGGGCAACGCCGGCGCCGCCCCGCTGTTATTGGGCGGAGCCGTTGCGCTCGTTCTCTTAATCGCGTGCCTGAACGTTGCCAACTTGACCCTCGCGGCCTCGGCGAGCCGTCAGCGCGAAATCGCCGTCCGATCCGCCCTCGGCGCTGGTCGCCGTCGCATTGCCCGCCAACTCCTCACGGAGAGCGTCGTCCTGGCGTTGATGGGCGGCGCCGCCGGTCTCGCCGCCTGTTACGTCCTGTTCGATGCCATCGTCGCGCTCATCCCGGCCAGTACGCCGCACGTCGGCGCTTTTCGGATTGACACAGGTGTCCTGCTGTTTGCGCTCGCACTCAGCGTCGTCACCGGACTGCTGTTCGGCATCGCGCCGGCGCTTGGCGCGGCAGGGACCGATTCAAACGCGGTATTGAAGAACACGAACATACGGGCCGGCGGCGCACCGGGACGAGTTCGTCGTGCGCTCGCCGCCAACGAGGTCGCGATCTCCCTGATTCTCCTGATCGGCGCCGCGCTCGCGCTGCAGAGCCTCGCTCGGTTGACTCGTGTCCGGCCCGGATTCGAATCGTCAGGGGTGTTGACCTTTCGACTCGAGATACCGTCGCAACGGTATCCAACGCCGGCGGCACGACAGGGCTTCTTCGAAACGATGCTCACGCGCCTCTCGGGGATTCCAGGGGTGGAGCACCCGGCCGTCGCGAACGTCCTTCCGTTTCAGGGTGGAACGGACATCCTGTTCAGCCTCGAGGACGGACTCGGACCAGACCATCCGGATCGCGGCGCCGCGAACGTCAGGCGCATCAGCCCTGAGTACTTCAGCGCCCTGCAGATTCCGATTCACGCCGGACGTGCCTTCACGGCCCAGGATCGGCCCAGCACCACCCCTGTTGTCGTGATCAATCGCGCGATGGCGCAAGCCTATTGGCCCAATCGCGACCCGATCGGTCTCCACATCTGGATCGGCAAACCAATGGGAGCAGCCAGCACCGAACCGGCGCCGCGACAGATTATCGGCATCGTCGAAGACATTCGGGAGGCCTCGCTGGCGCAGCTTCCTGAACCAACGCTGTATCTCCCGTACTCGCAAAGCCCGTCGACGAGCGGCGGATCGTTCGTTGTCCGAACAACCCGTCCACCGATGACACTCGTCCCTGATGTACGATCCGTCGTCCAGACGCTGGACAAAGCATTGCCAATCACCGCCGTCCGGGACATGCCGGCCGTGATCGCGTCGTCTACGGTCGATTGGCGCTTTCGTGCCGTCCTGTTGAGCACATTTGGCGGGCTGGCGCTGGTGATCGCCGCGATCGGCGTCTACGGCGTCATCTCGTACTCTGTTGCCCAGCGGACGCAGGAAATCGGCGTTCGCGTCGCGCTCGGCGCGCGGCATCGTGATGTGCTCGCGCTCGTCCTCGGGCAGGGCATGCGGACGACGCTCATCGGACTTGGTATCGGCCTGATCGGCGCATTCGCGCTGACGCGCCTGATGACGAACTTGCTGTTCGGCGTGAGTGCCACCGATCCCCTTACGTTCACGGGAATCGCCCTCTTGCTTTCTCTGGTGGCTTTCGCGGCGTGTCTGCTCCCGGCGCGTCGCGCGATGCGCGTCGATCCGGTCACGGCGTTGAAGTACGACTGAGCAGCGGTTTTTGGTTTAAGGTTTTCGGTTTTGCGTTTCCTGTTCTCGGTTTCTGTTCTCGGTTTTTGGTTTTGCGATCAATGAGAATCACTGTCGCAGTGCTCGGCGTTCTCGCGGTCGGTACTTTCGTGATCGCCCAGGAACGGCAGCTGCGGATGATCGATCTGGGCCACGTCATCCGGGCGACGGATCCCACCTGGGATGCGGCGCCGGCCTTTCAGCGCTCGGTCGTGGCCACCATCGACAAGGACGGCTACGCTGGCGGCAAGATCACGATTGAGGAACACTTCGGCACTCACGTCGACGCGCCGGCGCACTTCGCGCCCGGAGGATGGACCGTCGATCGCATCCCGATCGAGCGGTTGTACCGGACCGGTGTTCGAATCGACGTCTCGAAGCAGGCGGCAGCCAATCCCGATTATCGCGTGACCGCGGCAGATATCGAGGCGTTCGAGAAAAGCGCGGGTCGCATCGCGGAGGGTGTTGTCGTGTTAATCGCGACCGGTTGGGACCGCTATTGGCCCGACCGCGCGAAGTACATGAACGAAAAGAACGGCGTGAAGCACTTCCCCGGGTTGTCAACGGAAGCGACCGCTCTTCTCGCACGGGACCGCCGCGTCGCCGGCATCGGTATCGATACGCCGAGCATTGACTATGGACCGTCGACGGGCTTCGAGGCGCACCACGTCAGCATGCCGCTCAACGTCTATCACATCGAGAACCTGACCCACCTGCTCGATCTGCCGGCAACTGGCTTCCAAGTGATGGTCGCGCCAATCAATATCGGCGCAGGATCGGGAGGACCGGCTCGCGTGTTTGCGCTGATACGGTGAACACAGCTTCCAGCTTCCAGCTCGCCCCGAGCGAGCGTCAGTCCGCGCCAGTCGACGGTTGCCCAGTTCTTTAGTCTGTTCGGATCCCGGATCCCGGATGACGGCACGCAGTTGTCGTCTATTTCACATCCACCACGCGATCCCCCTCGTAATGCAGGATGTGGTAGTAGGCTTCCCAGTCCCAGAGTAGCGGCGACGGCAACGGCGAAAGCGGATCCTCCAGATGCTTCGTGTAAAGCTGGATGGTCTGACGGGTCCGGCCGACGTTGGTGAGCCAGTCTCCTGCATACCAGTTCTTCCACGGCCCGTACTCGGCCGCGCTTTCGGCCTGACGGATCTCATCGGTGGCTTGCACCGCCTGCGTCAGCAGTTGCCGAGCGTCGTCGATCTTGCCAGCCTCTGACGCCTGGATCGCGCGAGCGACCTGCAACAGCATCCGGTTGCTTTCCCGGTTGATCGCAATCATCGCGAGGACGTGCGCGCGATAGAAAGGCAGCCGTGCCGGTGCGACGAGCCGCTCGGCATCGCGCGCCGCCTGCCAGACCTCATCCCAACGTCGCACGGCGTCGTGGCAACGCTCGATGTCGACCGCGATCGTGTCGCGTAGCCATTCTTTGGGCGCGACGTTGCCTTTGCCCGGAAGCACGTTCGCGATTCGGCGCGGCGGCATCCAGGGCGGTGCCTGGCTTGGAATCGAGAACAACGGCGTATCGAGGAGCGCTGTCAAAATCATCCGTCGCGCTTCGGTGTGATAGAGCTGATCGCCGAACTCGCGCGTCACCGGAGCCGCCGCACGCGCCGGCGCCTTGAAATACTGCTCGTAGACGTTCGCCACCTTCTCAGCGGCGTTCGCGCCAAACTGATCGCCCGACCATCGTTGATAGAAACCCGCCGCGGCGCCTTCTTTCGGCAGTCCCTTCCACGCCGTGTCCATGACGGCGCGGATCGTCATCGACACCGGCCGGATGTCGCTCGTGTTCACCAACAGATATTGAGTGGCGCCGGCGGCGATGTAGCGACCCAGCTCTGCGAAGATGCGTTCGACCGGGACCATTTCGCTCAGCTGATTTGCGCGTCCGTTCATCATCGCGACGTGGTAATACGCTCCCTGCCCGGCGGCGACTCTGCCGCCGTCTTGCAGGTTTCCGTATCCATCGTCGGCCCACACGGCGTGGACATCGGACGGGATTGTCAGCTCGCCACGCTGCACGAGGCCTGCGCCTTCCTGCCAGAGATTCGTAATGAATGCCGCGTGCGGATACGCGGCTCGGACAATGCGGACCTGCTCGGCCATGGCGCTGCCGATGACGCGACCCGCCGCCCGCGTATCGTTCTGCACACTCTGGTCGTAGGAGGCGTAGCTCGCGTCAGAAAGACCGCGGAGGCCGACCGTCCACAGCACTTCCTGGTCCGGAGCGTAAGCGGCGACAGCGTTCGTCCAGGCGCGTTGCAGAATCTCAGGATGGCTCGTGTAGGAGTACGGAACGTTTTCGGGCCAGCGCGCGACGTTCACGCCGAGCGGGATCGCATGATGCTGTGTGACGATCAGACCGCGTTTGCCGGCCAGCCGGATCTGTGGTTCATCAGGGAAAATCCACGTTCCCGGCGCGACGATATTTCCTTTCAGGCGGAGCACCGTCTCGAAGATCTTGTCCCAAACTGCGAGGGAGATGCCGGTGTGGTCGTCGCGTTCTCCTGAGGCCCAGCCTGTGAGCAGATCCTCGTCGTTGACGAAGAAGCCGCGGTACTTGAACACGGGGGCGTGATACGCGTCGTTCAGCGTCGAAGGAATCTCCACGCGCTCCCTGCGAGCGGGCACGTGATCCGTCCAGAAGGACAAAGGATCGACGCCGAGGTAACGCTCCGAAAACTCGTAGACGGAATAGATCGCCCCTCGCAGATCGCCGCCGGTGAGAACGAGGACGCGCGCCGGTCCGGTTTTCCAGGTCGTGCGCTTCACCGAAATCGAGAACGACTCCGGATCCCCAGCGGCTGCGCTGCGCAGTCCAGCGGTGATCGCCGAACGCTGGGCGACAACGATCGCGGAAGGACCTGCATCTTCGGGGCGTCGAACGACTCGCGGCTTTCGTCCGAGTACCTTCTCCAGGTCTGACGCGAGGTCGTCCGCCGCCAACGAGAGCGCCGATGCTTCGTCACTGCCGAGCAGGATCGTGGTAGTGGCGTCGAGGACGAGACCGGCGCCGGCACCACGTGCACCACGCTGCGCGGCCAGGGGCGCGCCAGGAACTGCCGCGGCAAGGATCGCGACTGCGATCGCCGCGACTCTGGCAGTTCGCGCCCGACCACGTGTTATTCGAGGTCGCCGCATGAATTCTCCTTCCCCCGTGAACTTTTGTGAGCTCAATTCCGTCTTTCCCCTAGGCTAATCCCAAGAGAGCTAGCGTGAGCACTGCCTTCGTGGACGGCACGATCCGAGACATCCTTTATGCGCTGCGGGGGTGCAGGCGCGCACCCCTGGCCACCTTCACTATCGTATTCACGGTAGCGCTCGGGCTGGGCCTGGTCGCCGTGGCGTTTACGTTCCTCAACACCTTCCTGTTTCGCGTCGATCGGGTTCCGAGCATAAACGAAATGGTCGCGCTGGAGCAGCCGCAAACATCCACCGGCGAACGACCGCCTTTGACTCGCGCGCACCTCGACGCGCTCCGGCGTGAGACCAGCATCTTCACCGACGCTTACGCCGAGGTGTCCGGTATCGACTTTCCGGTCGACGGGCGCACCGTGTTGTTTACGCTCACCACGGGCAATTTCTTTCAGGTCGCCGGGGTCAACGCAGCCATGGGGCGCACGCTGACGACAGCCGACGACGATCCGGCTGCGGGGCGAGCGGTGATGGTGCTCAGCGACCGCGGGTGGGAGCGGCTGTTCGCGCGCGACCCGGCCGTCCTCGGCCGCACGGTGATCGTCAAAGGGACCTCATTCGAGATCGTCGGGGTGATGCCCGAAGGATTCCGCGGGCTCGCGGTTGTGCCGCCCGATTACTGGGTACCCCTTGCGATGCTCGGTCGGGTGCATCCGGCAGACAGGGGCAAAGAAGCGAGCGCGAGCGTCCGCATCGTCGGCCGCCTGAAGCCCGGCCTATCACGTGAGGCAGCACTGGCAGGACTCGCCCTCTGGTCGACGCGCAGTGCAGCCGACCCATCGACAGGCTCAGGGTCGTCTCGAGCAACGTCGAGCGACGCGCGCGCCGCGTTAGGTGTCACACTGATACCGTGGCGCGGTACGGTCCCGCAGCCTCTGGAAGCGCTGCTGGTGACCGGTCCGCTGTTCTTTGCGTTCGGCCTCATCCTGCTCATCGGCTGTGCCAACGTCACCAACCTGCTCCTCGCGAGGGCGGTGGCACGTCAACGTGAGATCGGCATCCGCCTTTCACTCGGCGCCGCGCGAGGCCGCATCGTCCGCCAGCTGCTGACCGAAAGCCTGCTGCTTGCGCTCCTGGCCGCCGCTGCCGGTTTCGCGATCTCACGGGTGGTGCTCGAAGCCATCGTCCACGCCGTCGTGACCAGCTGGCCACCGGAGATCGGCGACCTGCAACTCCTCGTGCCCGACGCGGACTGGCGCGTGCTGCTGTTTCTCATCATTGGTGCCGCCGTCTCGACCATGTGTTTTGGCCTCGCCCCTGCGCTGCAGGCCACACGCGTCGAACCGATCAGGACCATGCGCGGCGAAGTCGTCAGGGACGCGCGGCCAGGACGCGCTCGAGAATTCCTGATTGGTTTGCAAGTGAGCGCGTCGGCGCTGCTGCTGATTTGCGCCGCCGTTTTTCTGAGAAGCGCATTTGCCTCGGCGACGGCGGATCCTGGCATCCGAACCTCCGACACGCTGCTGATCGGAATCACCAACGAGCGCACTCGCACGGAAATCGTGCAGGCGGTGACGGCCGAACCCTCGATCGCTACAGTGTCCGCCGTGTGGCCAGGCGCTCTCGGTGAAGGGCGCGCGGCACTCGCCGAAACGGCTAACGCGAAGGCAACGATCGGGTACAGGCTCGTTTCGCCGGAGACCTTTGGTGTGCTGGATATCGCGGTCGTGCATGGACGACCGTTCGCCCCCGATGAGCGAACGTTGAACCATTCGGTCGCAATCGTTTCGGAAACGACGGCCCATGCGTTGTGGCCGAATACGGATGCGATCGGTCAGGTCGTTCGCCTCAAGCCAGATGTCAACCTCGAGGCGCAGAATGTCGGTGAGCCGCTGGTTCAATCTCGTGCTTTCACGGTGATTGGGGTTGCCCGGGACGTCGCCGGGTTCCGGATTGCACGCGTCACCAAAGCCGTCATCTATCTGCCCACCAGTGCCGCGATGCCGGGAACTACGCTTATCGCCCGCGTTCACGGCGATCCCGAGAGAGCACGTCAAACGCTTCTGAATCGATTGGCCACCATCGATCCCGAGGCGGAAGACATCGGAGCGTTCCGTTCCGTCATCAGGACAGAAACCTACCTTCTGCAGCTCGGATTCTGGTTGACAATCGGCCTCGGCACCCTCGCGCTCGCACTGACGCTGTCTGGCCTGTTCAGCGTTCTGTCGTACCTCGTGGAACAACGATCCAGGGAGATCGGCGTACGCATAGCGCTGGGCGCGACGACCGGCGATGTCATGCGCCTCGTGCTCTCGCAATCGATCCGCCCCGTCGGCGCCGGTCTCGTCCTCGGTGGCGGTGCAGCGGCAGGACTATCCGGGTTACTGTTGGCCACATCGGCCGCCGCCGCCATTGGCGCGATCGTTCAAGTCCTCGACCCAATCGCTTACGCGATGAGCCTGCTGATCATCACAACCGCCTGCTTCGCCGCCGCCGCGATTCCGGCGACGCGGGCCGCTCGCCTCGATCCGGCAAGTACGCTTCGACAAGAATAGCTGCCGGCGCCGGCACCGCGGCATCGACCCGCTTGCCGCGCTGGCTAATGACTGGACTGGTTTCACAACCGTGTCCGCTGAAGTTCTGAGTGCTGATTTGAATGCTGAAGTGCCCGCACGCTTCGCGTCCGATGTCTTTTTCAATCAGCAAATCAGAATTCAGCATTCAGCACTTTCAGGATGAGTCACTAGCGTGAGCCGCTTGGAGGAGTGTCGCCGGTTTCAGCCTCACTGACCTCCACATACTGCGCCGGCACTGGTTGGCCACCGGCAAGCGCGGCTTTGATGTCGCGGGCGTGTCGGCACTGCCCTCGGTATTCGAACCCCGGGCAACTGCAAGTTACGTCCGAGTCGACGACGACAACTTCGTGGTCGACGCCTTCGTGGGATGCGCTCGAAATGCGGAAGCGACGCGCCGAAGGGCTCGAGAGCGCCTTGACCAGCGCCTCCAGCGCACGCGCAAGCGCTTGCGTCTCCCGCACGCCGCGGAGGTGTGGCGGCGCCTTGATATCGGTGTGGTGGGTGCCGCGGAACTCGTCGGCCGCCCGCCGCAACAGCTCCTCGATCAGCTCATCGTCTTCGCCGGGTTTCGCCGGATCGACCCCGGCCGAGATCGAGTGCAGGACGCGCTGCAGCTCGTCGAGAACATCGCCTCCGGCGCCGGGAGCCAGCGCGTCGCCCTCGACGATGGCGTTGACGAGCGCCGCCTTGGTTTCGAGGACCGCCTGAACAAAGTCGTCGATCGTGTCGCGCGCGACGAAGTAGGTGACGTTGACCGTGCGCGTCTGCCCGATACGATAGGCCCGATCTTCGGCCTGCCAATGATTGGTCGGCACCCAGTCGAGATCGTTGAACACCACCTGCGTCGCCGCAGTCAGGTTGAGCCCCGTTCCCCCGGCGATGATGTTGGCGACGAACACGCGGATGTCGTCATCGTTCTGAAATCGATCCACCAGCGGTTGGCGCGCCGCAGCGGGCGTCTTGCCGGTAACGACGACCGCCATCGAGCCGAGTTCCTTGGCGAGTTTTCTAATCGGATCATCGAAGCATGAAAAGACAATCACCTTTTCGCCCTGATCGACGGCGCCCCTGACAAGGTCGAGCGTTGACGTCACCTTGGCGACGGCAAGTGCCTGACGGGCTTCGACGAGGAACGCGAGCAGCTTGCCGCGCCGGCGAAGCTCGACGTCACGCGATTGCGCCGGCCTGCTGTCTTTGCCCGCGAGCAACTCGAAAACTTTCTTGACCGCCCGCGCTCCGGTGCCCGCAGGCACGGAGACCGGCAGCCACGTCCGCAGCTTCGGCGGCAGCGCGAGGACGTCGTCCTTCGAGCGTCGCAGCATGACCCCATGCAGTTGAACCGTCAGCTCCTCGACGTTTGACGCTCCGCCAGTCTTCCAGCCGTACTCGCCCTTTTCAGCGGCGCAGTAGCGTTTGGCGAACGCGAGAAAACTTCGGCCCAGCGGATGGGCGGCGAGCTGCAGCAGCACGAAGAGATCTCGCGGCCGGCTGGTGAGCGGCGTGCCGGTCAGGAGCTGCACCGGGAGCGAAGGCGTCGCCGCGGCCGCTGCGACCGTCAACTGTCGCGCGAGCTTGCTCCGGGCGCTGGTGTGATTCTTCAAGTAGTGTGCTTCGTCGAAGACCAGCGCTGCCCACGGCACGCGCAAAAGATTGTCGATGTGTCGTCCCAGAATGTCGTAGTTGATGACGATCCATTCAGCCGCCAGCGAAGCCGGCGCGGTTCCTTCGATTACCAGGACAGAGGCGTCGGCGGCGACGACCTCGATCTCGCGCGCCCAATTGCGTTTGACCGAGGCTGGACAGACGACCAGTCGCGGCCCGCCCGGTGCGAGGTGCCGCAGCGAGACGATCGCCTGCCGCGTCTTGCCGAGGCCCATGTCGTCGGCGAGGATGGCGCGGCGGCGGCCGAGCAGGAAGGCGACGCCCTCGATCTGGTGCGGGAATAGCCCGTCGGCAAGAGCGACCGCGCTCCTGAAGGCCGCATCGGGGTCGCCGGACAGCTTGAGCAGCTGTGCGAACGCCGTGGCTTGCGAGTCGAGCGTGTCAGCCATGATCTCGGTGCGTGGACGACGCGGTTACGGCAGTTTGACACACGCCGAAAACATTTTCGAAAGGCCGCTGACAATCCCGTTATCGGACGGGTCACGATCGAACGATTTCGCAGCGTCCAGCACTCGTCATGCTCGTCAAGGCATCCATCGGGGTTTGCGCGACGTGTGACGTGGTTGAACGTTGGCCGGCGAAACCGGTATTTATCCGACGTCTTCTCGACAAGGCGCAAATGTTGCTTCGCAATGCGAAAGCGTTTGCGGACGCGCAAGATGGATTCCCCGAGCGAAAACTCTTCGACGCCGCTTTCTGACGCGCCAGCGTCGGGGACTGGAACGTCCTCATCCCTCACCTACGAACCGTTCTACGGCCTCCGCGAGAAGGCCTTCAGTCTGTCGGCTGACCCGCGCTTTCTATACAAGGGTCCTGCGCATGCACCGGCGTTTGATGGGATCCTCGCGGGGATTCGCCGGCGAGAGGGCCTCATCGTCCTGACCGGTGAGATTGGCACTGGTAAGACAACGCTGTGCCGAGCGGTACTCCAGCAGCTGGATCGGCGCACGTTTGCGGCATTCATACCGGATCCATTCGTCTCCCGTGAAGATCTCCTGAAGACACTGCTCGTCGACTTCGGGGTCATTGCCATCAGCGATCTGACACGAGGCCGCTTCCACGGGGCGTCGCGATCAGAGCTGAGCTATCTGCTGTACGAGTTTCTCGATTCGCTCGTGCCGCTGCAGGCTTTTGCCGTGCTGGTCATCGACGAAACCCAGAATCTCTCGTTGCCGCTCCTCGAAGAGATCCGGATCCTGTCCGAACTGGAGCGCCGCGAGAAGCTGCTTCAAGTTGTCCTGGTCGGCCAGCCCGAGCTGCGTTCGAATCTCAGGCTGCCACAGATGCGGCAGGTGGACCAGCGCGTGTCGGTTCGCTGCGAGCTGACCGCCCTAGATGCTGAAGGGGTCGCCGCGTACGTGCATCATCGCCTGGTCGTTGCCGGACTTGGCGGAAGCAGCGTCGAGTTCACGGCGGCGGCCCTCGAGGCGCTGTATCACGCCTCGGCTGGCGTGCCGCGCGTGATCAATCGCCTCTGCGATCGCGCGCTCGAGCGCGCCTATGCGGGTCGAACCAGACTCATCGAGCCGGAGTTCGTCTCCGACGCGACCGATGGCCTCGATCCGGCAGCCGACATTCGCGATCGAGCAACGGATGAGGGGACCGCGGCGCAGCCTCCGATTGTTCCGACGCCGGCGCCGTCACCGAGGCTCGAGCCTGTTGCGATTGCCGAAGTCCAGGGTGAAGCGTCTTCACCGTTGTTGGCGGAATTCAGATCGGAGGCAGAGCTCTCGGTGGCACGATCGACGGCCGACTCGGTCAGCCGGCGTCAATGGATGGGCGTCGCGATTGCGTCGATCCTCATCGTGGCGACGTCGGTGGGTATCCCCGCATGGTATCTGCGCGCGCATGCGGGCGACGGCACGGTCATCGCTGCACCGCCGCCGCCGACCTCTCCTGGCGTGTTTTCCCCCCCGAGCATCGTGCCGCCCAAGCCGGAATCGGCTGACCAGGCCTCTTCGCAGGAAACCGGCGCGACCGCGGCGGTCGCGACCGCGGCAGAAGGCGGCAACTACATGATCGTGGTTGCCTCTTTTACGAATCCGGAACGTGCACAACATCTGGTCGAGGAGCTGACCGCCGCAGGCTATCGAGCGCGGGCGGTGGAACATGATTCGGGCCTGCCACGTGGCCGTTGGCTGCAGGTCAACGTCGGCGGCTACGCTTCGGCCGACGAGGCAGAGCGCGATTTGCAACAGATCCGGCTGCTGCCAGGCGGCTATCAGGATGCACGGATCGTCGATCGTCAATAATTACCCTCGCAGACGCTCTTTCGCCGGCCGCGCCCATCGGCATGAAAGGAATCAGGCGCACCGCACGCTATTTGTTCGTGACCCGGACGGCCATACACTGTCGTGACATAAACCTCCAATCCGAAACGGCACTCACGATGCTCCAGACATTAGCCCGCGCGGTTGTGTTCGTCGTCGCCAGCGTGTTCACCATCGGGAGCGCCGTCGCCCAGGAGATGCCGCCCAAATCGAAGTATTACGAACTCGACAGGGTGCATCTCGAGAAACGCGACAACGCCTACCTCCTCGTTCATACCATCGCCAGTACGGCATCAAAGGACCGCTTCTGGGCGCTCGTCGAAGTGAACAACACGGACGGCTCGCGCAAGTGCGAGTGGTTGAAGGTGCTGGAGCCGAAACAGCGGTATCGCTTCGAGTGTCAGGTGGAGGCGACGGCCGGACAGAAGTATCCGTCGCGCGTGCGGGTCTACGCCGACGCGCGGCTCACCAATCGTGAGTTGTTTTACGAACCCGTCCTCGACATCACGGCTGAGCGTTTGTCAGCGGCCGCAGCCGTGAACGATTCGACCGCGACCGTCGTTCCAGACGGCACGTTCGAAGCCGATGAACTCGCGCTTCCGGCGACGTTCAAGCCGACATGGTATCGCCGCGTCGACAAGGGGTTCGGTCTGCGCGCTTACGAGAACTCCGGTGACCTGACCGTCAGTTCCGATCAACTCCTCTTCGTCGACGGCAAGAAGACGGTGCGGATTCCCCACCCCCAGATCCTGTCGGTGAGGTGGGAGCCGCTGCCCAATGACATCGCCAACCACTGGGTCGTAGTGCGATTCAAGAATGAAGACGGCAAGGAAGACGGCGTCGCGTTCCGCGACGGCGGGAGGATGGGTCTCCGCGGCGAGACCGGCCCGATCTATCAGGCGCTGCGACGCGCGGCGAAGAAGTAGACTCATACAAGTCGAACTTGATTCGTGTCATCGGACTGACTTCGTCCAGGGAGGACCGCCAATGACGCGTCACACAGCAAAGTGCCTCGCGTTCGTAATTGCGCTGTCGATGACGGGGGCCGATGTCCGGGCTCGGCAGGATCACTCGCATCACGGCGACGCGCTCGGTACCGTTCACTTCCAGACCTCGTGTTCCGCCGTCGTCAGTGCCGAGTTCACGCGAGCCGTCGCACTTCTGCACTCATTCGGCTACGAGGAGGCGCGTCGCGCGTTCGAGGATGTGGCCGCCCGGGACGAACGGTGCGCGATGGCTCACTGGGGCATCGCCATGACCTGGTGGCATCCCCTGTGGGCGCCACCGACGAACGCGGAATTCGCCTCAGGCCGGCAAGCCGCGACAACGGCAAAGGCGATCGGCGGAGCGACGCCTCGCGAGCGTGCCTACATCGAGGCGATCGGGCTGTTCTATGACGGCGCGGACGCCGCGAGTCATCAGGCGCGCGCCGGAGCCTACCGCGAGCGCATGATGCGAATCGTGGGTGAATTCAGGGACGATGTCGAGGCATCGATCTTTTATGCGTTGTCGCTGCTGGCGACTGCCTCTCCGAGCGATCCAAGCTTTGCAAACCAGAAACGGGCAGCGGAAATCCTCAACCGGGTCTCCAGCGGTCAACCCGATCATCCCGGCGTCGTCCATTACATGATTCATGCGTTCGACTATCCACAGCTCGCGCCCGAGGCGCTGCCAGCGGCGCGGGCGTACGCGAGGATTGCACCGGCCTCCCCCCATGCCCTGCACATGCCCACGCACATCTTCACGCGGCTGGGCCTGTGGCAGGAGTCGATCAGCGCCAACCTCGCATCGGCTCGCACGGCGCGGGATCTCGTCGCACGGACACATCCAGGTGCGACGTCGTTCGATGGACTTCATGCGCTCGACTATCTCGTCTACGCGTACTTACAGATCGATAATCAGGAACGAGCGCGGGCGGCCGCCGATGAAGCGGCCGCGGCCAAGCAGTTCGATGAGCCCAACTTCGCCGCCGGTTACGCACTCGCGGCCATTCCGGCGCGGCGGGCGCTCGAGCTGCATGATTGGAAAGCGGCGGCCGAGCTCGAGCCTCCTGTCGTGGACCTGCCGTGGCAGCAGTTCCCCTATGCGCTGGCGATCACCCACTTCACCCAGGCCATGGGGGCGGCGCGAACCGGACAACCCGAGCGCGCGCGCGCAGCCCTCGAGTCGCTTCGAAAGATTCAACAGCAACTGACGACGACTCCGGTACCGGGTCCTTATGATTGGGCCGGCCAGGTGGAGTCGATGCGTCTCGCCGCCAGCGCCTGGCTGTCGCGGGGCGACGGCCGAAACGACGAAGCGCTGAGTCGAGCCCGCGCCGCCGCCGAGCTCGAGGAGAAGGTTGGCAAACACCCGGTCACGCCGGGCCCAGTGCTGCCGGCGCGCGAGCTGCTCGGCGACTTGCTACTCGACCTCGATCGACCCGACGAAGCATTGAAGGCTTTCGAATCGTCGCTCGTGCAATCACCGAACCGATTCAACAGCCTCGCCGGCGCGGCGATTGCGGCGGTCCGATCCGGGCAGCGTGACCAAGCGGCGGACTACTATCGCACGCTCCTCAAACAGGTGGACCAGGCATCCAAACGCCCGGAGGTTCGCGACGCGCGCGTCTTTCTGAATCGGCCGTAGGCGGAACGGCCGCCATCAGCGGTCGAACCATTCGGCCACCGCGTCGAGAGCGGCCTTCGGCTCCCGCGGCATATCGGGTGGCGGCGGCCAGGGCGATCGACGATCCCATTCTGGCCGTCGAGGAGGACGTCGCGGCTTCCCGCGAAAAGGAAAGTGAACGTCAGTCGTTCCGGAGCACTGTGGCTGGGTCAACGCCCGCGGCACGTCGGGCAGGCAGCCAGGCCGCAGCCGTCGCGCACGCCGGCCGCCCTGGCCGCAGCAGGAAGGCTTCGTGCTGGTGGCGCAGCTCGGCATATGGCGCATCACGGACGACACCGACCACGACGTGCGAACTGCGGCCATTGAAATCTCCCGTCGTCAGACGTTTACCGACCGGATCGCCTTCCGGCCACAAGCGCCCCGCAAGCCCTTCGTTGATCACCACCTCCGGTCGGTGAGCACCGCAACCGCACTTCCCAACGGCGGCCGATCCTCCGCCGGACCGAACGTGCGTCCCAGCGCGGCGGGAGTTCGCAGCACATGAATCGTCAGCACAACGACGATGCACAGACCCCGGCTTCTCGCCAGGACACGCGTGCCGAACCTGACGTCCTGGACCACGGCCGTAACCGCGACGCTGCCCCAGTGATCGCGAGAGCGCTCGCGAATCGCGGTCACATTGCCAAACTGCCGCCGCGCTTCGTAGTCGGCGTCCGCCGGCGACATCCCGTTCTCGATCCGTGCCCGCCGCCGCAGATCGAGATGCAGCCGTATCTCCTCCGCGAGTTCGTCGTCGAGCCGATCGCGGCGGAAGCAGGACACGACCCGGCGCACGAGCTGAAGCATCTATGTTCCCTAGACTATCTTTAGGAGTTACGCGTTCGACCGTCGTCACTGTGGTCGCGCGTGCGAATTCGTGGCAGCGAACAGGTACCCATAGACAGTCTATGGGATATCCTCTGCCCTGATCGTTGTCAACTCGAATCTCTGCACTAGTCCGATGACCGGGCTCGCGCGGGGCGGAATCCAGGCCGTCTTGTATTGTATTGGGCAGGTGGGTGGGCTCGATGGTTCTGTCAATACGGAAAGCTGCCATACTCACACCGGTGCACAAAGCGCTGACCGTCGTCCTCTTGGCCTTCCTCGCGCATGTTCCTCCGGCCAGCGCCCAGACCGCGGCAAAGAACGTCTTGATTCTGTCTGGGGGACGAGGCCGTGACTCTATCAATCGCATGGAGGCCTCGCTCCGGGCTCACTTCGCGACGCCTGTGAACTTCTCCATCGTCGATCTGGAAAACCCCCGGTTCGAACAGGAGGCGTACCAGGAACACCTCGCCGAAGCGCTGAAAAGCGTGTACGGGGGCGAGAAGCTGGATCTCGTCGTCGCCGTGATGACGCCGTCACTCCAGTTTGCGGTGAAGTATCACGCCAAGGTGTTTCCGGGTGTGCCGGTCGTCTTCATGTCGATTAACCCTCCCCTGCCCGAGAGCATGGGGCCGGGAGTTACGGGGGTCGTCTCCCCGTTGGGGACTACGGACATCATCAACCTCGCGCTTCGGCTCCATCCCGATACAGAAGCGGTCGCGGTGATCACGGACGTCTCGAACGTCGACAGAGACTGGCTGCAGGCCGAGCGCGCCGATCTCCTTCGCCATCGGGACAAAGTGAAAGAGATCGACCTTATCGGCCCGCCGAGCCCTGACCTGCTTACACGGGTGGCTGCGCTTCCGCCACATACGGTCGTGTTGTTTCAGCTTTTCCCGCTGGACGCCGATCAGCTGGCGTTTGGAGCGTTCGATGTCCTGGCTGCGGTCGCACAGCGCCTGCCCACGTATTCCATCCTTCCTTTTCTAGACCGCGGAGCGATCGGCGTCGCCACCTACGACGCGACCAGCGATGCGGTGTTGGCCGGGCAACTGGCCGCGCGGGTGATTTCTGGTGAGCGGGCGGACGACATACCCTTTGTTCAGAATGCCAACGTTCTGATGTCGGTAGATTGGCGGCAGCTCCGCCGGTGGAACATTCCGGAGTCGGCTTTGCCTGCGGGCACGCGCGTGCTGTATCGGGAACCCACGTTCTGGCAGCGCTATTGGCAATACGTCGTGGCGGCTACCGGTGTGATTCTCGTTCAGTCTGTCTTGATTGCCGGGTTGTTGTGGCAACGCGCGCGAACACGAAAGGCGGAAGCGGCGATTCGGGAGAGCGAGCAGCGTTTTCGTCTCGTCACCAACACGGCGCCGGTCATGATTTGGATGTCTGGTCCTGATCGGTCGTCCAACTATTTCAACAAGCCGTGGCTGGACTTCACCGGACGCCCCCTCGACGTCGAAGTTGGCAACGGTTGGGAACTGGGCGTACACCCGGACGATCTCGAGTCCTGCCTGCAGGCGCGCCGGCGTGCCTTCGACCTCCGCGAGCCCTTCCACGTGCAGTATCGACTTCGCCGGCACGACGGCGCATTCCGTTGGATCTTCGACACCGGCGTACCGCGGTTCAATGCTGATGGCTCGTTTGCCGGCTTCATCGGGTCATGCCTGGATATTACCGAACGCAAGCTGGCTGAAGAAACGCTTGCCGGTCTTGGCGGCAAGCTGATCGCAGCGCAAGAACAGGAGCGCACTCGAATTGCCCGGGAGTTGCACGACGACATCAACCAGCAGCTCGCGTTCCTGTCGATGTCGCTCGACGAACTCAGACGGAATCCACCCGATTCCGCTGCCGCCATCGACCGCCGACTTGAAACCGTTGAAACTCAAACATCTGAGATTTCAACCAGCGTGCAGCGGCTCTCACATCGGCTGCATTCGTCAAAGCTCGAGTACTTGGGACTGATCGCCGCGCTGCGCAGCTTCTGCCGCGAGTTCTCCGATCAGCACCACGTCGAGGTCACCTTTGTTCACGATTCACTGCCTGACACCCTGCCGCCAGAGATCTCGCTCTGCCTCTTCCGGGTCGTGCAGGCGGCGCTCCTCAACGCCTGGAAGCACAGCGGCGTCACATCGTTTGACGTGCACTTGGGGCCTTCACGTGACGGGGTTCATTTGAGGGTTCATGATGACGGCGTCGGGTTTGATGTCGAAAAGATGCTCGCCGGCAATGGCCTCGGGCTCATCAGCATGCGCGAGAGAGTACGGTTCGTAAACGGCGAGATTTCGATCCGATCGCAGCCTGGTGGCGGCGCGACCATTGAGGTCAATGTACCGCTGCCCGCGGAGATAGCCACATCGGAGAGTGCCTGAACGAGGCGCCTGAGACGCCTTGCACCGTCGAACAAGCCCTAGGCTACCGGCGACCACCGCCCACGAAGGCAGAACTTGCTTTGTATTAATGTATTAGTATAATGGCATTATGCCCGACGGCACTCGCCGGCCCTGGGGCACGAAACCATGGGACGCACAGCTTGGATCGGAACCACACTCGATGCCATGCGGCAGGACTTGCGACTCGCGGCACGCGCGATACGGCGCGGACCCGCTGTCGCCGCAGCGATTGTGGCCACGCTCGCCCTCGGCATCGGTGCAAACGCCGCGATTTTCGGGGTCATCAATGGCTTGCTCCTGCGTCCGCTTCCCGTCGCCGACCCGCAACGTCTCGTGACGATCTCGTCCGATGCTGCCCTCGCTCGCGGATGGTCCGTCGGGTTCGGATGGAGCGTGGCCAGGTGGGACGCCTTGCAGCCCCACGCGTCCCTGTTCAATGGTGCCGCTGCGTGGACGCCGGCGCGCTTCAACCTCGCTGAACGCGGTGAGCGGCAGCTTGTTGATGGGATCTTTGCGAGCGGGGACTACTTCGCGATGCTCGGCGTCCCGCCGCTTCGCGGTCGAACGTTCACGGCGATGGACGACCAACCCGGAGGCGGTGCCCATGGACCCGTGGCCGTCATCAGCCACGCCCTGTGGCAGCGGCGATTCGGCGGCGCCGACGTGATCGGCACACCGCTCGTCGTCGACGGCCTCCCTGTGACGATCGTCGGCGTGATGCCACGAGGTTTCTTCGGCGTCGACGTCGGACGCGCCGTCGATGTCGCGTTGCCACTTCGGACCGAGCCGACGATCCACCGAACTCGCCCGTCTCTTCAAACCTTGCCCCTGGTCGTGATGCTGCGCCTGAAACCTGGTCAGTCGATGGAGGCAGGAACAGCGGCACTTCGCGCAGTTCAGCCGCAGATACTCGGCGTCAGCGGGGCGGGGATGTCGACGGTCACGCCGGCGCGCAACCAGGAACCCTTCACACTCGCGTCGGCCGCGAACGGAACCTCGCTCCCCTTCCGCGGTCCGATCGGATTGCGACAAGCCTACCAACGTCCTCTTCTCACTCTGCTCGTCGTCGTACTCCTCGTGTTGCTGCTGACCTGTCTCAACATCGCGAACCTGCTCGTGGCACGCGCGGCGGCTCGGACGCACGAGATTGGTGTGCGGCTCGCGCTTGGCGCCCGGCAGAGTCGGCTGCTGCGGCAGTTCCTGATCGAAAGCCTCGCGCTCGCAATTCTCGGCGGGATCGCCGGCTTGCTGCTGGCGGTGTGGGCAAGCCAGGCACTCGTGGCTCAATTGTCGACGCCGGTGAATCGGATCGCGCTCGAACTATCGCTCGACTGGCGGATCCTGGCATTCACAGCCGCGGTTACAGTCGCGACCGCGGCAATTGTCGGCACTGCCCCGGCGCGACGCGCCGCACGGATGGATCCACTCGAGATCCTCAGGATGCGCGGGCACGGCACCAGCGCTGGACGGCGTGTCATCACCTTGTCGCGTGGACTCGTCGTCGGCCAGATCGCCTTGTCATTCGTCCTGGTGGTCGCAGCGGCGCTGTTCGTACGCTCGTTCGCGCGTCTCGTCCACGTTCCCCTTGGGTTCGATCCTGACCGCGTGCTTCTGGTCAGCGTCGATACAGAGCACGCCCGTATTGACCCGTCGCAACGGATACTCCTGTACGCACGGCTCGTCGATGCCGTGAGCCGGACGCCTGGCGTCGCGCACGCCGGAGGATCGATCTGGACGCCAGTCGATGGCGGCATGCGCATGGGCGACCCTCGGACGCACGTTACCTTTAATTTCGTCACGCCTGGTTGGTTCGCTGCCTATGGCACCGTAATCCGGCTCGGGCGTGACTTCACGGTACGCGATACCATGGACGCGCCTCCGGTCGCGATCGTGAATCAATCATTCGTCCACACGCTGATGCCTGACCGGTTTCCACTCGGCGAGACAATCCCGTATTTTCGTTCCACGAATGGCGGCACATTGCGAACGATCGTCGGCGTCGTCGACGATGCGGTGTTCGAGTCGCAACGAGAGGGAATCCAGCCAATGGCGTATGTGCCGCTGGCGCAGTCTGCCGCGACCGGGCCGAACGGGCTGACTGAGATCAGCATCGGCGTGCGCCCCGCGAATGGAGCGCCGATGCAGCTCGCGGCGAGCGTGGCCGCCGCCGTGAAGAGTGTCGATCCGGACGTGTCCTTTGGTTTTCGTCTACTGATGGATCACGTCCAGGCATCGGTCCGTCAGGAACGGCTCGTCGCGCTGCTGTCCGGAATCTTCGGTGCGCTGGCGTTGCTAATTGCCACGCTGGGACTGTATGGGATAACCGCGTACGCCGTGAATCGTCGAGTCACGGAGATCGGCATACGCATTGCGCTGGGCGCACACCGCGTCGACGTGATGAAGCTGGTCTTCGGACAAACGCTTACCGTTGCCGGTCTGGGCATCGCACTTGGCCTTGTGGGTGCCGCTGCGGTCACGCGGTCATTGCAGGCGATGCTGTTCGGTGTCGCGCCGCTCGACTCAACGACTTTCGCGGGCGTGGCCGCGTTGTTCGTGATGGTGGCTGTGCTTGCGGCTGCGCTCCCGGCGCATCGGGCGAGCACGGTCGATCCGATCGTCGCGCTTCGCAGCGAATAATCACGCGCGCGCGCGCGCTCACCACTGTCGGACGATTTTTGAGCTCATCTCGCAACTTTCCAGCTGAATTGAAGATTGCGTTACTTCGGCAGCAGGACGGTGGTCCGCTTCGACACGAGGCTGAAGAAAAGAAACACCTTCTCCATCTGCGCGGCGCCGCGACGAATCCAGAACTCGTGATCCTTGTCAGGGAACTCGAGATAGAGGTGCGGCGCACCGACGGCCTGCAGCGCCGCCACGGCCCGGCGCGAGGTCGCCGGCGGCACAATCGAATCCTTTGCGCCGTGCATGATCAGCATGGGGACGGCCTTGTACCGTTCTGCGGCGCCGTCGGCGATGCCCCCGGCGCCCGAGATGGGGGCCAGTCCGGCCCAGATATCGTTGTATTTGCCGCCCAGATAGTACGTGCCCGCACCGCCCATGGAGTGGCCCATGAGGTAGATGCGATCGCTATCAATCGCGTATTGGCCCCGAATTTCTTTGAGAAGGGCCATCGTGTCGATTTCCGCCAGCTCCGTATTTGAGTAGTGCACGTCGCCGCCGGGCTTCACCGCGGCGGCGGCGACCGCCGTTCCGGCCCGGCTTCCCCACCAACTCGAGACGTTGAATCCCATCGGTGCGAGCACGATGAATCCGTATCGCTCGGCGAAGTCCGTGGTGCCGTCGAACAGGATCTGTTGCAGCGGCGTGATGTTCAGGCCGTGTAAATCGACGACGAGGGGTGCGGGTTTCTGCGGATCGTAGGTCGACGGCACGAAGAGCGTGTAAGGAAGGTCCGCGTTTGCCTCGGCCAGATGGTGCGTGCATTCGAGGATGCGCTGCTGCGACGGCGTCAGCGCGGGCTGAGCGGATCTGGGGATGCCGCTGAAACCGCGTGAAATATCGGGGGCCGGCGTTCCGGCGATCGCCGTGCCGTCGTGGTTGATGTTGACCGTACCGGCGCTCGCGTCGGCGTGAGCCTGGGTGATGGTGACACACGTGTGCCCGGACGCCGCCGGCGCCGGGTCCGCTGCGCCTTGCGCGTACGCGGGCGCCACTGGCACCGCCACGATCAAGACGAGCACGGCTTTCCACGATCGCAATCGAGAGCCGATCGCAGTCAAAGATGTGCAACCCATTTCAAAACCACGTACGACACCGGCGAACGAGCGCGCGAGTGAGCCCACGCGAGCGGAGTGGGGCCGGCGGGCCCCGCGAGCGAACGTGTAGGGGAGTCCGAGGGACCAAGCCTCTGGGAGTGATAAGCGATACGCGGCGAACCCTTCATGTGCCGGATGATAGTCCGTCACAGCGCGATTCGCGAACCCGCCGGCCTAGCCGAAGCTCGGCGAAGCCGAGCGAAGGCTGGCTGCCAAATGCTTGCCGGTCAGCGTCGACTTCTTCGCCACCAGGTCGGCCGGGGTCCCTTCAAACACGATCCGCCCACCGTCGTGGCCCGCGCCGGGCCCCAGATCGATGATCCAATCGGCGTGTGCCATCACTGCCAGGTGGTGCTCGATCACGATGACCGATTTGCCAGCGTCGACCAACCGATCCAGCAGAGTGAGGAGCTGCGCAAGGTCGGCGAGATGCAAGCCGACCGTCGGCTCGTCGAGCACGTAGATGCCCCCCTCTTCACCCATGTCGGTCGCGAGCTTGAGCCGCTGCCGTTCGCCACCCGACAGCGTCGTCAGCGGCTGACCGAGGCGCAGGTAGCCAAGCCCGACGTTCGCCATGCGCGACGCGATCGCGTGCGCAGCCGGCGTGCCGGCGTCGCCAGAGTCGAAGAATCTGACCGCGTCGCCGACCGACAGATCGAGCACCTCAGCGATGTTGAGCGTACCGAGCTTGTATTCGAGTACTGACGCCTGGAACCGCCGCCCCTCGCACTCCTCGCAGATCGTGGTGACGCCGGCCATCATGCCCAGGTCGGTGTAGATCACACCGGCGCCGTTGCACGTCGAACACGCGCCCTCAGAGTTCGCGCTGAACAGCGCGGCCTTCACGCCGTTGGCCTTCGCGAACGCGTTGCGGATCGGATCGAGCAAACCGGTGTAGGTTGCCGGATTGCTCCGCCGCGAGCCCCGGATCGGCGTCTGGTCGACCGACACCACGCCGTGTCGGGCAGAGACCGATCCGTGAATCAGTGAGCTCTTGCCCGATCCAGCCACGCCGGTCACGACCACCAGCACACCGAGCGGGATATCGACGTTGACGTTTTTCAGGTTGTGCGTGCGGGCGCCGCGCACCTTCATCGCACCCGACGGCTTTCGCACCGACGGCTTCAGCGACGCGCGGTCGGTCAGATGACGCCCGGTGAGCGTATCGCTCTTCCGCAGGCCGTCGACCGTGCCTTCGAACACCACTTGCCCGCCGGCGCTTCCGGCGCCGGGACCGAGATCGACGACGTGGTCGGCGATCGCGATCGTTTCCGGCTTGTGCTCGACGACGAGCACGGTGTTGCCCTTGTCGCGCAGCCGCAGCAGCAGGGCGTTCATCCGCTGGATGTCGTGTGGGTGCAGCCCGATCGTCGGCTCGTCGAAGACGTAGGTCACATCAGTTAACGAGGATCCGAGGTGGCCGATCATCTTCGTGCGCTGTGCCTCGCCGCCGGACAACGTGCCGGACGGCCGGTCGAGGCTGAGATAACCGAGCCCAATCTCCACGAACCCGTCGAGCGTCTGCCGCAGTTTGGCCAGCAGCGGCGCGACCGACGGCTCCTCCAGGCCGCGGATCCACTCGGCGAGATCGTTGATCTGCATCGCGCAGGCATCGGCGATGTTGATCTTTTTGATCGCGGAGGATCTGGCGGCTTCATTGAGCCGCGTTCCGCGGCATTCAGGACAGGTGGTGAACGTGACGGCGCGCTCGACGAACGCTCGGATGTGCGGCTGCATTGCGTCAACGTCTTTCGACAGGAACGACTTCTGGATGCGCGGGATCAACCCCTCGTATGTGAGGTTGATGTTTTGCAACTTCACCTTCCTCGGCTTGCTATGGAGGAAATCCTGCCGCTCCTTTTTCGTGTACTTCTTGATCGGTTTGTCCGGGTCGAGACCTGCGGCCGCAAAGATGCGCACCTGCCAGCCGTCGGCGGTGTAGCCGGGGATCGTGAGCGCCCCGTCGCTGAGCGACTTGCGGTCATCGAATAGCTGCGCCAAGTCGATATCCGTAACCGATCCCATTCCCTCGCATCGAGGGCACATCCCGCCGAGGTAGACCTGATCGCGAACCACAATCCGTTCGCCCTTCCCCTTGTCAACGGTCATGGCGCCGCTTGCCTTCCGGGTCGGCACGTTGAAGGAGAAGGCTGTCGGCGGACCGATGTGCGGCTTCCCGAGGCGGCTCCACAGTACTCGCAGCATCGCATTGGCGTCGGTTACGGTACCGACCGTCGAGCGTGCGTTGGCGCCCATTCGCTCCTGGTCGACGAGGATCGCGGTCGTGAGTCCTTCCAGCACGTCGACGTCTGGCCGGGCCAGCGTTGGCATGAATCCCTGCACGAATGCGCTGTAGGTTTCGTTGATCAGCCGCTGCGACTCGGCGGCGATCGTGCCGAACACCAGCGACGACTTGCCGGATCCGGAGACGCCGGTGAACACGGTCAGTCGCCGCTTGGGGATCTCGATGCTGACGTTCTTCAGGTTGTTCTCGCGCGCGCCTTGCACACGGATCAGATCGTGACTGTCGGCGGAGTGCCGCTGTTCGGCCGGGCCTCGGCGACCAGGTGGGTTGGAGGCGGTCATATTGCCAATCATGTTATCGAGTATCGACCGGGCGCGAACAGGCGACGGGGCGCCTCACCTAGATGCTTGACATGAGTGAGCGCGCGCCGGATACTGCACCACGGAATCGCTCATGCCACGAACCTCAGCCCGAGCGTCGCAAGGTGAACTGCTTCAGGGCACGCTGCCCCTGCTGATCCTGCGCACGCTTGCGACCGGTCCCAATCACGGGTTTGCGATCGCACGGCGCATCCGGCAGATCTCAAAGGCCGTCCTGCGAATCGAGCAGGGCTCGCTCTATCCGGCGCTGCACCGGATGGAGCTCGACGGCGTGATCGAATCGTACTGGGGGACGACGGAAAACAATCGGCAGGCGAAGTACTACCGATTGACCAGGCGCGGCACGCGCGAGCTCGCCAGTGAAACCGAACGCTGGAATTCGATCGCAGCGGCAATCGCGGCGGTGTTGCAGGAGGGTTGATGTCCACGATGCTGAAGCGCCTCCTGCTCCGCCTGCGCGCGACCTTTTCAGCGCAGCAGGATCGCGAGACGCGGACCGAGCTGGACCTTCACCTCCAACTCCTCGAGGAAGAGCATCTGGCCGAGGGCATGCCGCCCGACGCCGCGCGACGGCTTGCTCGGCGCGAGTTCGGCAACCCCACGGCGTTCCAGGACGCCAGCCGTGACCTCTTCTCGCTGCGGCTGATAGAAGATCTCGTCCGCGATCTGCGCTATACCGGGCGCGAGATGCGACGGTCCGCGGGCTTCACTGCTATAGCGGTGTCGTCGCTCGCCGTCGGGATCGGTGCAGCCACCGCCACGTTCGCCGTCACCGAAGCCGTCATGCTGCGGCCGCTCTCCGTGCGCAATCCCGAACGCCTGGTCGCATTCTCTGCGGCAGCCGACAACGGCTGGCGAATGTGGTCGTACGCGGCATTCGCACGCTGGCAACGCGCATCCGGCGGTCTCTACCGCGCGGCCGCGGCCTCCGACGTCCAGTCGTTTCGCTCGCCGCGTGACGGTGCGCAACCTTCCGAGGATGTGCCGGTCAGCCTTATCTCGCACAACTACTTCGACGTCATCGGCGCGCGCGTCGTATTCGGCCGGCCGTTCGCCGCCAGCGATGTGGCCTCACCCGGTAGCGGCGCGGTCGCGATTGTCAGCGACGGCTTCTGGCGGCGGCGATTCGGCGGCGCGCCCGACATCCTCGGGAGGACGATCGAACTGGGCGGGGTCCAGTTCGCCATCATCGGCGTCGCCGAATCAGGATTCCGAGGGCACTCCGTCGGCTATCCCGTCGACGTGTGGGTCCCCCTGACGATGCAGCCGGCCCTGATGCCGGGGATGCCGGGCCTGGAGGACAGCGCTGGAACGGAAGCGCGATGGCTGAAGGTCGTCGGCCGGCTTGATGACGATACGAGCATCGAGCGTGCGGACTCGGCGGCGCGGCTGGCGCGACAGGTGTTCCTCACCGAGAAAGCGGCGCGGCTCGGTGCAAACAGCCGCGAGGTTGCGCGCGATCGCACCGAATCGTTCCGTCTCGTTGCCGGGGGTTCTGGCGACGGGGCCGTACGCGCACAATTCGCTCGGCCGTTGACGCTTCTGGTCGTCATCACGGTCCTCGTGCTCGTCGTCGCGTGCACGAACTTCACGAACCTGATGTTCGCGCGGGCGGAAGCGCGACGTCGGGAGTTCCTCATCCGCCTGGCGATCGGCGGCGGCCAGTGGCGCTTGATTCGGGAGGCCGCGACCGAATGCCTCGCGCTTTCAGCAAGTGCTGGAGCACTGGCCTTGGTGTTGGCCAGTTGGGCCACATCGATGGCAATGAGCCTGGTCTCCGCGCTGGAACCGCTCGACTTCGCGATCGGGTTGGACGCGCGCGTGCTGGCGTTTGCCGGCGCGTGCGTCGTCGCCGCAGCGGCATTCGGCTTATGGCCGTGCACGCGCGTGGTGCGCTCGACCGTGATCTCGTCGGTGCACCATGGCCGGAGCGCTGGTGGCACGCGTCCAATCGCGCACCGGGTGATGCTAATCGGACAGCTCGTCGTTTGCGCGGTCCTGATGTTCGGCGCCGGCCTGTTGCTCAGGACGGTCATCAACCTGCGAACGCAGGATCTCGGATACGACCGCGACGTCCTCTTGATTCCGATCGCGGCGGAACACCCTGGACATCCACCGGAGGCTGCTCTCGCGATGGTGGAAGATCTGCGAGAACGGATCGCGGCGATTCCGGGCGTACTCGCGGCCGGCGGGTTCGCGTCGCCCCTTCTCGACTACCGCGCCTACTGGGTGGATCGGACCGACCAGTTGCAGACCGATCGCGGCGAGCCTGCGGCCGGCGTCAACTGGACCGTTGCGTTCACCGGGCCCGGCTTCTTCGATGCAGTCGGCATGCGTGCAGTACACGGTCGCCCGGCGTCGGAGGGCGGACGGGCCGGTGAAGTCGCCATCAACGAATCGCTTGCCAGGGCGTTGTTTGGCGACTCCGACCCGATTGGCCGCCACTTCACCATGAACCGCGACTCGTCGATGTTGACCGTTGTCGGCGTCATGACGGATGCGAGGCAAGTCTCACCGCGCGATCGAGGGCTTGGAGTCGCCTACCTGCCGATTCGGCGGTTCGGGCGCGTGACGCTGGCCGTTCGTCTCGCCAATCCATCGCTGTCACAAGACGCCTCGGTGCGCCAGCGCGTGCAGTCGATTCTCGGCGATGTCCAGGCAGGGCCGATGACGACGATCGCGCAGGAGCTCGAGCGGTCGATCGCGGGCGAACGTCTGACGAGCGGGATCGCCGTCTGCCTGGCATTGCTCGTCGTGGCGATCGGATGCGTCGGCATCTACGCGTTGATGACGTGTGACGTTACGCGCCGTCAGCGCGAGTTCGGTGTCCGGCTGGCCCTCGGCGCGACCGCGGGTCGACTTCTCGCGACCGTGCTCCGCGACGGCGCGACGATCGTCGGCCCGGCGCTCGTCGTCGGGCTTCCGGCAGGCCTTGCCATCAGCCGCCTGCTGGCGTCGCAGCTCTATGGCGTCCATGCGCGCGATCCATGGACGCTCTTGTCGGTCGCCGTGTTGCTATCTGTCACAGCCATGGGCGCGGTCTTCAGGCCTGCATGGCTCGCGTCGCGCATCGATCCGACCGAGCTCCTGCGCCACGAGTGAGCGTCCGGCTCACGTGTCAGTCCGGCCTCCTCAGTCGGCTCGCAATGCGATCACCGGGTCGATGTGCGTCGCCCGAAGAGCGGGAACCGTGCACGCCAGCACAGCCACTCCAGTCAAGGCGAACGCGGTCAACGCAAACGTGAATGGATCCGTAGCGGACACATCGAACAGCAAGCTGGTGATCGCGCGGCTCATGGACCATGCGCCGACGAGACCCAGCACGATGCCAGCGGCCGCCCACATCATGCCTCCCCGCAGTACGAGCCCAACAACCGAGGCTCGACGAGCTCCAAGGGCGATCCGAACACCGATTTCCTGCGTTCGCTGACTGACGCCATAGGAGATGACGCCATAAATGCCGACCATCGTCAGGAACAGCGCCGCACTCGCAAATGCCGCCGCCAGCCTCGCGGTCAAACGCGCCTGCGCAGCGCTTTCGGCAATCCATTCGTCGAGGGGGCGCAGCTCAGGAACCGGAAGCGTGGGTTCGAGGTCACGAATTGCCGCACGGATGGTTGGCAGGATTGTCTGGAGAGTTGCGTCCGTGCGAATCACGAGCGAGATCGTGCCCTGCGGGGCCTGTGCTGAGGGCACGTACAGCACGGGGTTCGGATCGCGATCGAGACCGCCACCACGGGCGGTGCCGTCGGTTCCACGGATATCGGCGGCAACGCCCACGACCTCATGGCTGCGGCCGTCGAACTCGAGCACTCGCCCGACGGCATTGCCGTTGGCCCAGAGGCTTCGGGCGAGGCCCTCGCTGACGATGGCGACGAGCGGCGAGCCGGGCTGATCCTGCGTGCCGAACTCGCGTCCTGCGAGCAGCGTCACACCGAGCGCTCCAAACAGGCCAGGGCTCACGATTTGTTCCAGCGCAGGCGCCCGCGCCTCCTCCGGCCCGCCGGTCGTTGCCCGGTCATACACGTCCACGCCGCGGCGGACTCCGGGCGCGAAGGGAGCACTGGTCATGGAACCGACGGCCCGAACCGACGGTATCGTTTCGATCGATTGGAGCAACGTTCGTTGGAACTCGAGCATCGCTGCCGCGTCCGGATATTTCACCTGCGGCGTACTCAGGCGAGCGGTCAGCACGCCGCGCGACTCGAACCCGAGCGGCACCTGCTGCAGCCGCACGAGGCTTTGCAGCAACAGCACCGCCAGCACAACCAGGATCGTCGCGAGCCCCGTCTGTGCGACCACCAGGCCGTGTCG
>JBKPNQ010000069.1:0-22444 GCA_046732715.1 Acidobacteriota bacterium | reverse complement strand
GCAAACAGACTGACGGTGTATCTCATGGGCCAGAGGATAACGCGGACCACCTCCGCGTGCGCAAGGAACTGCTCGCGGTATGATTCCGGGCGGCTGAATTCGCCAGGAGGATGACATGCCCCGACCTGTTCCGAGATCGTGGATGCCGATGAGCGTCCTGTGTGTGCTGACCATACCGATGACGATGGCGGCGCAGGTACCGACCAACCGGCCGCTGTATCCCGGTGAGCAGTGGGTACGTCTCTTCAACGGCAAGGACCTGACCAACTGGGTCGAGGTCGGCAAAGAGAAATGGACGGTGGAAGACGGCACCATCCACGGGCAGGGCCTTACGAACGCCTACGGATATCTACGGACCGAGAAGAAGTACAAGGACTTCTGGTTTTCGATTCGGTTCAAGTGCGAGGCGGACGGCAACAGCGGCATCTACTTCCACACGGAGTTCGCGCCCGGAACGGTGAACGTCAGCCAGGGCCTGCAGTTCGAGATTGATCGAACCATCAATCACCACAACGCGGGTCTGTATGGCGACGGCCGTCAATGGATCGCCTGGCCGGCGCCAGAATACGAACAGGTATTGCGCCCCACCGACTGGAACGAGATGCTCGTGAAGGTCGAGGGCAACCACATGGTGGCGATCCTGAATGGCGTCGAAGTCCTGAACTTCACGGATCCCACGCCGAAGTCGTTCGACGGCTACATCGCACTGCAGCTGCACTCGGGCGGCGAAGGCAACATGCGCTTCAAGGACATCTACGTTCGGGATCTGTCGGTGAAATGAGCGACAGGACAATAGGTTCCGCTGGGTTCCGCTGGGTTCGTTCTGGTTCTGCTGGGTTCTCTCGAAGCCCAATCGGCAACTCGCGAACGTGATGAACCTCGGGGAACCTAATGAACGAACCTGGTGGAACCCGGTAGAACCCTGCAGAACCCTGTGGAACCTGACTGAAGTCAGGCTTCCGTCCCGTAGTTGATCTGCATGCGCCGGACGGCGAGACTGGCGATCCACAAGACAAATGCAGTCAATAGCAGCAGCCCAAGAATCGCTCCAGGACGTGATGCGGGAGCCGCGGGCGCCGCCAGCAACCGGATCAACGCTGGCGCGTTATCATCCATGGGCGCCGGGACCGGACACAGGGACTGCAAGTAATAAAGGATGCTCATCTTCTGCAGCACGGGCGGGAAGATGCCGTTTGCCCCCTCCCAGGCCAGCAGCACGGCAGCAGGGATGATTGGATTGCGGATGTACAGGCCGACCGCGAGAAAGACACTTCCGTAACCCACACAGCCCAGCGCAGCGGCGGCGGCATACCAGAACACGTGTCCCATGCCCCCGGCAGTCCAGTAAGACTGCACTTCGACCGCGTCGTGCGGCCAGACGAGAGCAGCCACCGCGAGCAGGGCACCGCCGCTGAAGATCGTCGCTGACGCAATCAGCCCGGCCGCGTACTTGCCCGCGAGCAGCACTTCGCGCCGCGCCGGTGCAAGAAACCAGAAGTGCAGCGTCCGGTTACTCATCTCCCCGCGGAAGAGATACATGAAGATGCCAAGGCAGCCGAAAAACACCGCCAGCCGCAGGTAGAAGTACTGGAAGATCCCCGCGAAGATCGCCCGATCCTCTTCGAAGTCGAGCATACGGTTGATGTTCCGGTTCTGCAGCTTGCCATCGACGAACGTGAGGAAGGCAGCCCGCCGCCCGTCGAAGTAGGTGATCTGACGATACTCGGTCCGCTCCTCGACGAACCCGGCGCCGGTGGACGAAGTGACCGTGGTGAACGTCTTTCCGTCGTTACTCAGCTGGATATTGAAGTCACGAGTGTCGGCATCCTCGCTTTCCCCTCCGGCGCTGGCGTGCTTCACGATGAAGCGCGACACTCTATGAGCCGCTCCCAGATCCACCTGCAAGAACAGGGGGAAGTCTCGGGCGCACCACTTGTCGGCCACACTACCGTTCACAGCCTTCTCCGGACCCTGATCCTGGCTACACGGCACACTTCCGGTGGCAGGACGATCCAGCGCGAGGTTCACCTTGCCATCCGGCCCGTAGGCCTCGAACTCGTAGATTCTCGCGACCGGTTCGCCGCTGTACGAAGGACGAAAGACATTCAGGCGGACGAAGCGGGCGTCGACCGCCGGTTCGATCACGTGAGTCGTTACCCCGGCATTGCCGGTGTGCTGGCGGACGCGACGGCTGCGGTTGGACCAGCGCTCCTCGGCCGGCTTCCCCAGCCGCTTCTTCACGTCGTCGACTGTCTCTCCAACTTGGATACTGTCCATCAGGGCGGGGCTAATCGCGCCGCGCCGAGCAAGCCGCTCGGTCCGGACCTTCGCGTCGAGACCGTGGCCGAAGAAGATCAACGAAGGGAGAAGCGCGAGCCCGTAGACCCAGAAGGAGCGCTTGGCGAAGAAGGCGCGCCGGAGTTCGATCTTCGCGATCGTCCACGCCTGGCTCGCGCGATCGGAGAAACGCGGCGATTCAGAAGATACGGATCCTGGTGTCATCGCGACTCGCCGCCGATCAGATATTCGTACAAGGCATCCACGTTCTCGTCCGCCGGCACGACACTCTCAATCCGGTGGCCGTCGAGGGCAATCCGTCCGAGCGTACGCGCGAATTGCTCCCGATCCCTCGTCATCACCAGCATGCCGAGCCGGTCGTCGTGTACTTTGATCTCGGTGATGTGCGACTCGGCGAACAGCAACGCCGCCACGCCGGATGCGTCGCCGTCGCGGCACCGGATGATGAACTGGCTCGGATGTTCGTCAATCTCGTCGCGCACTTTGCGGATCTTCCCCTCGGCGACGATCATCCCGTTCGCAATCAGCACGACCTGGTCGCTGACGACGTCCACTTCCTGGAGAACGTGGCTCGAGATGATGACGTGCTTTCCGTCATTGGCCCAGGAACGGAACAGATCGATCGTCTCGGCGCGAACGAGCGGGTCGAGACCATTCAGCGGTTCGTCCAGGACCAGCACCTCCGGATCGTGCGCGATCGCCTGCGCCAGCCGCACGCGCTGCCGCATGCCCTTGGAATACCCGGCGACCTTGCGATTCGCGGCTTCGGTCAGGCTCAGCCGCTCGAGCGCCTTCCATGCCTTCTCCTCCGCCAGCGATCGCCCGTATCCGAAAAGAAGGAGGCCGGTCGTGAGGAAGGTAAACCCGGTTGCCCAGCGCGGCGCGGTGTCGTACTGCGTGGCGTATCCCGTCTTCCGCATCAGCGCTTCCGGGTCGCGCGGAGAAATCCCGCGCATCAGGATGCGGCCGTGGTCGGGGAAAATCAGGCCAGTCATCAGGTTCATCAGCGTCGTCTTGCCGGACCCGTTCGGGCCGACGAGGCTTGTGATCCCTGGCGGGATGTTCAAGGTGACGCGGTTGACGCCAAGCACTTCGCCGTAGAACTTTGAAACGTCTTCGAAAATTACTCCGGGGGGCTTCGCCCCGCCGGCCCCCCCTACACGCTCGCTCGCGGGGGCCCCTTCGCCACGCTCCGCTCGCGTGCCGCCCTCGCTGCGCTCGTGCGAGTCATTGGTCATCGAACCACCTCGACCGGCCGCAGCTTGCGTTCGATCACCGCCACGAGCACGAGGACGAACACGGACAGCGACAACATCGATGCGGCGGCACCCGGACCCTCGGGTAGATCCACGCCGAGAAGCGTGCGCCACACTTGGTTCACCGCCCACGCTGGATCAATGATGTGCCCCCATGTGACGCGGAACACGTTGTCGATCATCGTCGACACGCCGGCCAGGATGAAGAAGGTGGCGAGGCTGACGGCGCCAGCCACGATCCTCCACTTCACGTACGCGGATGCGGCCATCGCCACAAGGCCCAGAACCAGAAGCCAGAGGAGGAACCCGACGACGACGGCGGCGCCCAGGGTCCAGTTCGCGAGGAACCACCATCCGCCAGCGAGGCCCACCTGCAGCGCGAACAAGATGAGGCCCGGAATCCACGTCACGACCGACAGCATGCCAACGATCACCGTGAGCCGCGCGAGGGCGTAGCTCCAGCGCGTGAGCGGTCGGCTGAAGTACAGCGGCAACGCGTTATTCGTAAGGTCCGGCGCAATCAGGCTGGGTCCGGCCAGCGCCGCAAGGAAGACCGCGAAGCCGCCCTGGACGTACATGAAGATCGAGAAGAACGTGCCGTTGACCTGGATGAACGCGAGGAAGTCCTTGTCGAGCCCCTGGAGCAACTCCACGTGATTGGTGAGATAGATGAAGCCGGCGCAGAGCAGTGGCCAGATGAACGACACCACCGTCAGCAGGAGCACGAGCCTCTGCTCGTACAGCCTCTGCCAGGCGTAGCGCGGCAGGACCATGAACCGCGTCCAGCGCCCTGTGAGCGGTCCGTCGTATCGCCGATATCCGCGCTTGTAAACCGCCATATTTCCTATCGGGGACTTCGTCCCCCGGATCCCCTTACACGCTCACTCGCGGTGCTGGCTCGCATCTACACGCGACCGACATCGACCGCTGCGCTTTCGCCCGGCGTGTGCGCTAAGTGCCCCATCGCTTTCAAGAAAATCTCTTCTAGTGTGTCTCGACGATGGTTGAGTTTCCTCACCAGCAGGTTCTGGCGATCCGCGAGTCCCCAGATCGCTTCAAGCTCGACGCCCGCCGGCAGCACAATGCGCCAGCGTCCGCCGCCTTCGGACACGCCCTCGGCGCCGATCTCCGGCAGCGCCGTCCGCAGGTTTCGATCGTCACCGGTCACCTCGAGCTCGACGAAAGACCTGTTCGACCGCCGCTCTTCTTCGAGGTTGCAGTGATGCACGATCGCGCCGTCCTTCAGGATCACCGCCTCGTCGCAGACCTGCTCGATGTCGCGAAGCAGATGTGAGCAGACGAGCACGTTCATCCCCTGCTCCTCCTTCATATCAGTGACGAGCTTGAGCATCCGCCGGCGAGCGGCGGGATCGAGGCCGTTGGTCGGTTCGTCCAGCACGACCAGCTCCGGCCCATGGACGATCGCCTGCGCGAGCTTGGCCATCTGCTTCATTCCGTACGAGTAGGTCCGCAGCTCGCGATAGCGCGACTCCCCGAGCCCAACGTGGAACAGGACTTCGTGCGCCTTCTCGAGCGCCGCCTTGGGTGGAAGCCCCGACAGCTCCGCCATCTGGCGGAGGAAGGTGACGGCCGTCATCTCGCCGACGAACGAGTCGTTCTCCGGCATGTAGCCGATTCTCGAGCGCGCCTCGCCCATGTTGCTGCGGCAGTCCATGCCCAGGATGCGCGCGCGCCCAGCGCTCGGACGGAGAAACCCCAGCAGCGTCAGGATCAGCGTGGACTTGCCCGCGCCGTTAGGGCCGAGCAACCCGATCGCTTTTCCAGTGCCTGAAACGCCGAGACGGCAGGTGATCCCGTGAAGGATCTCCCGCCGTCCGAGCTTCACCTTGAGGTTGTCGAGGTCGACGACCGGGGTTTCGTTCAAATGCTCTCCGTTAATGTTGCGGGACGTCTCCTGATTGCGTGCTCATAGTCGCACGCCCCAGGCCTCCGACCATCATTGCGTCCATGATCAAGCCGGAGATACGAGTACGGCTGGCCGCGTGGATCTGTTCTGGCGTTCCATCGAACACGACGAGGATCGGATCGCGTCCTGATACGAGTTCGCTGACCGCCGGGTTCGTCGTCAGCGCCGTCAGAATTCCAAGCGCCCCCTTTGGGTTCAGCCAGCCGAAGGCGGACGGGTGGAGTCCGGCCGACGACGGGAGCTGACCGAGGAACTCCGGCGACCAGACGAGCGGCGAGCCGCCGTTTCGAGTCGCGATGGCGCGCTCCGCGGATGCGCGATCGGAACCGGCCACCATGTAACCCTGGTCGTACGTCCACGTGATGCCGACCGGAAGTCCTCCCGGTTTGATCGTGGTCCACGTCCGTCCAGTCACACTTTCCTGCGACAACACGATGCGCTTGGCTTGTTCGTCGGGCCCAAGTTCGGCGTTGAACGTGTCCACCAGCTTCTGCATCGAGCCGTCGATGACCGACGGATTGTTCGCCAGGCTCGCCATCACCCAGGTGGGGCCGGCGGTCGAGAGTCCCGTCAGCGCGACGGCGGCCTCGGTGCCTAGCGCCCCGGCCAGGTTCTGCACGAAGCCGGCACCAAGCTTCTCGTCCATGGATGCCAAACCGTGTTCGAAGTCCGGTTGCACCCGGGTGATCTGCGCCGTCAACTCTTCGAACAGCTGCAACGGCTCACGCGTCGAAACGTAGCCGGCGACGAGCGCATCAGCCGGGAGATACTCCGCCGCGCCACCGGACCCGGCGTCGGCCAACCACGATCCCATTCCGGTTCGTGCCCCGTCGAATGCGAACGTGACCTCGTTCTCGACTGCACCCGCAGGAGCGCGCTGCTCGAGGAAGATGTACTTCATTCCGATCATGCCGGCGAGCTCGATCGGCGGGGCGTCGTCTTTCGACGCCATCGTGACCACCGGGGGCGCATCCATCCCGATCAGCCAGCCCACACCGCGCTGGTACCGCCCCCCGATCGCTGCCGCAAATGGAGAACCGGCGCCCTGCCCGAGGTGAGCGAGAGCCCACGTCAGGTGCGAACTCGAATTTGACACGACCATCAGGTCGTCGGAAACCGAATACGATGCGGCAGACTCGCCCGCCGCGGTGAAAAGGCCTTGCAATGCGGCCGAGAGCTCCGCCCGCTTGCCCGACTGCACCCGGGCCAGCACGATCGGCACGGGCTCTTCGAGTCCAGCACGGCTGGCGCAGAAAACGATCTCGTCGCCGAGCAGCGAGTTCACCGATTGAACGCGGTCCGTCATCTGTCTTAACAGCTGTCCCGTCTCGGAATTCCACCAGGCCCCGAACGTCGCGTTCTGTGCCGACTGCTCTTCCGCGAGGGACAGAGCCCGATCCAGCGTGAGCCCGGGATTTGGAACCGTGCCGTAGATCACAGCGCCTTCCGGAAGATACGAGAGCAGAGCCGAATGGGTCCGCAGCTCGGAGGGAAAATTCGCCAGCTCGCGTTCGATCTGCACGAATGAGCGGAGCAGCTCCAGGTAAGACTCCGCATCAGGACTCCACGAGACGGCGTTTGCCACCGAGGTCGCGAGCGCCGGAATGGAGGCCGCTTGCTGCCCGGGGCTCAGCAGGACCGCCCGACCAGGCTGGTCCACCGCCACCGATCCTTCCACCACCGAAACGACGGAGCCACCCATGCCGGCTGACACGGCGAAGACAGTGCCCTTCACCGAGGCGATGGAATCGCGGGTCAGAACTCGCAGGTGTCCGCGGCGTTGTTTGGCCGCCTTGACGATGATGTCGCCGCGCTGCAGGTGAATCGCCTGACCGCTCCAGGCGGCGGTCACGTAGAGTTCCGTTCGCTCGTTGACATCCACCATCGATCCGTCGGCAAGCCGCAGCACCGCGTGGGCGCCCGGGCTCGTGCGGACGGACTCGTGGTCGCCGATAGCGGCCCCTGCGTCGAGAGCGCCCATGGGCAGACGATACAGCCCACCATTGGCAGCAACGACCGTGGCTCGCGGCCCGCCCGGAGCCATCATGCCGTCGATCGCGTCGCGTCCGAGATAAAGGACGGCGAGAAGCACTGCCGCCGCCGCAGCCAGGGTTCCCCATCGCGCCCACGGCGAGGTTGACCGCATCGGCATGGCGATGACGACTCTCTCGCCCTTCATTTCGGCGAGTCGTGCGCGACAGCCGGGGCAGCGACCGAGATGGTCTTCCACGAGGAGCCGGCGCCTGTCACCCAGTTCATTGCGCAGATACGCGTCGAGGTCCTGCCTGAACTCGGCACAGGTGGCGCTGGTGGCGGTCGTCATGTTCGACCAGACGCGCGCGCGCACGGTTTCGACCGTCGCGACATTGACGTCCTCGTCTCTCATCTGCTGCAGTGCTTGTTCGAGGTTGTCGGACATTTCCGAACTCCTTCTTTCTTCACCGAGTGGCTTCGCCCCTCGGACCCCCAACACGCTCGCTCGCAGGGGCCCTTCCGCCCCGCTCGATCGCGTCGTCCCAACGAGCGTCCAGGTTCTTGCAACGTTCTAGCGTTCCATCTCCGCCTGCAGGCGAAGCCGGATTCTGTGGAGCCTGACCGTTGCGTTGTTCTTCTCTATCGCGAACAGCTCAGCCAATTCTTCGATCGACAGTCCCTCAACGTGACGCAGTAGAAACAGGCTCGCGTCGTCGCGGTCAAGAATGGCGAGGGCCCGTCGAAGCCGCTCCTTGAGCAGCACATGCGGCTGGACGGCGGGCTGTTGCACATCGCTGTCGTACACCGACTCCGCACGAACTTCGCGACGACGCAGCACGTCGAGGGCAGCATTGACGGCTGCGCGCCGAAAGTATGCCGCCGGCAGCGCCACATCCTCGACGTCTCCACCTCGGGCCAGGATGCGGACGAAGACAGTCTGCAGCACGTCCTCGGCGTCGGCCATGTTTCCGGTGACACGCAAGGCGGCGCGGAACACCGCCTCATAGTTGCGCTCGTACAGCTCGGCAAACCCCGCCACGGGGGTCGAGAGAGGCATCGGAATCGGTAGCTCGTCGATGTGCGCGCTGGCTGTGGTCACCTCGTCCGCCTTACTTACCTTGACGCACGAGGAGGCCAACTATTACACGGGTGCGGAAATTGTAATGGTTCCGCCAGCGTAGAACCTTGCAGAACCTTGAAGAACCCTGTAGAACCTTGGAGGCTGAGGTGCGGCTTATGAAGAAAATGATCGGTATTGCCCTCGCGGCGTCGTGGTGCGTGGCACATCCGGCGATGGCGCAGCAAGCGAACGTCAACCTGGACTGGAATCCGCACAAGAACACGCGAAGCCTGGTGCCCTATGGCGGCAACGTCATTTCGCCGGAGGTGCGGGACGACCGCACGGTCACCTTCCGGGTGAAGGCGCCGGAGGCGCGCTCAGTTGCTCTCACCGGCGGGCCAGTGCTGCTGGCGATTGGCAAGGGGAACAACCCGATTCCGTTCGAGAAGGCCGCCGATGGCGTCTGGACCCTGACCGTCGGTCCCCTCAAGCCAAACATGTATGTATATCGGTTCCTGTTGGACGGCGTAGCGATCGTCGATCCCAACAACACGTTCACCGGCGTCTCTGACCAGCCGGGATATAGCACCCTCGTTGTCCACGGCGACGGTCCAAATTACTACGACGCGAAGCCCGTCCCGCACGGGACCGTGACCCGGCATGTGTATCACTCTGACGTCCTCAACGGTGAGCGCGAGATGTATGTGTATACGCCGCCCAATTACGACCGTAATCGTCGTTACCCGGTCCTCTATCTGCTCGGCGGGAGCGGCGAGCTGGCGTCGAACTGGAACATTGAGGGGCGCGCTGGCTTCATTGCCGACAATTTGATCGCGGAAGGCAAGGCGCTGCCGATGATCATCGCGATGCCAAACAACCAGGTCGTGCATCGCAGCGATCCGAAGCACACGGAGTTGACGTTTCCGCTCTTCGAGAAAGAGCTTCGTACCGAAATCGTCCCTCTCGTCGACAAGACCTACAGCACCCAGCCGGGTCCGCACGGACGAGCGATTGCCGGCCTGTCGATGGGCGGTCGGCACGCGCAGTTGGTCGGCTTCAAGTCACTCGACCTGTTTGCGTCGTTCGGCATCCTCAGCGCGGGAGATCCGGATTCCGAAAAGAGCACGCCCGAGTTCCTGAACGACCCGGCGATCAATAAGAAGGTGGACTACCTCTTCGTCGGCCTTGGCACCTACGAAAATCAGCCGGCGAACCGAAGCGTCATGTTTCACCAGATTCTGGAGAAGCACGGCATCGCGCACGACTACTACATCGGCGGTGATGGGGGCCACGACTGGGGCACGTGGCGCGCGCACCTCGTTTACATGTTGCCGAAATTATGGCGCGCGAAGCCGGCCGCGAAGACGACGGCGTCGGCCCGCTGAAACTGGGAGGTGCTTAGATCCAAGCACAGGATCGTGTTGCCGCCTTCATGCGAGATTTTCTCGGCGACGCTACCAGAGCCGAACACGCGCGACCGCGCATCGGCTCTGGCGGGCGAACCACTGGATCAAAACAGGAAGACCATACCTGACGGACTTCCGACCGGGGTGTAGTTACCGGTGAATTTCAGGGAGCCGTTTCCCTGGTTGACGCCGAACGTCGTCACGTTGTCGGCGAACTGATTGCCAACCACCATGAACCGTCCCGAGGGATCGAGGACGAATATTCTTGGATAATCTCCGAGGGTTGAGGCGTGGCCGGTCTGGGTCAGCGTGCCGTCGTGGCCGACCTTGAACACGCTGATGGTGTCGTTGAGGCGGTTTGCTCCATAAACGAAGTCGCCATCGGCGGAAACGCGGATTTCGGACGTGAAGTTCGTGCCGGTGAATCCCGGCGGCACACTTGGGACGATCTGTTGCGCCGAAAGAGCTCCCGTCGCAGGATCGAAATGCCAGAACATGATGGTCGACGCTTCTTCCTGGATGGAATACATCCAGACCCCGCTGGGGTGGAACGCGAAGTGTCTGGGCCCATCGCCCGGCGGTGTGTTCACGAACGGTATCGCAGCCGGAGTCAACGGCGACGCGCTCCCCGGGGTCAGTTTCCAGACGTAGATCCGATCCTGCCCCGCGTCGGTGCCCACAACCCATTGATTCGAGGGGTCCGCCTCCATCTGGTGGGGATGTCCATTCGGCCCCTCATGAGCGCTGAACGCGAAGCTGCCGGGAGGGGCATTGGTCGCGGGCTGCGTGCGAAACGATGTGTCAACGTTACCGAGCGTTTGCATCTGGAACACCGCAGGCCCAAGCGACCCGCCTGCCAGAATTGGAAAGACTTCGAACCAGCTGCCTGAGTATTCGGCCGAGAAGAGATACTTGCCACTTTCGTCAACGCTGACATGAGCCGGAGCTCCCAGGGTAGGTTGACCATTCAAGAGCGTCAGATCGCCTGTGCCTCGATCGATCGAATAGGCGCTTATCGCTCCGGGCGGCCCGTATTCATTTCCGGCATACAGATGTGTCCGGCCGGGATCGAGAGCAATCGTGGATGGACTCGCTGTAGATGGAATCGCTCCCGTTGCCGGCAACGCCGGAGCGACGAGCCGGACGACGGTTAACTCGCCGGTGAAGAGGTTCAGCGCGCACAAGTAGATCCCCATCCCACTGCGTCCGCGCGGTCCGGGCGCACCGGTGTAGGTCCCGATGTAAAGCCAAACCGTCCCGGCCGGGGCGCCGGTTGACGGTTGACCAAACGCGTGTGGCGCGCTCCCGATGGCAGCGAGTGCCGCCGCGCTCTTGAGAAAGCTGCGGCGCGAGCACGCACTTTGCCAGCCCTCGAGTCTTAGGTCTTTTGTTGTGGCCATGAGTTTCCTCCTACATTCTCAATGCCTCCTCCATCACACGACGTCGGATTTGACCGCCGAATGCCGCGAGCATCCTACACCCATCGCCATCCCGATAAACAACCTTCTCGTGTTCCTTGGCGCGACGTCGTCAGTGGCCGCCTCACCGTCCGTCGTGGGTGAATAAATCGCCAGGACAGCGGCAGCCTCGCTTCAAGGTCTGCGTATCTGGGAGTCCGGTCGTGCCGATGTACGGAAGCTTCAACACGATAGGCGCATCGGCTGTCCCGGACACCTGCTGTTTGACGGTCCCGAAGCCGCTGTCGGATGCTGTGAGTGGCCAACTCCCGCTCACCGGTACGCGGACTCGGAAACGTCCTTCGTTGTCTGCGTATCCAAAGTTGCCGTGCAGCGGACTGGTGATCTCCAGCCGCGCATGCGGGAGCGGTCGATCGGATTCGTCTACGACCTGACCAGCGCGCTCACGGACCGATGTGCCATCAATCACCGTGACGCATTCGCACACTCCGCTGACGAACACAGTCCCGTCGGCGGATGCCGTCGAATTCTGGCGGACGCGAACGTGATTGCGACGCGCCAGGTCGAACCCAAGGATCTCGAAATCGACGCGGTAGGTGCCCTCGGGCAAGCTCTCAAACTGATACGCGCCGTCTGCTGCGGTCATCGCGGACTTCCGGGGACCACCCGCTTCCGGCATCGCAGTGACGGAGACACCGGGCACGGGATATCCGGCGCCATCGACCGCGTGCCCGATGACGCTCGGCGCCTTCGCCGGACGCGAAATATGGAGGCTCACGATCACCGCGAGAATGAGAGCGCCGTTCAGATAGAGCCGGTTCATGCACGAGGCCACTACCGACGTCGTCGACGCTTTGAGCCGTAACGACTCGGTCGTTGCCTCACCTGAGCAGCGGCTGTCTTCCTCTTACTGCTCGTACGACTCATGAGCCGAAACCGTTCCGGATGATCGATGGACTCGACAGTCGACGCCACTTGCGTGCGAACCATAATCAGCTGAACCGGAGCAACTCCTCCGACAAACCGCGCGTGTCTAACGAAGGCCCTCAAACGAATTTCATCATCGGGCAAAGAAGAATCTGAAATACACTCTTCGGCTCATGAAACCTTATCTCATCGCGTTGTCCATGGCGGCATTGCTGTCCGGCTGCAGTGCCGAAAAAGCGACCCCCGCCGCGGCCCCGCCAAAGCCGGCCTTTGGAACCTTTGGCATCGACACGGCAGAGATGGATACCACGGTCAAGCCGGGGGATGATTTTTACAAGTACGTGAATGGCAAATGGCTTTCCACGTTCAAGATGCCCGCCGACAAGGCGAGTTACGGCGTGTTCGACGCGTTACTCGATAAGTCGGAGAACGACGTCCATGCGCTGCTCGAGGGCCTGGCGAAAACGCCACCGCCCGCCGGTTCTGTGCAACAGAAGGTGGTGGATTTCTACAACTCCTGGATGGCCGCACCGGCAGTCGAAGCACGGGGCATCGAGCCGCTGAAGAGAGACATCGACGCGATCAACGGCGCCAGAACCAAAGCAGAGATTGTGAAATTGATGGGCAACATCGATTACGGCGGTCCCATCGGCATCTACATCCTTCCCGATCCTGCAGATCCGACGAAGTACACCGTTGGCGTCACCCAATCCGGGCTTGGCATGCCGAGCCGCGACTACTATCTGAACAAAGGGGACAAGTTCGACAGCTATCGCAGCGCATATAAAACGTACGTCACGAAGATGCTCGAACTCACCGGCGACAGCGCGCCAGCCGCATCCGCCGCCGCGATCGTCGCGCTCGAAACCAAACTCGCAACGGTCCACTGGGCGCCGGAGCGGCAGCGTGATGTGAAGGCGACCAACAATCCGGTCGATCGCGCCGGGCTCAAGAAGATGATTCCGGCCGTCGATTGGGATTCCATGCTCCCGGTTGCCAGTCTCGGCGATGTTCAGCACTTCGTCGTCAACGAGACCACGGCATTGACGGATGGAGCGAAGCTCCTGGATACAGTGCCCGTCGACACGTGGAAGAGATATCTCATCTTCCATCTGGCGAGCGACTACGCCTCGTACCTTCCCAAAGCGTTCGATGACGCGAGCTTCGATTTCTTCTCGAAGGCGCTACGCGGCATCGAAGTACAGCGCGACCGGTGGAAACGCGGCGTTCGCCTGCTCGACGCGCAAATCGGTGAAGGCGTCGGCGAACTCTACGTCGCGAGATACTTTCCGCCAGAAAACAAAGCCAAAATGGATCAGCTCGTCGCCAATCTGCGGGCCGCGATGGGTGAACGGCTCAAAACGCTCGCATGGATGGACGACGCGACCCGCGCCGAAGCTCAAAAGAAGCTCGCGACGTTCGAGCCGCGCATTGGCTATCCGTCGAAATGGCGCGACTACTCCGCTTTGTCCATCGATGCAGGAAAACTCTTCGAAAATGTTCGCAACGCTCATAAGTTCGATTGGAATCGACAGGTCGCCCGGCTCAAGCAGACCGTCGATCGAACCGAGTGGAACATGAATCCCCAGACTGTGAACGCGTACTACAATCCGCTGATGAACCAGATCACGTTTCCGGCGGCAATTCTGCAGCCGCCGTTCTTCGATCCCAACGCCGACACTGCGGTGAACTACGGAGCCATCGGGGCGGTGATTGGACATGAGATGGGTCACGGCTTCGACGATCAGGGGAGGCAGTTCGACGAAACCGGCAAGATCCGCAATTGGTGGACGGAAGAGACGAACAAGAAATTCGTCGATCAGACCAAGCGGCTGGCGGCTGAATACAACGCGTTCTGCCCGCTCGAAGGGGCCTGCGTCAAAGGCGATCTCACGATGGGCGAAAACATCGGCGACCTCGGTGGTCTGGAGATGGCGTACACGGCGTACAAGCTTTCGCTGAAGGGACAGGAGGCTCCCGTCATCGGAGGCTTCACCGCCGATCAGCGCTTCTTCATGGCACACGCCCAGATCTGGCGAGGCATGCAGCGCGAGGACGCCTTGCGGAACCAGATCCTCACGAATCCACACGCACCGTTTGCGGCACGAGGCTCGATTCCGGAGCGCAATATGGATGCCTGGTACACCGCGTTCGGAGTGAAGGACGGCGACAAGCTGTTCATCAAGCCGGAAGACCGCGTCAGGATCTGGTAGCCTCGCGGTTCGCGCTCCGGGATCCGAAGTGCGGGATCCGGGATCCGAAAGGCAGAGCTGATGTGGGGGCTGCAGTCTTGATCCCGGCCCTCTTTGTCGATCGCATGGACAGGCATTTGGATACGACCGAAACCAGCCGCGCTCTTGGCCGCTTGTTCTCCGAATTAGTCGACGGAACGAGTGACCGCGGCGCTGCTTTCATTCTCAATACTGGCGATGTCGGCCTGCTGCGATCGCTCGAGAAGCTGTCGGCAGCGGATGCATCGACGTCTATCAACGAGGGCGCGACGATTGCGGCGCACGCCCAGCACGTGCGTTACGGACTCTCACTCATGAATCGGTGGGCCCGGGAGGGCGGCAATCCGTTCGCCGATGCCAAATGGGATGAGGCCTGGAAAACGTCCGCGGTTGATGTCAGCACGTGGGACGAGATCCGCACAGGGCTTCGTGACGAAACGCAGCGCTGGCTGGAAATGCTGCGAACACCCCGCGAGTGCAACGGCATCGAACTGGCCGGCATGATTTCCAGCGTCGCACACCTCGCCTACCACCTCGGGGCAATCCGTCAGATAAGCAAGACCCTGCGCGGTCCGAAAGAGGGGACGTTTTAGTCGGCTACAGCGGACAAGCCGGCTCTCTGAAGAAAGAGGCGTAACTCATCAGAAGCTCCCGTGTGTCGAACGAGATAGTGCAGTTCGGCCGGCTCTCCACGCGACTCGAATGCCGAAGACAATCGCAGAGATGACGGGAGCAGCAACTCTCAGGGCTCGGAACCAGGTCCATCACTTGTCGATTGAGGCACGGGTTTTCCATTGCAGAAGCGTCTGCACGATCACGCCGAAGCCGCCCAGCGCTCCACCGAGCAGCACGCCGGCCGTCGCACCAAGAAGGATCGCCATGCCACCTGGCTCGACGTCCTGCCACGGAATGAGATGACGGAAGAACTCTGGTGCGAGCCTGCCTGCCGCAAGTCCAAACAGGCCTCCCATCACCATACCGAGCAGCGCGGCAATCGTCACGACCGCGAAAATCCTTTTCCAGGTCATCATAGACGTTCTTCAAGGATGCAACACGACCCGTTCGCGCGGCGCAACCAGTCGGCTCGCCGGGCGCTACTTTCTGGACGCAGCCCCATCGTTCCGCCCAGGACTAGACGGACCGTGGCCGGCGTTTGCCTCGACCGCGAGACCCTGCTCGATCAACAGTAGACGGTTTCGGAGTTCACGCGGCCGCCATATTCCAGCCAGACTCCCGCACGACGCTTGCAGCGCGGATCCGACAGCGTAAAGTCCTCGAGACCGTGCGACACGACTGCACGAACTTCGATCATTTTGTGGTTGTATGCAGCAGGGTCCGCCTGCAGCGCACACACGCTGACCTTCTCGACTGCCGGAGCCGGCTCCCGCACGATCTCCGAGCGCTCGTCCGTTCCAAGCCAGAAAGCCACCGCGATCAGAACGCCGATGAATGGCCGCATCGCACCTGCCGGCTAACGTGTCGCTTCCGCCGCGCCACTCCACGATGGCGCCGAGCGGCGTCTACTGCAAGCGGATGTCAACCGGTCGAATGTCGGTGTCTCAGCCAATGACCAACGCCCCATGCAAGACGACGCCAAGCGGACGCCCGCGGAAACGGGACGGGAATCGCAGGAGCGTCTGGTAGCCCGGCGATCATCGCATCCTCCGTGACGGGCGTCCCGAACAGCGCAAGATAGCGAAGCTCAGTACGGAGAAACAGTCCCTCGAGGATCTTCGCGTTCTCGCCTGGGAACACATCATCTCCGAGGGCTTCGAGGCGTCGACGCCGCTCGGCAATCGAAGGCACGGCGGGATCGTCTAGCCGAACCACAGACAGATCAATGGGATCCCTCGCGGCAATCCATGCGGCACCGCTGCGTTGAAGCAGGAGGTCGCCGACCGTCATACCTGCCTGCGGCAGAAAGTTGAGACTCTCGTCAGCTAACGCGAAATAGGCTTCATCCGCTTGGAACTCATACACGCTCAAATCCGGAGATTCCAGCAGCCTCTCCAATCTGAATGGCCAGTCCTCCGACACCTTCGACTCGTCACCGTCGACACCGAACTCCATGAACAGGTACGCGTTGACTTCCGTTTTGAGGTCGTCCATCAGCGAAGAGTTCCTCTACCAGTACGAGCACCAAGGTCTCACAGGCGAGTTGACTCGCGGCCCCCGGACGCAAACGCGGTCAGGCCGCCTTGTATCACAAGCCGACTCAAAAATGGATCGAGACGATCGCAGCAAAAAGCGTGCTCCCAGCTATAACGATTGGGATGCCGATCAGGAAACCTCGAAAGGACGCTTGCGCGCTGGTCGCACCGCCGTTCCCACGAACTGCGGGCCGCAGCGTCGAACTCTGAAGGGTTCAATTCCCGAAACCGGAACATCGCCATCGTCGAAAAGATGTCATGCCAGTGGTCACAATGTGTTTAATAAACAGAACTGGATGAAATCCGTGTTGATCGGCTTCAAACTTTTCCAGACACGTTGGTGGCCATCTGTCCCCGGTGATGAGTGCCGTGGAGGGTGGTCAGGTGCAAGAGGATGTGGGACACTGGTGACTGATACCATTCCCCAGTAAATCGTGTGTATTAGATAACGATTGATTGCGTCATATTCGCAGCAGATGGCTGCGACCCTCAAGGTGTGGGGTCCGGTTAGCTTGCTCGCGCCGACCCGATCGCGAGCGTGGTCGTCACCGACCGCACGCTCCGGACGGTTTCCAGTCAGAGGGGATGCCCCTCTCCTGGGCCGCATCATGGATGACCAAGGCGAACGCACGCCGGAGCGTCATCCTAGTGACGTCCAGTCTCATTGGCGTATTCGATCGCCCCGTCATGGTTCCCCCCGCCCCAGCCCTGTTGCACCCGCTCACAACGCCATCGCCACGATCTGCCTGCTCTGGGCGTCACGATCGTTCGGCCTCGCTGTCGTACGCTCCCCGCTCTCGACCCAGTAATCGACGACATGCTCGATGATTTCATCGAGGTGTACGGTCGGACGGTAACCGATGAACTCTCCGATCTTGGTGATGTCGGGCACGCGGCGCCGCATATCTTCGAAGCCGTCGTCAAAGACCTGGTTGTAAGGCACAAACGCAATCGGAGAATCGCTTCCCGTCTTCTGCTTCACCTTGATGGCCAGGTCACGAATGCTGATTTCGGCACCGTTTCCAACGTTGAAGACTTCACCGCAGGTGCGAGGGTTTTTCACAAGGCCAATCAGGGCGGAGACGACGTCGCCGACCCAGGTGAAGCTGCGAGTCTGGGCACCGTCGCCGTGGACGACAATCGGCTCTCCCGCGAGCGCGCGGCGCACGAAGTTCGGCAGCACCATTCCGTACTGGCTGTTTTGGCGAGGCCCAACGGTATTGAAGAGCCGGACGACGCGAACCGGAAGTTGTTCTTCCTTCCAGTACCCCAGCGCGAGGAACTCATCGAGCAGCTTGCTCGTTGCGTAGTTCCACCGCGTCTTGTTGGGCGGACCGAGGACGAGATCGGCGTCTTCACGAAACGGCAGGACGTTGCTCTTGCCGTAGACTTCGGAGGTCGACACGACGAGGGTGTTCTTCCGGCCGCGACTGGCATGACGGAGCACCGCTTCCGTGCCGTGTACGTTCGTGTGCATCGTGTGAATCGGTCGATCGACCACGAACTTGACGCCCAGCGCGGCCGCGAGATGGAAGATCGTATCGCACTCGTCGACGAGAGGGCCGAGGACGGCTTCATCGAGAACCGAGTTGATGGTGGCGGAGAAGTGCGGATGACCAGCCAGGTGCTCGATGTTTTCGAGCCGTCCCGTCGACAGATCGTCGAGAATCGCGACCTGGTGCCCTTCTTCCAAAAGCCGCTCGGCGAGGTGCGACCCAATGAACCCTGCGCCGCCGGTGATCAGTGCCCTCATCCCCATGTTCTCCTTGGTGTAATCAGAAACGGCGAACCAGCGCCGCCGCGATGCTGAACGCGCGAAACGCGCCGCTGTCGAGCCGACCATTCAGCGTCGCAGCGCCGTTGAGTTTCAGAACCCACGGTCGGTAAATGCCAAACGTCGCTTCACCGCCGACGTTTCCACCCAGACGGAAGGACGGCGTCGTGTTGTCCCGCTGCACACCGAGTGCCGCCGTCATCGCGAGGCCGACGTTCTCACGGACCTTGATATAGGGGTAGATCGTCGCCGCGTAATACTCGTAGGCGCGTGGATCGTAGTATCCGTGGTCGAGATCTTGCGTCGTCTCCAGGCGGTACGCGGTCGCGCCAAGATCGAGGTTGAAGCGCGCTCGGCGAGCCACTGTTCGCCGCGGAGAGAACGTGACCTCCCAGCGACGATTTCCATCCGAGAGATCCTGGAACGATGCGTCGACGACGACCTGAGCGCGCAGCGTTGGCGTCCAGTCGATTTGTGCCCGATGTGAAGTGGCCGTCAACCCGAGGTCGACAGTTCTGGGTGATATCACGAGCGGTCCCGAGGCGCGCGACACCGTGAAGCGGAAGCTGTCGGCCAGCCGCGCATCGACACCGACGCTATACGTGGTGCTGACCTGCTCGTTCGCGCTTGCGTAACCCACCTGGCCGTTGACCGCGACCGCTCCGAAGCGCTGTGCCGCGCCCGCCCACGTCTGCTCGAAGGTTGCCCGGGTCTGTCCGCCGAGCGTATCGAGCCCGCTGCCGGCGCGCGCCTCGAGCTCGCTCCGGTCGTAGCCAGCCGACAACTGTGTACCGCTATCGAGGGCGACCAGAGCGCGTGGCGTGAAACGCTGGATCCGCAGCGCGTCCGAATCGCTGTACGACGTGAACGGCGACTCCGCCGATGAACCGAGCAGGGCTTGGAGCACCTGTTCCGCCGTTCGGGTTTGCGCTCCGTCCGGCGACAGCTGCCGAACCGTGTCGAGCGACTCGAACGCCGCCTTCGCACGCTGTTGTCGGCCTAATGCCAGCGTGTGGATCAGGTTCAAATCGTAATCGCTGGGCGACTGCGCTAACAGACGAGCGAGCAGATCTTCCGCCTGAGCGGGACGTCCGCCGGTCGCCAACACCGCGGCCAACTGCGCGAGGTACTCGCGAGTCTCTCCCGCGCGAAGCTTGTAGGCGTCCAGCGCCTCGATCGCGCCGGCATAGTTGCCGCGCCACGACTCTGTCTTCGCAAGCTCCAGCCACACTGGTGTATTCGCTGGATTGGCCTTGAGATAGCGCTTGAATTCTTTCGCCGCGTGGTCGGTGTCGCCCGCCCAGGCACTGACGCGCGCGAGCGCGAGCGCGAGATCGATGTCGTCGGGGTACACAGTTTCGAGTTGTCGATAGCTGTCTCGCGCCTTGCGATAGTCGCCGGTCCAGGTTGCCAGCGTGGCTCTCGCCCGGAGGTATTCCGGTCGACCGGGCTGAAGCGCCAGCGCCGCTTCGATCGCGTGCAGCGCCGCCTCGCCCGATCCGGCGCTCGCATACGTCTGCGACAGGCGGGCATACAGCGAGGCGTCGGCGGGAGACGCGGCCACGGCCTGCTGCAGCGCGTCGACGCAGCCGGCAAGATTGCCTCGGGACGCTTCGACATCAGCAATCTGCACCCACGCGTCAGCGCGGTGCGGATCGACCGCAATCGCCGCACGCGCCGCTTGGATTGTCGTCTCGGCCGACGCCGCGCCACTCACCGGTGAACGGTCGCCCGGCGCGACCGGTTGAGCCGCGAGCGGGCCTGCCGCGGCCGAGATGAACGTCGCGAATACCAGGGTTCGAGCAATCATTTGCGCCACTTTCTGTTGTTGGTAATCCACAGATCAGATGCGAACCTGCCGATCGTGATCAGTTCCGACCCAAGCAGGGCGTATCGAATCGGGGTGACGGCGATCCCTTTCAAGGCGATTTCGATCCGACGCCCTTTCATCACGAACGCGAGCGCGGCGAGGCAAATCGCCGTTTCGCAGGCGACGGTGACGGCGAGGGCCTCCCAGTAACGGAGAATCACCATGATCAAGAGCGTCGTCGGGAAGAACACTTTCTCGATCGCGGACATCAGCAGAATCCATCCAGCCGGCCGGCCATGCGATTCGGTGCGGGCGCGGCCAAACGCCTGGCGGTACGGCTCGCACACCCGGCGACGTTCGCCGCCTCGATCCGACGCGCTCACGCCGTGAGATGCGCGTCGATACGCAGGGGATGCCGTCACCCGCGGCGTGAGCTCGGTCGGCCCGAGATGAAGACCCGTGCCGATGCTGGGGCCTAAGCCTGCGGCGGCAGGGATGGCGCGAAGGAAACTCGCCGATTCAGCGCCTGCGCGAATGGTCTGAGGCACGCGGCCCACACGAGAGGCATTGCCGCCGCTGCCATTGAGCCACCGCTTGATCGCCCGGAAGGGACTGCGAACGAGCGGATCGAAGTAGTAGCAGGACTGCAGAAATGACGAGGACCACAGATAGATCTGTCGGGGCAGTCTCTGCACTTCAGGTTCAACCGTTCGCGCCTGAACGTCGATCAGCTGGATGTTCCGATAGCCCTCGTTGAGCATCGAGAAACCGATAAAGATGTCTTCCGAGTTGGTCAGGTCATCTCCGAGGTTGGGCTCGATATAGTCAAAGAGCGCACGCACGTACTTGCGGCGATACGCCACCGCACAACCGACGGGATTGGTGGTCGTGCCAAAGAACGCCATCTGGCCGCGATAGACGAAGCGCTGCAGAAAGAGATAGAGAACTTCGCGGTAGGCGTTGGTCATGCCGCGGCGGACATCTTCCAACCAGCCGCGCTCCATGCCGCGCGGAAGCGGGTAGACCGCATTGAAGGCACGAACCTCCGGGCTGTTCTGCGTCCGCTGTCGATCGCTGCGGCGTTGAGGAAGAATGACGCCGCAGGCGCTGGCAATGCCGACCGCCTGGTACAACTCCTGGACCGTTCGCTCGAGATAGTTATCGGATTCGAGGACCGTGTCGGCATCGAGAATGAACTCGACATCGGAATCGAACTCGCGCGCCTGGCGTTTGATGGTCGGCGTCTTTCCGATCGGTGCGCGCCGCTTGATCGCGATCAGCTCGATTTGCTGCAGCGAGCAGAACGCTTTGGCACGGGTCACGGTGCCGTCAGAACTGCCGTCGTCGACGAGAATGATCCGCCTCGGGCGGAGTGTCTGACGAGCGACGGACGCGAGACAGTGAACGATGTTCTCCGCTTCGTTCAGCGCCGGAATCACGACATCGACCGTCGCGGTGCGCCAGTCCTCGGCCGGCGTCGGCGTGGTTGTGTCGGGCCCGCGGAGCAGTCCGCTCAGACTCAGAATCGTACTCGGGCTGAAAACGAAGTAGGGTAAGGTGGCCATGGTTCGCGGGAAGATGAGCAAAGAAGACGCCGCGGCGATGCGTCGGCGTCCGTTCGGGCTAAGCGGCCCGATTGTGCCCACTTAGCGGCGCGCCCGCCGGCGGCGCCACCGCTTCATCAGTCGAGAAATCTGGACCCGGCCAGATAAACCCCAGGCCGCGGCAAGAATATGAAGTCATTCCTCAGTCCACTGCTTCGGGCGGACTCGATCGCGCACGTGCTCGAGAACGCGAGAACGCAACGGGTGATTGCCGATCGACTCCTGACCGCGTTTGATTCGAGATCGCGCCGGCAGGGGCTGCTCGGTCGCGACGGTCTCCCGGATGGCACCGCGCTCATCATCGCGCCGTCCAATGCCGTCCATACGTTCTTCATGCGTTTTTCGATCGATCTCCTGTTCGTGCGCCGGGATGGCCTCGTGATCAACGTGCGATCGGCGGTGCGGCCCTGGCGCATGGCGGTTTCGCTTCGCGCCTTCGCGGTGATCGAACTGCCCGCCGGATCGCTCGCGCAATCGAACACAACGGCAGGTGACCATTTGATCTGCCGACCGGCTCGCTAAACGATCGCTCGACCGCGCCCTAAGCAGGTGGGCATTGGCCGGCGGGCGGAGCCAAGCGGAATCCGTACATCCGGAACAGGCCGAGGC